>NZ_KV827965.1:27358-88046 GCF_001836265.1 Corynebacterium sp. HMSC036E10
GGCACTTACGCATATCGAGCCCTGCATATGAACGGAAACGGGCACGTCGGTAAGGCCACCGAAACCTTGGCGGTCCGCGCAAACTGCCAAACTTAAGTCCGTAAGTTTGGTGGTAGCGTCAAAATCATGACTTGGCCCAAGGTTGGTAGTGAGACGCTGCCGTGGACACCGTCGCCTGCTGGGTACTCGCGGCGGGCGATTCGGAATGCGCCGCGTCAATACGCAGCGGCCGTGGTGCCACGCATTGCCAACGAACGCGTTGCACTGTCGCAGGAGACGCAGACGATCCTGGACGCAGCAACGATTGAGACGGTTCGTTTCGACGCCACCGAGGCACACCGGGTCGTACCGTTTACGCCGTTGTTGTTGCGGAGCGAGTCGGTGGCGTCGAGTCGGATTGAGAAGCTGACGTCGTCGGCAAGGAAAGTGCTGGAAGCCGAGGTGACTGGACGAGGCAGCGCCAACGCGAACCTCATCGTGGCCAACACACGGCAGATGGCGGCGGCGGTGGAGAACGCGCGGGCGGACGTCCAGGGGATCGTGGAGATGCACCGAATTCTGTTGGGGCAGTCTTCTCCGAACATCGCAGGGCGGCTGCGTGACCAGCAGGTTTGGATCGGCGGTAGCGACCACTCCTCCGCCGGCGCTCTGTTTGTTCCGCCGCACCACCGGCACCTCGAGACGTTGATGAAGGACCTCGGCACGTTCATGCAACGCGACGACATGCCGGCGCTGGCGCAGGCGGCGATTGCGCACGCGCAGTTTGAAACGATCCACCCGTTCGCCGACGGCAACGGCCGCACAGGGCGAGCGCTCGTCCACGTGTTAATGCGGAGCCGTTGCTTAGCGACGACCACCGCACTGCCCATCTCTGCCAGCCTCCTCACCGACACCACACGATATTTCGCAGCACTGGACGCGTACCGCGCTGGTGATGTCGATAGCACCGTCCAACTGTTCGCCCGGGCATCGATCGAAGCCGCACGGCGCGGAGCGTGGTTGACAGAAGAGCTCACGCAGATCCGCAACGAGTGGAACGGCCTGCTCACCGCACGTGCCGATGCCCTCGCCTGGCGAGTCCTCGACCTCCTCGTGCAGCGCCCCGTACTGACAACCGCCACCGTGTCCGCAGAGTTCAGCGTGTCAGCGGAGACCGCCCGCAACGCACTCGAGCGCCTGGAAGTCGACGGGATCGCCGTGTCCGCGCAGTTAGATAAGCGCCAACGCGGGTGGCGCTCCCCCGACGTGCTCGAACTTCTCGACGAGTTCGCCGACCACGCCGGCCGCCGAATCTAGCGCTGGCCGCGGTTGCGTCGTTACCAGTTTCCGTTTCGGCTCTCACGCTGCCCCTCCAGGCTTCATATGCAGGTCTCGATATGCGTAACCCCTGGTCACGGGGTTTCCGGGGAAAACGGCCGAAATTTCGGAAAACGCTCTGACCGGCACTTACGCATATCGAGCCCTGCATATGAACGTAACGCCCCCGACTCACCTTGGCGTTCCGCACGAACCACCGACAACCCCACCGCACAAAAACACGCAGCGTGCCGGAGGCGCCTGTACCGTAATTCTTTATGACTAACGCGGACCTGCCGGAGCAGTACAGCGATGAACACCTGGAACTCGCGCGTGACGAGTTCGACGCGGAGAACCTCACCGACGCGGACATTGACCAGATCAAGGAGCACCGCGAGGGTGACGAGCCCGACGGTTCGTTTATGCGTTGGGTGATCACGCTTTTCGGCACGGGCGTGGGTGCGGGCATCCTGTTCTTGCCGATTAATGCGGGGAGTTTCGGGTTCTGGCCGTTGGTCGTCGCTACGCTGCTTATTGCTCCGATGGTGTTTTTCTCACATCGGACGTATGCGCGCATTGTGGCGGCGTCGCCGGTGAAGGGCCTGGATGTGCTGCAGGTGATCACGGCGCTGACGGGCCGCAAGCGGGGGTTCGCCTCGGCGGTGCTGTATTGGTTGGGGATTTATCCCACGGTGTTGATTTACGGCATTTCGATTACGAACACGCTGGACAGTTTCATCGTCAATCAGTTGGGTGGCGCGCAGGTGGACCGGTGGGTGCTGGCCACGGTGTCGGTGGGCATCATGACGGGTGCCTACGCGTTGGGCAAGAAAATCACGCTGTGGATCGCGAATGCACTGGTGTATCCGCTGATCATTGCGCTTGCGGCGGTGTCGTTGTATCTCATTCCGCGGTGGGACTTTGCCAGTTTCCGTGGCTACGAGTCGGATGTTCCGGTGTGGCAGGGCCTGCTGCTGATTCTGCCGGTGTTGGTGTTTTCGTTCAGCCACATGGCGGCGTTGAGCCAGTTCGCGTTGGATGTGCAGAAGAAGAAGGACGGCGACGTTGAGGCTGTCGAGCGTGAGGTGTCCAAGGTGGAGTTGGTCACGGCGCTGATGCTGGTGGCGTTCACTATGTTTTTCGTGTGGTCGTGCGCGCTGTCGCTCGGCGCGGAGGGTATGGATGCGGCGCGCGAGCAGAATGTGCCGGTGCTGTCGTATCTGGCCAATGAGACGGATACGCCGTTCATGGCGTGGATGAGCCCGATCATTGCCATCGCTGCGATTGTCACGTCGTACTTCGGTCACCTCCTGGGGACGGAGGAGGGCACCGGCTATCTCGTGCGCGTGGTCGCGCCGGGCTTTGCGTCTCGCGTATCGACGACCACCCTGCGCTGGTCCGTCAACATCTTCGTCTTTGTCACCGCGGTGTTGGTGGCGGTGGCGAACCCGTCGATTCTGGACATGATTTCGGTGGTCGGCGGTATTTTCGTTGCGTTCTTGGTCTACATCATGCCGGTGTTGCTGTTCCATAAGGCGGTGGCGTTTAAGCACTACGCGCGTCGCCCGGACACGATCTTTGTGCTCGTGGTGGGGTTGGTGATCATGGGTGTCACTGTGTGGAACATCGTGGCTGGCTAACTACCCCCAGAAGGTGAACGCTAGGTGCCGTAGGCCGGAAACCCCCAGGTAAAGCAAAGTAGCACCAAAGGGCTTGGTAAACGGGAGGTTAATGGCGCGACCGTGAGTTTCTTAAGTGCTAATTAGGGCGCATAATGCCAGGATGTGAGCATCACTATCCTCCTCGTCCTAATTATTGTTGTGGCGCTGTTTTTTGATTTCACGAACGGCTTCCATGACACCGCGAATGCGATGGCGACGTCGATTGCTACTGGCGCGTTGAAGCCGAAGACGGCTGTGGCGTTGGCTGGCATTTTGAACCTCATCGGCGCGTTCTTGTCGGTGGCGGTGGCAAAGACCGTAGCCAACGGCATTGTGAAGCTAGACGTGTTTGACCTCAGCGACACGGTTGAATCGGAGCGGCTCCTGCTGGTCGTGTTCGCGGGCCTGACGGGCGCCATTCTGTGGAATTTGTTTACGTGGCTGTACGGCATCCCGTCGTCGTCGTCACACGCGCTGTTCGGCGGCCTGATTGGCGCGGCGATCGCGGCGATTGGCTGGCAGGGCGTCGTGTGGGGCGGCGTGCTGCACAAGATCATCCTGCCGGCGTTGTTTGCGCCGTTCGTGGCTGGTCTCGTCGCAATGATTGGCACCTGGCTGGTGTACCGCCTGACGTCGAATGCGGAGAAGGAGCACCGCGACAATTACTTCCGTTGGGGCCAGATTGGTACGGCGTCGCTGGTGGCGTTGGCGCACGGTACGTCGGATGCTCAGAAGACGATGGGTGTGATCTTCCTGGCCATGGTGGCCGCGGGTCAGTTTGATTCGGATCACACGATGCCGTTTTGGATCCAGGCGTCCTGTGCGCTCGCCATCGCGATTGGCACCTACTCGGGTGGTTTCCGCGTGATCCGCACCCTGGGCAAGGGTCTGGTGGAGATTCACCCGCCGCAGGGTATGGCTGCGGAGACGTCGTCGGCGGCGATCATTCTGACGTCGTCGCACTTGGGCATGGCCTTGTCGACGACCCACGTCGCCACCGGTTCCATCATGGGCTCCGGCCTGACGGGCCCGAAGGGCGAGGTGCGCTGGGGCGTTGCCGGCCGCATGGCCATCGCGTGGATCACCACCCTGCCGATCGCCGCGTTCGTCGCGTTCGTCACCTGGTGGGCAGCCCGCTGGGTCTCGGATCTTGGTGGCGACCCCGTGTGGGGCGGCATCATGTTGGCAGTGGTGCTTGTGATCTGCGGCGGTTACATGTTCATCGTGGCGCAGCGCGAGCCGGTGCACCGCGACAATGTCAACGATGACTGGGAGAGCGATTCGCTTATCGACGAACCCACCACCCCCCACCGCGGCGAACCCGCCCACATCGTGGATACGACCCGCGGCCTGGACCACCAGTAAAGAGGTATAGGCATGCTTGAAATTCTGAAGTCTCTGTTGATGGTGCTCGGCACCGGCTTGCTGCTCGGCGCTGGCCTGCCGGCGTTGTTCTCGTTGAGCATCCACTTCCTGTCGCCTGAGGAGGACGGCACGGCACCCGTGGGTGCGCGCCGGGTGATCGGCTGGGTGTTCCTGGCTGTGGTGCTGGTGGCGGTGGTGGCAGCGATTCTGTTGATCGCTCGCGAGCGCATTGAGTACTTCACCGGATGGGACCCGTATCCGTTCCTCTAGTCACATGCGTCACATTAATTTTTTAGTGTGTATGCAGGGATTATTCGCAAGGGCCAATCGTTGGTGTTGACAAACTATTTGGCCCGGCCTAGGGTTGCCTCAAGATGAACGGAAGGTGAACAACCTTCACGCTTTGAAAGGAGGTGAACCCGCATGATGAACCTGTTCGACCAGATTCGCGCGTGGTTCCGCGATGAGGATCGTGGCCTTGCCACGCACATCGACGTGTCCCCGTTGGCAGTCCTCCCCCGCGCATAAGCGGTAAACGGCATGTACGCCCGCGTCCCTGAGGTTTGGGGCCGCGGGCGTTTTTCGTCGATAAGCAAAGGCGTGGTCTATGATCCGTGTGGCGTATGACACCCCCTAACGAGGAAGGCGACATTGACCACACCAGCGCGTGAATTTAACTTAGACCATCTGACAGATGCGGACATGCGGCAAATCAAGGCCGAACGTGCCGCTGACGCGCCCGACGGCAGCACCCTGTCCTGGGCGATCACCCTGTTCGGTACCGCAGTCGGTGCGGGCATTCTGTTCCTGCCTATCGACGCCGGATCGTTCGGCATCCTCCCCCTCATCTTCATCTCGCTGCTGGCGCTGCCGATGGTGTTCATGTCGCACCGCACCTACTCGCGCATCGTGTCGGCCTCCCCGGTGAAGGGCCTCGACGTCCTGCAGGTGGTTACCGCGCTGTCCGGCCGCACCCGCGGGCTGATGACCGGCCTGATGTACTGGCTCTCCATCTACCCCATCGTGCTGATCTACGGCGTGAGTATCACCAACACGATGGACAGCTTCCTGGTCAACCAATTGGGCGGGCCGCAGCTGCCGCGTTGGGTCCTGGCGGCGCTGTGCGTGGGTGTGCTCACCGGCGCCTACGCCATGGGCAAGAAGGCGACCCTGGCGTTTGCCAACATCCTGGTCTACCCGCTGATCATCGCGCTCGCGGCCGTGTCCATCTACCTCATCCCCCAGTGGGACCTGGCCAGCTTCCGCTCCTACGAATCCGACACCCCAACCTGGCAGGCGCTGCTGCTGATCCTGCCGGTGTTCGTGTTCTCCTTTAGCCACATGCCGGCGATCTCCCAAGCATCCCTCGACGCGCAAAAGCGTTTCGACGGCGACGAAAAGGCCACCGAGAAACTCGTCTCCAAAATCGAAGCCATCTCCGCGATCATGCTCGTCGGCTTCACCATGTTCTTTGTCTGGTCCTGCAGCCTCGCCCTCGGCGCCGACGGCATGGACGCCGCCCGCGAGCAAAACATCCCCGTGCTGTCCTACCTGGCCAACGAAACCCACGCGCCGTTCCTGGCGGTGCTCTCCCCCATCGTCGCCCTGTGCGCCATCGCGTCCTCCTACTTCGGACACGTCATGGGCGCGGAGGAAGGCACCACCTACCTGGTGCGCGCCGTCGCCCCGAAGTTCGCGGACCGCATCAGCCCCAAGGCGATGCGCTGGGGCATCTACGTCTTCGTGTTCGTCACCACCGTTGCTGCAGCCGTGATCAACCCGTCCATCCTGGACCTGATCTCTGTCGTCGGCGGCGTATTCATCACCTTCCTGGTGTACATCGTGCCGATGCTGCTCTTCCGCAACGCCAAGGCCTTCCGCCGCTTTGCCAACAAACCCGAAACGATCTTCGTGTTCGTCCTCGGCGTGATCATCATGGGCGTCGCCATCTGGCAGATGTTCGCCGGTTAGGTGACACAATAAGAGTCATGGTTCGGATCTATTACTCCACCGTCTATGGCTCGACCCGCGAGTACGCCGAGGAGCTCGCATCGCTTCTCGACGACACCGCGCAGCCGATTCCCTCCACCTCGCCTTCAATCGACGGGCCGGTGGTGGTCCTCTCCCCCATCCACGGCCCGTCGCACGCCGGCGCGAAGTTTGTGAAGTCGCTGCCGGCCGACGTGCCGGTGGCGCTGGTGACCGTGTGCATGTCTACGGCAGCGCCCGAGACCGACCCGGCGGCAGGTCTTCTCGGCAAACGTGCCGACTCCGTCACCCGCTTCTACCTGCCGGGCCGGATGAACTACTCAGGGCTGTCGCTCAAGCACAAGATGGTGATGCGCGGGCTGGTCACCGCGCTGAAGGCCAAGGGTAACCTCAGCGCCTCCGAGCAGGACACCGTGGATATGTACGGCAAAGACACCGACTGGGTGGCCTTTGCGGCGTTGGACCCGGTGGTGGCATGGGTTCGTCGTCAAGCGGACGCTTAAAGGTGCACGACCTCGACATCGCTGTCCTGCTCGGCCAGGTAGTCCGCCGCCACGGAACGGTGGCAGACGTCGGGGTCGGGTTCTGAGCAGAGGAGCACGGAGGCGTCGGCAAGTTTCGGCATCGCGCGCTCGTCGAACTCTGCCCGCAACTTCTTCGCGAACTCCTCGAACGGCAGGCCCTCCTTGCGGTAGGCGTGCATGAGGTCCTCGCTGGGCGCGAGGGCGAGTTCGTGGGTGTAGCCGATGCCCGCGATGGTGTCGAGGAACCACGGCAGATCGGACTGCTTAGTAAAGCCCGCGAGCTGGTTCGAGTTGTGGCGCCGGATATCGACGACCTGCTTGATGTCGTTGTCACGCAGAATGTCAAAGAATTCTTCGGCGGTCTTCTTGCTGTATCCAATGGTGAAAAGGTGCATACCCGCGAGGCTAGTTGCGGCATTGCGGACTCCGCATTGCGGACAATTGGGTCCGTACCAACGATTGGTCGTGGCCAACGAAAACGCCGCTCCGGTATTCGCCGGAGCGGCTTTGGTGTTCTATATCGAAATTAGAACGGCAGGAATTGCTGGATCATCGGGCCGACGACCGGGGCGAGAACGCCACCGATCAGGACCAGAGCGGAGATGACGGTGCCGGTGATGACCAGGGCCTTCTTGGTGTCGGTCATCGGTTGGGACTGGTAGTTCTCCCGGTTAGCGCAGGCCTTGTATGCATTAAAGGTCTCGCGGCCGTCAATGGTTGCGGAGTCGCTGGAGCCGAAGGCCTCGGCCATGTCTGCGGAGCCTACAACCTTTGCATCGAGCTCCGGATTCATCTTCAGGTACTCCTGGGCAGTGTCTGGAGTGATGTTATCGATGCCCATGGCGGTGACAACGCGGCAATTGTGGTTGAGGTTGGACATCGTGTTGGACGCAGCGTTGGCGTCAACAGCGCCGAGGGAAAGGGCCATGGTTGCTGCCAGGGTGGCTGCGGCGATCTTCTTCACAGGGAAACTCCAATTCTTGGACAGGGGAAAAACAGGTTCCACTTATGAAGATATTCCCATGTATGGCGGGTGACAATTACGGTCGCCGAAAGGGAATTTCGTCACCCCTGTTCGGGGCACCGCAGGCACCGCAGGTGCCGCAGGTGTCACGGGCATTGCGGACTCCGCATTGCGGACAACTGGGGGCGCACCAACTATCGGCGCCGGGCAACGAAAAAGCGGCCGTTCGGTGAGGAACGGCCGCGTGGTGTCGTCGCAAAGATTAGCGCGGGAGGAACTGCTGGATCATCGGGCCGACGAACGGCGATGCCAGACCAGCGATTGCCAAGATCACAGCGAGCACGGTGGAGCCGATGATGGCAGCCTTCTTGCCCGCGGTCATATCGGCGGTCTTGTAGTCCACGCCCTTCTTGCAGGCGTCGATGGCCTCGAGGTTGTTGGCGCCGTTGATGAGCTCCTGGTCGGAGGAGCCGAAAGCCTGGCCGAGGTCAGCGCTGGTGCGCACCAGGCCGTTCTTGTTGTCCGGGAGGATGTCCTTGACCTTTTCGTCAACCTTGGCTGGTGCGACCTCGATCTTGTTCTTCTGGCCATCGAGGGTCAGAACGCAGACGCGGTCGTCGCCCGTGCCGCGCATCTCGTTGGTTGCGGCGTTGGCCTGAACAGCGCCGAGGGAAAGGGTCATGGTTGCTGCCAGGGTGGCTGCGGCGATCTTCTTCACGGGAGCTCCAAGTCTTAGAGGGGAGTTATGAACAGCTATCAATATAGCCAGTTGTCGTTATTAATTTGTAATGTAGGGACATTTTGGGGCGAATAAATGCGCAGGAAACAATTCCGAAAGATATAGAAAGATATCGGAACAATTCTCTGACCTGGGGAAACGTCTGTAGATGCCTGCCCGCAAGCCCGCTATATCTTTTCTATATCTTTCAAATCCCAAAAACGGCCCCGAAAACAATTCCCTGGGGAAATGTACAATCGCACCATGGTTACGGAATCTGCCTGGGATGACCTTCTCCCCAACGTGCGCGATGCGCTTCAGGCGATCAACGATGGGGCAACGGCGGACTCGCAGGAGTCGCTCATCTTGGAGTTCAAGGAGGACCCCGCTGCTCGAGGGGCAGGGCAGGCGGAGAGGGAGCGGTTCGTCGACAAGTTGGTGGATGAGGCCGTCTGCATGGCGAACGGGGAAGCGGCCATGGGGTACATCGTGGTGGGTGTCGCCGACAAGGTTCCCGGGAGGGAAGCGTTCACGGGTACCAAACTGGATGAAGAGAAGATCACGCACCGGATCTTCATCAAGACGAACCCCAACATGAACGTCCAGGTCACGGCGTTGGATGCGTGGGGTGCAAGGCTCGTTGTTATCCACATCCCTGAAGCGCGGGCGTTGTACACGCGTAGCGACGGCGCCGCGAAGAAACGCACCGCAGACGGCCAATTCTCCTGCAAGGAGATCACGGAAGAGGAGCGACGCGCTATCGACGCGGCACGTCGCAACCCGGACTACTCAAACGGACCAGCCGATATCTCGATAGACGACTTGCCGTTAGCGGTAGTTGACGAGGCACGCAGGATGCTCCGCCAACACCGCAGGACACGCGGCCTCGATGCTGCCGTCCCTCAGACCACAACGGGACTGTTGCGGGAACTTGGGCTTTTGCGTGACGACGGCAAACTTAAACGCGCCGGCGAGATTCTCCTGGCCAGTCCAGAACCAACGGACGTGGTTGTGCGCCACCTTTGGCGGACGTTGCCGGGTGAGGAACCCCGGGCGACGTTGATTTCAGACCCGGTCCTGCTGGCACTGCCCCGCCTTCGCCGACTGATCACCGAAAACGGTGACACTGAGATTGAACGGGTCCAGTTTGACGACGGTGAAGAGGTTGCCATCAGCCGTTTTCCCGAGCAGGCCGTTGATGAAGTTGTTGCGAATGCATTCATTCACCGCGACTGGCGACTGCCCGGCCCGGTGGTTGTCGAGCAGTCCAATCGAACGCTTAAAGTCACCTCCCCTGGCCCACTCCCGCCAGGTGTGACCCGGGACAAACTCCTATCTACGTCCTCGGTTCCGCGGAACAACCGGCTGATGGCGGCAATGCGCACGCTGGGGTTGGCGGAAGAAAGCTCTCGTGGTTTTGACCGTATGTGGGCAACCATGCTCCGAACCGGACGCAGTGAGCCGGAGGTTATCGCAACCGATGTGAACGTCCAAGTGATTCTGGCTGCACAAAAACCGGACGTGGACTTCATCAAGGGGCTGAGGAGGCTGTCGAAGCGTTACGGGGAGGTTGTCGTCGATAGTGTGGCGTCCTTGATTGTGTTGTGGCACCTCAACTCCGCAGCGCTCATCACGGCAACGACCGCAGTGCAGAAAACCCAGCTCACATCGCTTGAAGTTAGGGAGCTCATGGACGACCTTGTGGAGCGCGGCCTCCTCGATTCCGTAGCCGACGCAAACGAATGGACACTCAGTGGCGAGGCTCGGAAACTTCTCAACTTGGGCCAGGCGGGCGAACTGGCAACGGTCAGTATTCAGGAATGGATCGAAGCAAAGCTTCTCGACGGCGAAACCCTCCGGTCCGCCGACATCGCCGATCAAACTGGCGTCAGCGTTGCAGAGGCGGGCAGAATCCTGCGACACCTTCGAAGCCTCGGTAGGGCAAAGATCGATCCGGAAGGTCCCCCTCGTGGCCGCGGCACCCGCTGGATTCGCGCGTAAATCCGCGCAGAAAACAATTCCGAAAGATATAGAAAGATATCGGAACAATTCGCTGACCTGCGGAAACTGCGGTAAAAGTCCGGCCGCAAGCCTGCTATATCTTTTCTATATCTTTCAGGCCCTAAAAACGGGCCAGAAAACAATTCCCTGGGGAAATGGCGTTCGGGGCGGAGGTCGTCGATAAGCAATGCCTGTTCACTACACTGCATAACCATGACTGAGGCGACCCCGCACCGCTATACGGCCGAGCTGGCCAATGAGATCGAGAAGAAGTGGCAGGCGTACTGGCGCGACAACCAGACGTTTTACGCACCCAACCCGGTTGGTGACCTTGCTCCGCAAGGCCAGACCGAGCTGCCCAAGGACAAACTCAACGTTCAGGACATGTTCCCCTACCCGTCGGGTGCGGGGCTGCACGTCGGCCACCCGCTGAGTTACATCGCGACGGATGTGTACGCGCGCTACAACCGCATGCTGGGCAAGAACGTGCTGCACACGCTGGGGTATGACGCGTTTGGTCTGCCGGCGGAGCAGTACGCCATCCAGACCGGCACCCACCCGCGCACGACCACCGAGGCAAACATTGCCAACATGCGCCGCCAGCTGGCCATGCTGGGCCTCGGCCACGACCCGCGCCGCTCCGTTGCTACCACGGACCCGGAGTTCTACCGCTGGACGCAGTGGATCTTCCTGCAGATCTACAACGCCTGGTTCGACGAGGAGCAGCAGAAGGCTCGCCCGATTGAGGACCTCGTGCGTGACCTCATGTCCGGCGCTCGCCAGACCAAGGACGGCCGCAACTTCCGCGACCTGACCACCGAGGAGAAGCACAAGGCTATCGACGAGTTCCGCCTCGTCTACCTCTCCGACTCCATGGTCAACTGGTGCCCGGGCCTGGGCACCGTGCTGGCCAACGAGGAGGTCACCGCCGAGGGCCGTTCTGAGCGCGGCAACTACCCGGTCTTCCGTAAGCGCCTGCGCCAGTGGATGATGCGCATCACGGACTACTCCGACCGTCTGCTTGACGACCTTGACCTGCTCGAATGGCCGGAAAAGGTCAAGAGCATGCAGCGCAACTGGATCGGCCGGTCCCGCGGCGCAGAGGTCGTGTTCGAATCGCCCGCCGGCGACATCACCGTCTTCACCACCCGCCCCGACACCCTGTTCGGCGCGTCCTACGTGGTGCTCGCGCCCGAGCATTCGCTTGTCGACGACCTCGTGGCCGACTCCTACCCCACCGACGTCGACACCCGCTGGACCAACGGCGAAGCCACCCCGCGCGAAGCCGTCGACGCGTACCTGCGCTCCATCGCCGCCAAGTCTGATGTGGAACGCCAGGAAAACAAGGAAAAGACCGGCGTGTTCCTGGGCACCTACGCGGTCAACCCGGTCAACGGCGAGCAGGTCCCGATCTTTATCGCCGACTACGTGCTCACCGGCTACGGCACCGGCGCCATCATGGCGGTCCCGGCCCACGACGAGCGCGACTACGAGTTCGCCACCGTCTTCGGCCTGCCGATTACGCCTGTTCTGGACGGCGACGTCTCCGAAGCCGCCTTCACCGGCGACGCCACCCACATCAACTCCGCCAACGAATCCGGCCTGGACCTCAACGGTATGGGTAAGGATGAGGCGATTGAAGCGGCCCTTGGGTGGGTCGTCGATAAGCAAAAGGGCTCCGAGAAAATCCAGTACAAACTGCGCGACTGGCTGTTTGCTCGCCAGCGCTACTGGGGCGAGCCATTCCCCATCGTGTACGACGAAAACGGCCAGGCGCACGGCCTGCCGGAAGACATGCTGCCCGTCGAATTGCCGCAGGTAGAGGACTACAACCCCGTCGCCTTCGACCCCGAAGACGCCGACTCCGAACCCGCCCCGCCGTTGGCCAAGGCCACCGACTGGGTCGAAGTCGAACTGGACCTCGGCCACGGCAAGCAGAAGTACTGGCGCGACACCAACGTCATGCCACAATGGGCCGGCTCCTCCTGGTACCAACTGCGCTACATCGACCCGACCAACACGGATGCACTGGTCGACATTGAAAACGAGCGCTACTGGACCGGCCCGCGCCCCGACGAGCACGGCGCCAACGACCCAGGCGGCGTTGACCTGTACGTCGGCGGCGTCGAACACGCCGTGCTGCACCTGCTCTACGCACGCTTCTGGCACAAGGTGCTTTACGACCTCGGCTTTGTCACCTCCAAGGAGCCCTACCGCCGCCTGTTCAACCAGGGTTACATCCAGGCCTACGCCTACACCGACTCCCGCGGCGTCTACGTCCCCGCCGCCGAGGTCGAAGAGAAGGACGGCCGATTCTTCTACCAGGGCGAAGAGGTCAACCGCGAATACGGCAAGATGGGCAAGTCCCTGAAGAACTCTGTCGCACCCGACGAGGTCGTCGAGGACTACGGCGCCGACACCCTGCGCGTCTACGAAATGTCCATGGGGCCTTTGGACACCTCCCGTCCGTGGGCAACCAAGGACGTCGTCGGCGCACAACGCTTCCTGCAGCGCCTCTGGCGCCTGGTCGTATCCGAGGCCACCGGCGAGGTCACCGTGGTGGACGCTTCGCTTACGGAAGACGACCTCAAAGCCCTCCACCGCACCATCGCCGGCGTACGCGACGACTACGCCCACCTTCGCGACAACACCGTCGCCGCGAAACTCATCGAGTACGTCAACTACCTGACCAAGACCTACCCGTCGGGTGCGCCTCGCGACGCCGTCGAGCCGCTGGTCCAGATGGTCTCGCCGCTGGCCCCGCACATCGCCGAAGAACTCTGGTCCCGTTTGGGCCACCCCGAGACCATCACGTTCGAGCCGTTCCCGGAGTTCGCCGAGCAATGGCTTACCGACGACACCGTCGAGGTCCCCGTCCAAATCAACGGCAAAGTCAAGGCCCGCATCGACGTGGCCACCGACGCCTCTAAGGACGACCTCGAAGCCGCCGCCCTTGCCGACGACCGCGTCGCCGCCTTGGTGGACGGCAAGACCGTAGTCAAGGTGATCGCGATCCCGGGCCGCATGGTCAACCTCGTGGTCAAGTAGGGGTTCTGCTCGGGTTCTGCTGCCCTACCCTTTCTCATACCCTTCCCAAAAAAGTTCCCCGGATTCGGTCGAACCGGGGAACTTTTTTGTGCCCTGCCCGATCTGTCCTGGGCGTAGTGAATTTTCTTAGCCCGCCGGACGAAGAAAGTTCCTCGCCCGGGAACTATTTTGCCGGTGATGCCCAAAATGCCCGGCCTGCCTCACCCCGGGCGCCCCGCCGCCTCACCCCGACCCGCGGGCTCGGCTCGACCCCGCCGCCTCACCCCGACCCGCGGGCCCGGCCCCACCGCCCCCCCCACCGCCCCGTCCGGCTGACAGATCACGGCGGAATCTGTCAGGCGTCGGTAAACGTGCAGGTCAGAAAACGTTCCTGACAGATTTTGCAAAGTTTGTCAGGAGGCGGCCCGGGCAGCGCCAACGTTCCGGCCCGGCGTCCCACCGCGCAGGGTTGTTAAACTCGGCTGGGCAAAACTGATACCTATCCAATGAAGGAACACATCAATGTCCACTCCGAACAATGACGGCTTCGAGCCGTATCCGCAGCATCCGCAAGGAAGCCACCCGGAGAACGACGGGGGTTACCCGAGCTACGACAGTTACGCCGACCCCGCCGACGCCGGCAACTACGCCGACCAAGCCGGCAACTACCAAAACGGCTACAGCGACTACAGCGCGTTTGAGGTCAATTCGGCGGCGTCGATGGCGGGCAACACGGCGTTGCGGTTCCATGGCCAGCAGTTGACGGACAACGTTCCGGGCGATGGTGTGAGCCCGCACCCGATTAACGACCCGGCGAATAACGGCTGGTCGCATGTGAAGGGCACTGGCAAGCTGAACATTTTGGAGGCGATCGGCTGGGGCTTCAAGACCGTGTTTGGCAACCCGAAGCTGTGGCTGCCGCTTGGCGTGGTGTACCTGCTGCTGAGCGTGGCGGTGCAGTTTGTGCCGACGGTGGGCACCTGGATTCAGGTGGGCGGCACGACGGTGTTCGGCCCGTGGATGATTGGTGCGGCGTTGCAGGCGACGCTGGCGCGCAACCTGAACTTCGGGGATGTGAAGTCGCCGACGTTTGGTAAGACGCTGGGCATGTCGGTGTTGTTGTCGGTCATCGCCATGCTTGGCATGACGGTGCTGCTGACGGCGCTGGGCATTGGTGCGTTTTCGGCGATCGATCCGACGATGATCCCGGAGAACCCGGAGGCGATCATGGATGACCCGGAGACGTTCTTTGCGGTGATGGGCCCGGTGATGGCGGCATTCGGCATTGGTTTGTTGGTGATGCTGCTGATCAGCCCGCTGTTTATGCTGCAGCCGTGGTTCGCGGGTGACAACAATGGCACGTTTGGCCAGGCGTTCACCGGCGGTTTCAAGGCGGGTGCGCGTAATTATGGCCGTCTGTTGGGCTTCGCGGTGTTGGCTGGTTTGATCAACCTCATTGGTGCGATCCCGTTTGGTCTTGGTTTGATTGTGACCCTGCCGGCGACGATGCTCGCGTTGGCGTACGGCTACCGGCAGATTTCGGCTGGTCCGGTGCCGCAGGAGCCTACAGCTTAACGACGACCCTTCCACCGCCCCGGCCCTCCAACAGGGCCTGGCCGGCTTCGATGACGCCATCCAATCCGATTGTTTCGGTGCGGATGGCGTTTGTGTTGAGGGAGGTGTCGAGGAGTGACCAGGCTTCGTCGCGAAGGTCGTTGGGGGTGTCGACGGAGTTCACACCGATCAGTTGGACACCGCGCAGGATGAACGGCAGGACGGAGGCGGGCAGGTCGTTGCCGGCGGCCATGCCGCATGCGGTGGCGACGCCGCCCCAGCGCAGTTGGGTCAGCGCGTTGGCCAGGATGTCGGAGCCGACGGTGTCGATCACGCCGCCGAGGCGCGCCTTCTGCAGCGGTTTGCCTTTGCCGGTGAAGTCGGCGCGGTCGAAGATTTCGGTGGCGCCGAGTTCGCGCAGCCAGGTGCTGTGTTCGTCGATACGCCCGGTGAGCGCCCAGACCTCGTGGCCGCGCTCCGCGAGCAGAGACACGGCGATGGAACCGACGCCGCCGGTCGCTCCGGTGACCAGGATGGGTCCGTCCACGGAGTAGGAGGCGCGCTCGAACGCCGCGACGGAGAGTGCCGCGGTGTAGCCGGCGGTGCCGATGGCGGCGGCGTCCTCGGCGGTGAAGCGGGATGGGACGCGGGTGATGTGGGTGTCGTCGATACGCACGCGCGGGGTGTAGCCACCGTGACGGCGCTCCCCCAGCCCACGGCCGTTCACCGTGACCAGCGTGCCGTCTTCGAGGGTGCCCACCGCGTCGATGCCGGGGACGCGCGGCAGTTCGCGCAGGACACCGCGGTTGCCGGACAGTGCCATTGCGTCTTTGTAGTTCAGCGACGAGTGCGAGACGTTGATCAGCGTGTCGCCTTCGCCGGCGTATTCATCGCGGGTTTCTACGATCTCGGGACCATTGTCAGTAACCAGCAAGGTGCTATTCATGGTCGCCAGCCTAACGTGCGTCTACCGTGGGGCGGGTGAATACGACCAGAAGTACACCGGCAACGGTCGCCGCGGCAGTGGTGACTGTCGTTGTCGTGCTTGCGTTTACGGTGGGTAAGGCGTTCGTGTCGATCCCGGGAGTGTGGGCGGCGGAGTCGCACCAGATCAGTCAGATCCGGCTGAATCCGTTGCAGACGTTCACGTGTGCGCGGGTGTGGTGGGGTCCGTGGCTGAACTTGTTTGGCAACATTGCGCTGTTCATTCCGGTGGGGTTCGTGGCGTATCGGGGCTCGATCGTGAGGGCGCTCGCGGCAGGCACGCTGTTCAGCCTGGGCATCGAGACGGCGCAGTATCTGGGCGGGTGGGGGTATAGCGATACGGACGATATCATCTGCAACGCGGCGGGTGCGTTGTTGGGGGCGGTGTGGGCGAGGGTGTCGTCGCAAAGCAATAGCGCGATGTGGGTGATCGCTGCGGTTGGGGTGGTTCTCCTGACGGTGTATGCGGCGCTAGGGTTGAGCGCATGAGTGAGCGTGGTTGGTTTACCCGACGGGTGTTTCCGGATGGCAACGAGCCGGATCCGCGTTTCACCTTGGCCAACGAGCGCACGTTCCTCGCGTGGACGCGTACTGCGCTCGCGTTTTTGGCGGGCGGGATTGCGTTGGAGGCGTTTGAGCTTCCGCGTATCGACGACACCGTGCGCTCCATCGCCGCCGCCACCATCATCGTGATCTCAATGGCTATTTCTGCAGGTGCTGCGGTGCGTTGGGTACGGATCGAACGCGCCTTGCGCCACGGCAAACCAATCCCGGCGCCGGCGATCGTGCCGATTCTGGGCATCGGTGTGTTCGTCGCCGCGGTGGTGGTTGGGGTGAGCCTGCTGTGAGCATCGTCGTCGCGGACCCGGGCCTGCAGCCGGAGCGCACCGCGATGAGCTGGACGCGCACCGGGCTGGCGATGCTGGTGTGCGCGGCGACGCTGCTGCGCTGGGCGGACGCTTACCCGGAGTTAATTGTGTTCGCGGCGTGCGCGTTGTCGCTTGGCGCGGTGGCGATCGGGCTGCTGAACCGCCGGCTGTACAGGCGCGACGCATTTGCTCTTGCCGACGAGCGCAGCGCCCCGAACACCGCCCCCATCGCCATTCTCACCGCGATGATGCTGGGCATTGCCGTGGTGGGGCTCTACCTGGTGCTCGCCTGAGTTAACCGGGCGGGGCCAACCGGGCGGGGTCTAGACCTAGCCTTCGTAGTAGGCGCGGTGGAGGTGCATCATGGCGCGGCCTTCGTCGGAAAGCCCGGAGCGGCCCGGTTCGTACTCTTCGACGACGCAGAAGCCGTAAAGCCACGGGATGTAGTCGTCGATGTCGGGGTTGGGTTGGGGCTCCCCGATGAACCAGTCGACGGTGGCGCGCCACAGGTCCGCACCCATGACGGATTCGAAGAAGCGACGCAGGTTGTCGGCGTTGGCGGCGACGGCGTCGTCACTGCTGAGGAAGGTCAGGCCCGCCTTGGTCGGGGTGAGGATTTCGTGGCGCTTCTTTAACAGGCCGGCGTCGAGAAGAAAATCGACGACGGTACCCGGGAACGGCAGCGCTGTGATCTCGCGGATCTCGCGGGATACCTCGGGGGTTAGCTCGCCCACGTTGTAGGGCACGCTGGCGATGAACAGGCTGATCAGGTCGCCGAACACCAAGGTCAGGGAGTTGGGGGCTTCGAGGTCATCGGTGTCGTCGAGAAGCCCTTCGAGCCCTTCGAGCCCTGGCAGGCCGGCGAAGCCGGGCAGGCTGGCCAGTTCGGCGAGTTCGGGGAAATCGGTGCCTTCGCCGAGGACGGAGTTGAAGAAGTCGGTCACGGCCGAGATCATCGCCGGGTTGCGCTCCGGGTGGGGGTCCACGTCCAGGATTTCGCGCAGGCCGGGCTGGGAGTTGATGAAGTTGTCAAAGCGCTCCGCCAGGCCTAGACCCTCGGATTCGGCGGCGGCCATCTCGTCGAAAAACTGCTCCTCGGCGACGTTGGCCATGCGGGAGGCGACCGTGACCGGGTCGGCGAAGGTCAGCCGGTCCAGCATGCGCTCCGGCGGCATGACCGGCAGGAAGCTAAACAGCAAGGTGACGGTGTCCACGTCGGGTTCGATACCGGCGGCGAGCAGGCGGGCCTGGCGGCGGAACTCGGTCATCATGGCGGGGCCGTTGCAGGCTTCGATGACGTCGGGGCCGGCGGCGTCGACAAGCATCGGCGTTGGCGCATCGATGTGGGAGGGGCCGAGGACTTCGACGTGGATGGACCAGTCGGCCGCCGCGTCGTAAATGTAGGTCATCGGCTCCATCTCAGCGACCGTGATGGTGTCTTCGTGCTGCTCACCCGCACCGGGGCTTTCGGCGTACACCTCACGTTGCGTGCCGTGCTTGCCCACGAACAGGTGCGAGGACGCGCCGGAGAACCCGAGGGATGCGTCGATGACCTCGGCGAGCGCGCCGAGCGTCATGTCGGGGTCAACGTTGAAGCAACGTGAGATTTCCGGCGAAGAGTCTTCGACGGTGATCAGCACTGAGACAGTCATACCGGTCACAATACGGACTTTTGCTACACGACGAACAACAGCGCGCACACCACCGACGTGACCATGCCCGCTGCCAACGGCACGAGGGTGCGGCGAACAACGTCAACCGGGTTCACGTTCAGTGCGCCAGCGACGATGAGCACCGCAGCGTTGACCGGGGAAGCCTGGCGCATGGTGTTGGAGGCGGCCCAAATGGAGGTGAGCATCTGCGGGGCGGACACGGCGGAGTCGGCCGCGATGCCCGGCACCATTTCGGAGAACGCGAAGTACGGGGCCACGCCGGAGCCGGTGAGCATTGCCATGACAGAGGTGGCGATGACGAACACCAGCACCATCAGGATCGCAGCACCCGAGGACGCCTGGGCGAGGCTGGTCAGGCCCTCGATAACGCCCATCTGGGTGATGCCTTCCACCAGGATGGCGGCGGCGACGATGAGGGACACCACGCCTGCGGCGCCCTCGCCGAGGCCTTTGAAGAAGTCCTGGAGGGAATCCGCGGCGTAGTTCACGTCGCGCAGGCGGATGGCCTCGATGATCATGGTCAGCATGAGCGACACGACGGTCACGGGGAGAATGCCGGCCTCGAAACCGACGATGTCCAGGCGGTTCAGGATTGCGGAGACGATGATCAGCAGCAGCGGCATCAGCGGCAAGATGGCGTAGAAGCCCGGCAGGCCCTCGGCGCGCTCCATGGCTTCGTGGATGCGGCGGTCGGACTCTTCGTGCTTCGCGGCCTCCAGGTCGGCCTCGCCTGCGGCGGCACCGGCTTTGACCAGGTCCTTCTTGTCGCAGCGGTGCTGCCACCACATGTGCACAAACGCGATGACGATCAGGCCCGGGATGGTGGCCTTAGCCACGTTGCCGAAGGTGAACTCGGTGACCGTCATGCCGGTCAGGTCAGCGGCCTGAATCAGGCCCGCCTCCAGCGGGGACGGGGCAATAGTGGAGGCCGTAGCGACGATCGCACCCACCGTCAGCGGAGTCAGCCCCGCAGCGATCAACGCCGGCATGAGCGTGGCCACGAGCAACAGCGCCAACGCACTGGCAGAGGGCACCACGAACGACAGCAGCGTCGCCACCAAGTAGCCGATGGGTACGAGCCAGTAGGAGCCGTTGAAGCGACGCAGCGGGCTAGACAGTGCCACTACGGTCTTTGCGTCGGCGCCGATGTGGCGCATGTAGCCGACGAAACCGAACAGCACCATAATTGCCATGCCGGTGCCGGCGAAACGGGACTTGAACAGGGCCTCGATGATGAGCAACTCGTCGTAGAACGCGTTGCCGGAAGATTCGAACTCGGTTGAGGCGTAGTCGATGCGGCCGGTTGCGGCGGCGATCATGAGCAGCAGCACACCCACCGCGAAGATGGCGGAGGCGGCGTGGACTTTTTTGTAAATGAAGTAGCCGACGGCAGCGACGGCCAAGACAGCAATCAGAATATATAGCACTATCCGATTATTGCGCTGTTACCGCATGTCTGCACGGTAAGTGGCCTATATGTGGGCAAGATCTCCCCGGTTCGTGTTACTCGGGAAGACCACCCAACACCAGCACGTGGGTGAAATGCTCGGAACGGTTCTCCAAACCGAGCGTGCGCTCACCCGGACCAATGAGCATGTGGGAGTGAGAGACCACCGAGGAGCGGTTGACCTCGATATCGCCGTCGCAGGCAATGATGGCGTACTCGAAGTCAGGGTTGAGCGTCATCGCAAGTTCAGCGTCCGTGGCAAGCGTCATCTGCGCTGCGACACACGGCGTGAGCGTCTCAATTTCTCCTTTGCGGCCGAACATTTCACCGATGAACACGTACGCCTCGCCGGCGGTTCGAGTGGTCACGGTACGCAGCGGAAACGCCTCAGGTTCGGCGATTTGCTGGCGGGCGGGCAACGCATCTGCCTCGATGAACATCTGCCCTTGAGGGCGGTCCAAATCGTCGCCGGTACGCAGCGAGCCGTTATGGCGCCAGGTCAGGCTGGCCAAGCCAACTGGCGCGTCATGCGGGCCGCTGAGCCCCAGCAAGCAGGTACTGGCGCGCCAGGGCCCAGTATGCAGCTCGATGAAAGTCATACGGGACACACTAGATGATGCGACGCTGCCGAGCTTGCTCTACGGCAGCTGTTCTGTTGTCAACCCCCAACTTTGAATAGATGTGGATCAGGTGCGTTTTCACCGTGGCTTGGGAGATGAAGAGCTGTTCGGCGATCTCCCGGTTCGACGCGCCCGTCTGCAGTGCGCGAAGCAGTTCGATCTCGCGGGCGGACAGAGCCTCGTCGGGGTTGACCAGACGGTCTGCCAGCACATTCGCCACTTGCGGAGAGAGCACGCGCTTGCGTTTCGACGCCTGCACCACCGCGTCATGCAATTCATCCTCCGGCGCGTCTTTGAGCAGGTAGCCCATCGCGCCGGACTCCACCGCCGCGACCACGTCGGCCTGCGTGTCGTAGGTGGTCAGGATGAGCACCGGCGGCCCGCCCGCCTTGACCAAACGGCGGGTCAGGTCGATTCCGGACGCGCCGGGCATCTGAATGTCGGAGACCACCACGTCCACGTCTCCCGGCACCTCAACATCGCCGTCGGCGGCCTCAGCCACCACTTCCATATCGCCGAACGAGTTGAGAACGGCGCGAAGGCCGGCGCGGACGACCGGGTGGTCGTCGATAAGCATTACGCGCAGCGTCATTGCTCCTCCACAGGCAGTGTCGCGGCGAGGACGTTGCCCTCCACCGAAAGTTCCCCACCGATCTCCTCCACGCGGGCGCGCAGGCCCTTGAGCCCGTAGCCCTCCTTGCCGGAGATGCCGCGGCCGTTGTCAAAGACGTCGATGGTTGCGGTCGCGCCCAGCTTATCCACCGTGATCACCGCCTTAGATGCGCCCGCGTGGCGCACGATGTTGCTTAAGCCCTCGCGCACCATGCGCTCAGCTACCGACGCCGCCGGCTCCGGCAAATCAACCGCGTTGACCTGCACCTCCAGTGGCTCGTCGAGTGCGCGCTGGCGGTCCGACGCTGCCCGGGCAAGCCGCTCCAACCGTGCCGGAAGCGCCACACGCTGGGGCTTGTCTTCAACCGAGACCGTGTCCGCCGAGTTGATTTTGACAAAACGACGCGCCTCCGCCAGGTTGTCCGCAGCCGTCGAGCGAATCACGTCCAGGGTCTCGCGCGCCGCGGCGTCGTCGCCGAGCTGCTTATCCAGCGCGCGGCCGAGCAGCACGATCGAACTGAGCCCCTGCGCCATCGTGTCGTGCACCTCGCGCGCCAGGCGCGCTCGCTCCTGCGCCACGCCCGCAGCGTGCTCCGCAGCGGCGCGCTCCCGCTGGGCCGAGCGCAGGTCATCGGCCATCTGCTTGTAGTGGTCCGCCTCCGCGCGCAGCGCCCGGTACGCGTGCACGATGAACACCGCGAGCACCGTGCCTATCGACGGCCCCACCACCGCACCGATATTTCCACCCGGCGCTGCCACTGCCCACAGGGACACACACAGCAAGCCGGCCGCAGCCAGCAGCTCCCACCAGCGCGGCAGGATCACACACCCCAACATGACCAGCGGAAACTCCAGCCACACGAAGTCCGCGGAAACCTGCACCAGCCCCACCCACAGCGCGGCCACGACCGCCAGCCACGCGTACGGCGCCCAACTTGGATAGGCCCGGCCCTCGTAGTGCCACACCGTGCCCGCCATGTACACAGCGGCGAAGACGGTGGAGAGAACGAGGCCGGGCAGGGGGTCGTCGATACGCAATTGCCCCATAAGACCCACCACAAGCAATACGGCGACCAGCACGTGCAAGCTCACGCGCAACAAATCCAGAATCCGGGTCGTGGACAACATAGGACTGAGCGTAGATCAACCGATCGGTTGATTGGGATTTCAACCGCCTGCCCGATGTGGAACAGTGCAGGTCAAGGCCATAATCGGTGTCATGTTCGTAGGTTTGAGAGAAATGAAGTCGGCCAAGGGGCGCTTCGGGCTGATCGTGGGCACGGTCACCCTGATCACCCTGCTGGTGGTCGTGCTGACCGGCCTGACCGCAGGCTTGGGCAAGCAGAACACCTCAGCACTTGAAGCGCTCGAGCCGGAATCCGTTGTCTTCCAGGACCCGGAAGACCTGTCGTTTACCACCTCGCGCGTGGAGGCTCGCGACGGCATGACCCCGCTTGGCACCAGCCAAATGCTGCTGACCAAGCAAAACGGCGAAGATGCTGCGGTGGCGATCCTGTCCCTGCCGGAAGGCACTGTGCTGCCGGGCGGCCAGACGCTGGGCAAGGACGCGGTTGCCGCGCCGGGCCTTGAACTCACACAGGGCGAGGAGATCACCGTCGCCGGCAAGGCCATCACCGTCGGCGCGATTGGCGAGGACCTTGCGTTCTCCCACTCCCCTGTCCTGTGGGTGCCCACGGACTTTTGGAAAGAGATCATGCACACCGACGCTGACGGCACCGTGCTGCTCGCCGACCACGAGGTCGAAGGCGGTGTGTCGTTAAAGGAGTCCTTCGAGGGCCTGCCCGCGTACTCCTCTGAGCAGGGCTCCCTGAAGCTCATCCAGGGCTTCCTCTACGCGATCGCCGCGCTGGTGATCGTCGCGTTCCTCACGGTGTGGACGATGCAGCGCGGCCGCGACCTAGCCATCCTGAAGGCCATCGGCGCATCGAACAAGTACCTGCTCAAGGACGCACTCGGCCAGTCCGCGGTGCTGCTCGGCGCAGGTGCGCTAATCGGAGGCGTGGTCGCCTTCGGCCTCGGGCTGGCGATGCAGGGCGCTGCACCGTTCTCCCTGACCGCACTCACCGCCGTCGCCCCGCCAGTTGCCATCTGGGCGCTCGGCATGGTCGGCGCAATGATCGCCACCCGTTCCATCACCAAAGTTAACCCTCAACAGGCCCTTGGAGGTGCCGCATAATGCTTGAACTGAAAAATGTCACCGTCGCCTTCCAGGACGGCCAGGAAATGCGAACCGTGCTGGACAACATGAACTTCACCGCCAAGCCCGGCGAGCTGACCTTCATTGTTGGCGAGTCCGGCTCCGGAAAATCCACCATGCTTTCCGTCGCCGCGGGCCTGATCACACCGGATTCCGGCACCGCCACCCTCAACGGCGTTGAGGTGAACAACGATGTGCGCCGCGACAAGATCGGCATGATCTTCCAGCAGGCCAACCTGATCGCCGCGCTCAACGTTCGCGACCAGCTGCTGGTCACCGACGACATCCGCGGCATCAAGCCACGCCCGGACCGCGCCGATGAGCTCCTGGCCAAGGTCGGCCTCGAGGGTCTTGGCGATCGCCGTATGGGCGAACTCTCCGGCGGTCAGCGCCAGCGCGTCGGCATCGCCCGCGCGTTGATGGGTGAGCCAGAGCTTTTGCTTGCCGACGAGCCCACCGCCGCCCTCGACCACGACCGCTCCCAAGAGATTGTGAAATTGTTGCGTGACCTGGTTGAAGAGCGCAACATTGCCTGCGGGTTTGTCACCCACGACCGCTCGCTGATCAATCCGCGAGACGAGGTCTTCGAGGTTGGCGTCAACGCACGCACCCCGGTCTACGCATAAGACTGCGCTTATATGTCTGGGGTTTGTATGTCTGGTGCTTCAATCGCTGGCGCTAGCGCAGGAGCCTGCGCGACCACAGCGCCAGCACCGCAAACGCCAGCGCGCCGAGCACACCGGTAGAGATCAGGGTGCCGGACAAGTAGCCCGCATCTACCACCGCAGCACCAACCGCGGAACCGGATGCGATGCCGACCTGGAACGTGACCACGTACACCGAACTTGCCAGGTCCTGGTTGCGCTGGCCTGCGTGCAAGAAGATGGTGGTGGCCACCGTGGGCAGCGCACCGGCGGCCATGCCGAACACGGCGATCACCGCGAACATGCCTAGGCCGCTTCCGGCACCGAGCGCGAGCAAACCTGCGATGGCGGACACCACCATCACGGCAGCGGCCAGGGCATTGAGCCGGATCATTCGGCTATCCACCCTCCGGCCGGCGATCGTGATGCCGACCAAGCCCGCGATGCCGTACAGGGACACGCCGAACGGCACATACGCGTGGCCGGCGGTGCCTTCCACCAGCAGCGCCAAGTACGTAAAGGTGGAGAAGATACCCGTCACCGCGAGCAGCACGTACACCACAAGCGAAGGGATGGCGGACTTCGTCTTCGTCACCTTCGCCCTGTTCGCCGGTGGCACCGCCGGCAGGCTTGGCAGGGTAGCGATCAGGGTGACCAGTGCGCCGATCGTCGCTACGCCAAGCACCCACGTGGACGCCCGCCAGCCGATCATCGTGCCCAACGCAGTGGTCAGCGGCGAGCCAGCAACCAGCGACAAGGTAGAGCCGATGGACACCGCAGCCACCGCTTTACCTGTCTGCCCGGCGGGAGCGATGCGTGCCGCCATCGGGTTGACCAGCGACCAGAACACGCCGTGTGTAAATGCTGCGGTGACGCGCCCGGCCACCAGCATCCAGTAGTTGCTGGCTGTTGCCTGCAGCACGATCCCGCCGAGGAGAAACACCAGAGTGGCGATAAGCAGCGGACGCCTATTGACGCTGCGTGTGAAGTGGATCAGCGGGATGGTCACCACTGCGACCAAGCCCGCATAGACGCTCATGAGGAGGCCAATTTGGCCTTCGGAGACGCCGAGGTCTCGCGCCATCGGGGAGATGAGCCCCACCGAGAACATCTCGAAAGTGACATAAACAAAGGCGGCGAAACTCATCGCCGCCAGTGGTACGAGGGGGAATTGGCCCGGGGTTTTCTGGGGGGTTTTCGCGGTGTTGGACACCGCGCCAAATTACGCCTATCGCCCGCCCATGACAAATGCTGCCCCAGCGCCACCAATGATTGTCAACAGAGCGACGACGATGCCGATGATCGCACCGACAGGCATCGACGCTTGTGGTTCGTTCTTCTGGCGCTCAACCGAGGTGGAGAAGTCAACGCTGATGTTGGTGGTGGTCTTCGACTCAGTCGGTGTGGACGGCTCTGTGGTCTTGCCAGGCTTGTCCTTGCCGCGCTGTACCGGTGGCACGTCGTACGGAGTGGTCGGCTTGGGAGCGACGGGCAGAGTGACCGAGCCGCCACCATTGGCGCAGGCCTCGCGTGCCTTCTTGAAGGCATCGCGGAACTGTGCCGCATTGACCGAGCCGATGGCTTCCTTGGACGAGGCGTGCGCGTTTACCCACTTTTTGCGCTGGTCTGCCGGCATGTCTGCCAGAGCGCCCTCGAGAAGCCTGTCGCTAATTTCCTGTGGGAAAGCGGGGTAAATGTCGCGTGGGTCAGTGGCGCTGATGGTGCCACTTTCAAGGGCGTCATCCACAACGCGCCAGAACTCAACATGATCCAGCGCCAGTCCGTCTTCACTGGATACCAGCACGCTGTTCATGATTTCGGTGAAGTACCACTTTGCGCCTGCCGGATCTACATTTGCGGCAGTAGCGATGCGGTCTTCCCAACGGGCGGTTTCAGCGTTGCGGTTGGCATGGAACTGCCTGAAGTATGGGCCGTTGAATGCTTCGAGGAATTCTTGTGCGATGGGCGCAGCTTCCGGGAACGCTACCTCGAAGGCGTTGGTCCACTGCTGTTTTTGCTGCGCTTGGGGGCTCCTAAGGTCTCGCGGCAATGCTGCGGCGAAATCCTTTTCTGCAATGCTCATTTGCAATGAGCACACGCCGTTAATGGGCTTGCCTACAGTGGCCGCGTCGGCGGAGGGCACGGCAGTGACAGCCGCTGCTGTAGTAGCTGTCAGGGCAAGCGCTGCGATCCTCCGTTTATTTAACACATAAGTAAGCGTAGCGCAGATGTCCAACTATTCACCCTTCGTGAGTAGGGTGACCTGCGTCTCAAGTGCGGGCCAGTCCGTGCTTAATTAACGTACGTGCTGGTTGGAGAAAGCTGAGTTAGTGCTACTCAGGAAACTCTCATGCAACGAAAAGGTGAATGTATCCCCGAAAAGGGCTATTTTTCCACGTCAAGGCCTAAATAACACCTATGTAATTTTGTCGAAGCGTGCTTACCTGCGACGGTGTGCGCCAAAAGAATCGGCGATCCGAGCCGCAATATCGCGGGCAAACGGGCTCACCCCTCGAATCGTTCCGGCACCCGGTCCGTTGATGTTGTCAAACCCCAACACGTACAAACCATGCGTGTCCCGGGGCAGCCCGCGGATAGGCCCGAGGGCCGGGCGAAACCCGGTTGCCCAGATGATCACGTCCGCGTCCACCTCGTCGAGCGAACCTACCATCGGACGCGCCTGAAGCAGGCCGGCGTCGCGCGCTCGGCGCACCTCCGGTACGACGACGATCTCTCCGCCGAAGTCCACCCCGCCCGGATCTGGCTCCCCCTTCGCAATCGCAGTGAGGCGCTCACGATTGCGGCGAAACAGCGTGGAACCGTCCACGTCGTCCGGCATGAAACCCGGTGCAGAACGTGTCAGCCACTGCGCCTTTACCCCGGCTAGCGCGAGGTCCGCCGTGATCTGGGCACCCGAGTTACCGCCACCGACGACCGCGACGCGCTGGCCTGCGAAATCTCCCGGTCGCGTGTAGTGCGCCGAGTGCAACTGCCTGCCCGAGAACTCACCCGGCACAAACGGCACGAACGGCGCCGACCAGATCCCGGTTGCAACCACCACGTTGCGGGCGTGGAGGTTTTGGGGGCGGATGGTGAAGCCAGTGTCGTCGATAAGCACACGCTCCACGCGCTGCCCACGGCGAATGGGAAGGTCGTAGCGGGCCTCGTAGCGCGTTAAATAATCGACGACATGATCACGCGGCGGATACCCATCAAACGAAGGCATCGGCCAACCCGGCAGGTTGGAAAACTCCGCGCGCGAAAACAGCGTCAGCGAGTCCCAGTAGTTCGGCCACGCCCCACCGGGAGCGTCGGCGGCATCCAAAACCACGAAGTTCACGCCGTATTTGCGTAGGTAATACGACACGGCAAGGCCGGACTGGCCGCCGCCGATCACGACCGCATCAAGCATCATTTCGCATCTTCGCGGTTGCGGGGCGGATGAACTCGGCGATCCGGCTCGCTGGCGCCGTCGCGTCACCGTACGCAGTAGCAGCGGCCAGTTTCGCAGCCAAAGCGTGCACGGCCACCGCGCCGGCGAGTGCGACCTCCTCCCATAGCCGCTTGGCATGCATAAGCGCCAGGTGCGCCCCCGCGATGCCCGCGAGCACATCGCCCGATCCCGGAGTCGCCGCCCAGGAATGCCCCGCGTCGATCGCGTACGCCGTGTACGGGTCGCCCTCGTGCGCAATCACCGTCACCCGCCCCTTGCGTACCACCGTGCACTGCAGCGCGGCGGCCAGGGCGATGGTCTCCGCCATGCGATCGCTCTCCCCCACGTCGGCGGCTTCACACAGCCGGGCGAACTCGCCGTCGTGCGGGGTCAGCACGGTCATCTGTTCGCGCTTGGCCACCTGTTCGCGCAGGTTGGGGTGTTGGGTGAGGAGGGTCAGGCCGTCGGCGTCGATAAGCACAGGCACCTCCTGGCCGAGCACCCACCGCAACTCCGCCGCCGCAGCCTCGTCGGTGCCCGCGCCCGGCCCAAACACCCACGCCTGCACCCGGCCAGCATCCTGGAGCGTGTGCGTAGCGACGACCTCCGGATGCGCCCGCACCACCTCCACCGCCTGCGGGCCGGCGTAGCGCACCATCGCCGGTGTGGCGTTCACCGCGCCCGCAGTAGACAGGATAGCCGCGCCGGGATAGTCGCCGCTGCCTGCGCGGATGCCGACCACACCACCGGTGTACTTGTCGTCCTCAGGCCCTGGCGCGATGTCTTGGAGCGGTGGCTGCCACAGGGTCTGTATCCCGTCGGGCCACTTCTGCTCGGTCCACTTCTGCTCCGGCAGCACCGCCCGGTTTGCAATCAACAGCGGCGGGCCATCCTCTGCCCACAAGGTGAGTTGGTCGCCGAGCGTTTCGTGCAGGCGCTTGCCCGGCAATCCGATGTCGGCGAGCAACTGCACCCCGCACGCTGGCGACAGCCCGTGGGCGCGGCGCAACCCGCCGAAGGTGACCGTCACATCGGCGTTGACGTGGCACTGCCCTGCCCAGCCGGTGTCGGCCTCCACGCCGGTGGGCACGTCCACGGCCAGCACTTGGGCGTTGAGTGCGTTGGCTAACTCGACGGCGGGGCGAAGGTTCTCGCGTACCTCGCCGGTCGCGCCGATGCCCGTCATCGCGTCGATAACCAGGGCGTAGTCCTGCCACTGCTCCGGGAGTTCCTCCAGCACCTCCCCGCCGGCCGCTGTGAACGCCCGCAGGGCACGCTCCTGCGCCGAGCCTGTGGGCAACACCGCATCCACCCGGTGGCCTGCCAGCAACAACTCCGCGCCGGCGTAGAGGCCGTCTCCCCCGTTGCCGCCAGGCCCTGCAAGCACGAGCACCCGGGCGCGTGCCTCAGTACCTTCAGCGAGCATCACGTTGGCTACCTCCGCCACGGCGTGGGCAGCGGATTGCATCAACTGGTCCTCGAACTCCTGCGCCGCAAGCAGGGGTGCTTCCGCAGCTCGGATCTGGTCGGCGGTAAACGTGGAGGAAAACATGCCTGCCACCGTAGCGCTACCACCGTGTGGAGGTAGCGGGGTGCGTGGTGTCGCAGCAAAGCAATAGAATTGCGCGCATGCCGTACACGACCGGTTTTGACCGCGAAAAATACATTGCAATGCAGTCCGAGCACATCCAAGCGCGGAGAGCCGAGGTAGGCGGCAAACTCTACCTGGAGATGGGTGGGAAGCTTTTCGACGACAACCACGCCTCCCGTGTTCTCCCCGGATTCACTCCGGATAACAAAATCGCCATGCTTGACCGCATCAAGGACGAAGTGGAAATTGTCATCTGCTTCAACGCTGGTGATGTCATCCGCCAAAAAGTGCGCGCTGACCTGGGTATTACATACGAAGATGACGTGCTGCGTCTTGTGGATGTGTTCCGCGACCGTGGCTTCCTCGTCGAAAATGTGGTGTGCACCCAACTCGACGGCCACAACCGCACCGTGGAGGCGTTCCTCGAGCGTCTTTCTCGCCTTGGCCTGAAGGTGTCGCGCCACTACATGATCCCTGGCTACCCCAACGACACCGCCAAGGTGGTCAGCGAAGAAGGGTTTGGCCGCAACGACTATGTGGAAACCTCCCGCGACCTGATTGTCATGACTGCGCCGGGACCTGGCTCCGGCAAGCTGGCCACCTGTCTGTCGCAGGTCTACCACGAGAACCAGCGAGGCATTGCCGCAGGTTACGCCAAGTTTGAGACGTTCCCCATCTGGAACCTGCCGCTCTCCCATCCGGTGAACCTAGCCTACGAGGCGGCCACCGCGGACCTGGACGATATCAACGTGATCGACCAGTACCACCTCGACGCCTACGGGGAGAAGGTCACCTCCTACAACCGCGACATTGAGGTCTTCCCGCTGCTGAAGACGCTGCTGCGTGAGGTTACGGGCACCGAGCCGTACCAGTCCCCGACCGACATGGGCGTCAACATGGCGGGCTATTGCATTTCCGACGACGAGGCCTGCCGCCACGCCGCCCAGCAGGAAATCATTCGCCGCTACTTTGCATCGCGTGTCGACGAACGCCGCACCGGCTCCGACTCCTCCATCTCTGACCGTGTGATGAACGTGATGCGCAAGGCGGATCTCTCTGTGCAGGACCGCGTTGTGGTTGCCCCTGCGCTCGACGTCGCGGAGGCGACCGGCAAGCCGGGCGCGGCACTTGAGTTGCCGGACGGCCGCATTGTTACCGGTAAGACTTCTGACCTGCTCGGACCTTCGGCTGCGGTGCTGCTCAATGCCCTGAAGCAGCTCGCGGGTATCGACGACGATGTGCACCTGCTCTCCCCCGATTCCATCGAGCCGATCCAGTCGCTGAAGACCCGCCACCTGGGTTCGGTCAACCCGCGCCTGCACACCGACGAGGTACTTATTGCCTTGTCCGTGTCGGCGGCTTCGAACCCGGACGCGGCGCTCGCGTTGGATCACCTGAAGTCCCTTCGTGGTTGCGATGCTCACATCACGGCGATCCTTGGGTCTGTGGACGAGGGCATTTTCCGCAACCTTGGTGTGCTTGCAACGTCTGAGCCGCAGTACTGGCGAAAAGGGCTGTACCACAAACGCTAAGAAAATCTTAGATTTCTTCTTTAAAACGGCTCCGCTCGTTGTATTTGTGGTTTATGGTCGCCTGTATGCCTGTACAACAACCGCCGGTGGAGACCGCGTTGGCTCAGCTCAACGACGGCATTGCTGCCGCCCGAGCTGACCAGCGTGAGGAAGTCACGCTACCCAAACAGACCGCTGCCTGGATCCGTGATCTGCTCGAGGATCTTGCGGAGGGGCGCCTCATGCGCCCACCCAGCCCCGAAGATGAAATGACCACCCAGCAGGTAGCTGACCTGCTCAACGTGTCTCGTCCATACGTGGTCAAGCTTATCGACGAAGGCACACTGCCCGGCCACAGAGTCGGTACACACCGCCGCGTGTACACGCGCGACGTATACGCCTACAAAGAACGGACCCGCTCGACGTAGACTGCCAGGCATGACCAGCAAAATCCTGCTCTACTACAAGTTCCAGCCCATCGCCGACCCGGACGCGGTGCGTCTGTGGCAGCGTGACCTGTGCGAAGGGCTCGGCCTGACCGGCAGGATTATCGTCTCCGAACACGGCATTAACGGCACCGTCGGTGGCGACATCCGTGCCTGCAAGACCTACGCGAAGAAGACCAAAGAGTACTTCAAGGGCATCGAGTTCAAGTGGTCCGAAGGCGGTGCCGAAGACTTTCCGAAACTCAGCGTCAAAGCCCGCGACGAGATCGTGGCGTTTGGCGCGCCGGGGGAGTTGAAGGTTGATGAAAACGGTGTGATCGGGGGAGGCAAGCACCTCACTCCGCAGCAGGTCAACGAGTTCGTGGAGGCCAACCCGGACGTGGTCTTCTTCGATGGCCGCAACACCCGCGAGGCCGAGATCGGACGGTTTAAAAACGCGGTGGTGCCAGATGTGGAAACCACTCACGACTTCATCAAAGAGCTCGAGTCCGGCAAGTACGACTGGATGAAGGACAAGCCGGTCATCTCGTACTGCACCGGCGGCATTCGCTGCGAGGTGCTGTCCAGCCTGATGATCAACCGCGGGTTCGAAGAGGTCTACCAAATCGACGGCGGCATCGTCCGCTACGGCGAAGCCTTCGGCAACTCCGGACTGTGGGAAGGCTCCCTCTACGTGTTCGACGACCGCATGCACACCGAATTCGGTTCCGCGGACGACCCGGACTACGTCCAGCTCGGCCACTGCGTGCACTGCGGGGAGGCGACCAACCAGTTCTACAACTGCGCCAACGAGCCGGAGTGCCGCCAGCAGTACTTAAGCTGCGAGGCCTGCCGGGAGAAGAACCCGTACTGTGCGCAGTGCGCAACTACATCGTTGCCAGCATCCCAATAGTCAGAATCAGCCACGCCATGGTGAACGGCACGAGCGGGATCCAGAACACGCCCATCCACGGGATCCAGCGCTCGTAGCGGTTGAGTTTGCGCACCATGATCACCGCGCAGCCAATCAGGCCGGCGATCGGTGGGAGAGAGGTGACTACAGCCCAGGTGGTGCGCCAGGTTGGGGTGCACAGCCAGGTGGCGTCGCCGTCGCTGCACAGCGGCCCGCCCTGCAGGCGGGCGACCAGGCCTAACACAAACGCCAACAGGAACGTCACCCCAACGGTGCCCAGCGCCCACGTGATCGCCTGACGGGTGGAGCGCTTATTGCGCCGGTCTACCTCCAGCGGATCCGGGGCATCCGCCAACTCATCAAAGGAACGGGGCTCCGGGCGAACGCGGGAAAAGCGGTCGGCGGGGGAGTGCAGGTCGTTTTCAGGATGGTCGCGCATACGCCCTAACCTACTTCGCTGCCTCCGGACAGACGATGACGGGCACAGGCGCGTAGCGGATGAACTCGCCTTCGAGCGTGCCCAAAAACACCGTGCGCAGATTCGGCGACGGCTGCGAACCCAGGCACATGATGTCGCCCTTGCGCCACTTCACCGAGTCAATCGAGCGCTTCCAGCTCTTGCCGGTGGACACGGAGCTGGTCACGTCGAAATGGTCGAGGCGGTCGGGGGAGAGTTCGCATGCGTACTCCCAGGCTCGGTCGCGGGCGTGGTCAAGCATGCCAAGGGTGCGTTCGTACCATTTCGGGCCGTGCTCGTCGTAACTCGTCGGGGAGAACGCGATGATGCGCAGCGGCAGGGGCAGCGCGCACGCGAGGGCGGTGGCGTAGTCCAGGCCGTAAAACTCGGGCTCTTTCTTCCCGTCGGTGTCCACCACGGCGTAGGTCACGCGCGTGATGCCCTTCTTAGACAGCTTCACTCCGCGCGGTGCCAGCCCGAGGGGGATGGGGGAGGAGTAGAGCATTTCGTCCGTAACGCTGGACGGGCGTAGTCGGCCCTTGGGTGATTTTGCGCGGGAGCCCATGACGATGAGGTCAGCGTTGAACTCTAAGGCGTTGTCGAGAAGCGAGCGGACGGTATCTTTGCCGTCCTTGAGTGTGGCCACCTCTTTGGACCACTGCGCTTTCGGGATCTGCCCGTCGAGTTCTTCGACCACGCGTTTGTGGAACTCTTCGCGCATCTTCTTCAGCTGCTTCTTGCGGCTCTTCGCCGAGGTTGTCAGCGCCTGGATCGGCGGCAGTTGCGCAGATGCCATGACCTGCACCTTCATCGGCAGGGAGCGGCCGAGCCAGGCGGCAAACTCGACGGCTTCGCCGCTTGTGGTGTCCCAGCCAACCGCAACGCGGAGAGGAGCATCCGAATCGACAGTGTTCGGTAGGCGTGCAGACTCGGGGGATACAGCGTGGTGGCTCACGTCGTGGCTCCTCGAAGTGGCAGTGTCGCTAGCAAACGTTTGAACATCAACATCATATGTGGCGTCGGCGACGCACCGAAAACGGCGTTACCATTGCGCAGATGTTTGTGTATGAGGGTGAGGTGTCGCACGAGTGGCGTCGTCGCCACGCATTGCGCGAGCTCAACGCAGGGCGCATGCGTATCGACGACGCCTGCGACGCCGACTTCATCCTCCGCGCCGCCGCCGAACACCACGGCACCGCATCCCCACGGCCCTGCCCCATCTGTGGCGCTGAACTGCGGGAGATCACCTGGGTATACAGCGAAAAACTCGGCCGACGCACCGGCACCGCCCGCAGCGCAGAAGAAATCGACCGCATAGTGCACGAGGTCGGCCCCATCACCGTCCACTTCGTGGAGGTTTGCCGCGACTGCAAGTGGAACCATCTGTTAAAGGAAGTCACTGCAGTACCAGTAGTGTGATTTCGCGTTGGCCGGGTAGGGTGTGCATAGAAAACGAGTAGGTAGCTCGCGGTTTCGCCCTCCCCGCGGGGGCCGCGAGTCAAATTGCGCAGGGAAAAACGAGTGTCAGATAAAGACAACGGCGGCGACACGACCGCCAAAAAGAAAAGCAATGGCTCAACGACCGTCACAACCAAGAAACGGTCGCGCGCATGGCAGTGGTTTATCGCGTTCTTGCTGTTCTTGGCCATGATTGCGGCGATCCCGCTGGCGTGGTTCTTCTGGAGCTACGCACGCGCCGAGGTGCCCGAGCCGGGCAAGATTGAAACGGCGCAGATCTCCAACATCTTCTACCGCGACGGCGACAAGGAACTCGCCCGCATCGTCCCGCCGGAAGGCAACCGTAAGCAGATCCCGCTTGACCAGGTGCCCGAAGACGTCCAAAACGCGGTGCTTGCGGCAGAAGACCGTGACTTCTGGACCAACTCCGGCTTCTCCCCGACAGGCTTCGCTCGCGCCGCCATCGGGCAGCTCACCGGCAACGCATCCGCAGGTGGCGGCTCCACCATCACCCAGCAGTACGTGAAGAACGCACTGGTGGGCAACGAGCACTCCTACGAGCGTAAAGCTAAAGAGCTCGTCTACTCGGTGAAGATGACCAACCAGTGGGAAAAGGCCGACATTCTGCGCGCCTACCTGAACACGGTCTACTTCGGCCGCAACGCCTACGGCATCGAAGCCGCAGCGCACGCCTACTTCAACAAACCAGCCTCCCAGCTCACACTGGAGGAGGGCGCAGTCCTGGCCGCGTCGATCCAGCTGCCGAGCCAGCTTGACCCGTGGAGCAACCGCGAAGCCGCGGAAGGCCGCTGGAACTACGTCATGGACGGCATGGTGGAAACCGGCGCCATCACCCAGGAGCGTCGCGCGGCCGCCCACTACCCGGAGACCCGTGACCCGGCCACCTACTCGGCCTACACGGAAGCAACCGGCGCAAATGGCCTGATTAAAAACCAGGTTGTGGCGGAGTTGGCCACCATCGGCATCACCGAGGACGACCTGACCAACCGTGGCCTGCAGATCACCACCACGATCGATGCCGGCACCCAGCAAAACGTCGAAGAGATCACCCGTCAGCGCCTGTCCTACCTACAGGATGACGCCCGCTCCGGCGTCGTTGCCATCGAGCCGAGTACCGGTGCCGTGCGCGCCTACTACGGCGGCGACGACCCGTCTGGCTGGGACTACGCCAACGCGGGCCTGCAAACGGGTTCGACGTTCAAGATCTTCGCGCTCGCGGCCGCCCTGCAGCAGGGCATCCCGCTGACGTCCATGTTCGATTCTTCCCCGGTGACCCTGCCGGGCAACCACGTCGTGACCAACTGGGACGGCGGCGGAGGCGGAATGCTGTCCATGACTGAGGCCACCCGCGTGTCCTCCAACACCGCGTACCTGCGCATCCAGGACGAATTGGATAACACCACCCAGGACACCGCCGACATGGCGCATGCCCTCGGCGTGGCCAAGTCCATCCCGGGCATCCCTGTAACGCTGCGTGAAAACGGCGGCCAGCCCTACGAAGGCATCGTGCTGGGCCAGTACCAGTCGCGCGTGCTGGACATGGCTACCGCAGTGGCAACCCTGACCAACCGCGGCGCCATGCACCCGACCCACTTCGTGGAAAAGGTTGTGGACGCCAACGGTGAGGTCCTCTACGAGGTGGACCGCAACTACACCGAACGTCGCGTCTCCGAGCAGGTGGCGGACAACGTCCTCGAAGCAATGCAGACCGTGCCGGCGTACTCCAACGCGGTGCTCGCTGGCGGCCGCCCGTCCGCGGCAAAGACCGGCACTGCGCAGCTGGGCAACACCGGCATGAACAAGGACGCCTGGATGGTCGGCTCCACCCCGCAGCTCGCTGTGGCCGTGTGGGTCGGTACCGCCGACAACACCTCCGCCATCTTCAATGAGTGGGGCGGCAACATGTTCGGCTCGAACACGCCGTCGCAGATCTGGAAGCAGGTCCTGGACACTGAGCTGGCGGATCAAGACTTTGAGTACTTCGAGCCGGCAAGCCCGGTGTACTGGGGCGTGAACGCCTACAAGGGTGGCGTTGGCCTGGGTGGTTACTACTCCACTCCGGCAACCCAAAACTCGGCTACCGGGACTGCGCCGACGGAATCCGAGTCGGCTGCATCTTCCGCTCCGAGCGAAGCACCTGCTCCGGCACCAGCACCGGCTCCCGCGCCAGCACCGGCACCTGCACCTGCTCCCGCACCGGCGCCTGCGCCGGACTTGCGTGATGCTGTCAACGATGTGATCGGCCAAGTTCAGGAGGCGTTCCAGTAACAGCATGTCTCAGACTGATCAAACAACCGTCACATGGCCGGACCCGGCCGACCGCGTCCAGCCCGGCAAAACCGAACCGGTGGCACGCGGCTGGGTGAACTACCTCGGCGGACCAATGGGCCGCTTCGCCCAGATCGGCCGCGCCCGGTTCTGGACGCCGCTGCGCGCCATCATCGCCGTCGCATACATCTTCTTGTCCTTCGGCGCACTACAGAAGTCGCGCTGCGCTGGCGGCAAACTGGACGACAACGGCATCATGCAGCTCAACTGGGACGGCAACCGCCAGTTCGTCGCTGCCTGCTACAACGACATCATCCCGCTCTACGGAGCACGCGGTCTGGACCAGCCGGGCTTTGTCTACGCCTACTCGTGGGTAGAAGACGACCTGACCCGCTACATGGAATACCCGGTGCTCGCTGGCCTGTTCCAGCAGCTCAGCGCCTGGATCGCGCGCGGTACCTACTTCCTGACTGATAGCTTCCTGCCGGAATCCGGCTGGTACTTCTACGTCACCGCACTGCTGATGTCCATCATCTGGGTGATCACCATCCGCATGGTCGCGGAACTTGCCGGCAACCGCATCTGGGACACGCTGCTCGTCGCCGGTTCGCCGCTGCTGATCGTCCACGCGTTTACCAACTGGGACATCCCCTCGATCTTCTTCGCCGTCGCAGCGATGCTCGCGGCGCGCAACCGCAAGTGGTGGCTGGCCGGTGTGCTCGTCGGTTTGGGCACCGCGTTCAAACTGTGGCCGCTGTTCATCCTCGGCGCGTACGTCACTGTGGCGATCCGCAAGCGTGACCTCGTGCCGTTCTTCAAGATGGTCGGCGCCACCGCCATCACCTGGATCGCCGTCAACGCGCCGGTGTACCTGCGTTACCCAGACGCATGGAGCGAGTTCAACCGCCTCAACACCGACCGCGGCTGGGAGTGGACCACCATCTACGCGGTGCTCTCCCGCGAGTTCGGGTGGGCCGGCTTCGACTCCGGTGAGGGCGCCCCGGTGATCCTCAACGCCGTCACCCTGATCCTGTTCCTGCTCGGCTGCCTGTTCGTCCTCATCCTCGGCCTGCGTGCGCCGCAAACCCCGCGCATTGCGGAACTGATCGTGCTCATCGTCGGCTTCTTCCTGCTGTTTAACAAGGTATGGAGCCCGCAGTACTCTCTGTGGTTCGTGGTTCCCGCGGTCCTCGCACTGCCGTACTGGCGTCTGCTGCTGTCCTGGATGGTGGCGGACATGATGGTTTGGCCGGTGCTGATGTGGCACATGATGGGCGACGACAACATGGGTGTGCCGGGTTGGTTCCTGGACATCTTCATCCTGGCGCGCGATGCGTTTATCGTGGCGGTGATGGTGCTCGTCGTCAAGCAAATGCTCGGCAAGCGCCCGGACAAGGTCCGCGACGCGCACAACGGCCACGACCCGCTGATGTCGCTGCCTGCGCAGTGGAAAGAGCCTGTGCTTATCGACGAGCCCACGCCCGAGCCTGAGGTGGAGGCGGTGAGTACGCAACCATGACCACCGCAACGGTCCTCGGCATCGTCTCTATCCTGATCGCGTTTGCCCTGTTCGGCGCGTCGTTCTACATGGCAACGAAGGGCCGCAAGAAAGAGTCGATCATCTACGGCGCGGTTGCGTTTGTGTTCATGACGATCATCCCGGTGTCGCTCGCACTTTTCGTCGCGGTGCCAAACCCGACCTGATCTTCGTCGTTACAGTGGGGCCATGCTTACGAAGAAGATGGTTGCCCTGACAGTCGCCGCCACAGCAGGACTTGCCGTGGCGGCGTGTTCTGATTCTGGCGAGACTGCGCCCGAAACAGTCACTGAAACCGTCGCGCCCGAAACGGTGACGGAAACGTCGAACGCTGGAGCCGCTGTGTCCGAGGATCTCCCAGCCGCTGTGACCGGCTACTCGGACGAGGCGCGCAAGGATCTTGTCGACGAAAACGTGACCGAAGCCGAAGTCCAAGACGTCTTAAAGGCCGCCCAGGATGGCAAGGCCAAAGTGGAGTGGGACGATGACGGCTACTTCGAGGTGGAGTTCGGCGAAATCGACATTGATATCGATAAGGACGGCCTCGTTTTAGACGTCGACCGCTAAGACCGAAGATTTTCGCGTTTTGCTGCGGGTTCTGCTCGGTGAAAATATCCTGAAAGCACCGTGTCCGATACCGGACTGCTGTTGCTAAAAAGGAGCCCGCGTTGAACCGTCGAATTCTTACCCTGCCGCTCGCCGTATCGCTGGTCGCGGGCGGCCTTGCCCCAGCTGCAGTCGCCGCTACAGTCGGGCCGAATGAAGGGCCCATGGTGTTGGCGGCGAACGGGATCTGCATGTTAAAGCTGAACGACCGGGAAGCGGCAACCTACAGCGCCTGGGCCAACGTCAGCACACAAGAGGTGTACGCCAACGCTGCGGTGAAAGCATTTGAGGTGCTGTACCCCGGAACAGAGAACATCGTTCGGGAGTTCCGGGCAGAACCCTCGCTTGCAGAGCTTGTGGAGGCACAGAAGAATCTCGCGAGCAGGCTCGCAGACGCCAAAGAGGCTCAAAAGCGCACTGAGCAGCGGTACACGGAACGCCTCCAGCAGGTAGGTATGGAGCATGTGCTGGCACAACACCTCACCGAGGAACTTACAAAGGTCGAGGTGTGGGCGGTAAAGCCGAGCATCAAACAGGGCAGCATCTCGGAGCGGCCGGTCAGCGCACTTGGTGTTGAGGAGGCGAACCGTGTGCGGGGCAAGCGCGTGAACCGGCAGGACTTTGAAGACGTTGCCTGGAAGAGCTTCGTTGTGCAGGGCAACCTGTCCCAGTCCGATCTGAAGACTTTCCGGAAAACGTTCTTGGCCGCCGACGATGTCCAACTCGCCATCGGGGGAACGATGGCGTACCTCGAAGTGGATATGAACGCGCGGGTTGCCTGCGCAGACGGCGGCAACCGAGAGGTGAAGTACCCGACCAGCATTGACGAGGTTCGTAATTGGAACATCGACTCGCTGCGCGGTGAGGCGGGCTTGAGCAGTTTGAGTTCTCAGGGTGAGGTTGAGGTATCCCCGCTCGCGATCGTGGGCCTTGTGGTCGGAGTTCTCGCAGCTTTGGGTATTGCGGTTGCGGCGGTCGGGCCGTCGTTGGGCATCCCGCTGCCGGCTCTGCCGAAGTTGCCGGGGTTGCCGTTCTAACGCCAGCCGTTGGTGCCTGCCAACGATTGGTTGCCGGCCAATTGTCCGCAATGCGGAGTCTTTCATGTCATCCCCGCGGCCAGGGTTTTGAGCAGTGCAAACCGTGGGGTAGTCTGTTCAGGTTGCTTGACGCAACGACCCTCCTGCCATGACCACAAGGGTTATGGCCGAACAGACTAAGACCATAGGAGGTGATGAGGTCCGTGCGTCACTACGAAGTAATGATCATCCTCGATCCGCAGCAGGATGAGCGCACCGTTGCCCCGTCCCTGGATAAGTTCCTGGAGACTGTCCGCAAGGACAACGGCAAGGTGGAGAACGTTGATGTGTGGGGCAAGAAGCGTCTTGCTTACCCGATCAACAAGAAGGAAGAGGGCATCTACGCCGTTGTGAACCTCGACTGCGAGGCTGACACGGTCAAGGAGCTCGACCGTCTGCTGAACCTGAACGACAACGTTCTTCGTACCAAGGTTCTGCGTACCGATAAGTAAGACCGGTAGGCTCTACAACCACACGATCAGCAGGTAGGAAGGTTCACGAAACATGGCTCAAGGCGATACCCCGATTACCGTTGTCGGCAACTTGGTTGCTGACCCGGAACTGCGTTTCATCCCGAGCGGTGCCGCGGTTGCGAACTTCCGCATCGCGTCCACCCCACGTACGTATAACCGGGAGACGAACCAGTTCGAGGATGGCGAAGCACTGTTTCTGACCTGTAACTGCTGGCGCCAGATGGCCGAGAACGTCGCAGAGTCCCTGACCAAGGGCATGCGCGTTGTGGTCACCGGCAAGCTCAAGCAGCGTTCCTACCAAACTAAAGAGGGCGAAAACCGTACTGTGTTCGAGGTCGAGGTCGATGAGGTCGGCCCGTCCCTGAAGTACGCCACGGCTAACGTCAACCGCAACCCGCGTGAGGGCGGGCAGGGCGGCTACGGCGGCGGCCAGGGCAACCAGGGTGGCGGCTTCGGCGGCCAGAACCAGCAGCAGGGCGGCTTTAACCAGGGCGGTTTCGGCGGCGGCCAAGGTAACCAGGGTGGCGGCTTCGGCGGCCAAACCCAGGGCCAGGGCCAAGGCGGCCAGAACCAGCCCCAGCAGCCTGCACATGATCCGTGGGGTTCCGCACCCGAGGCCGGTGGCTTCGGTGGCGCGGGCGATGAGCCACCGTTCTAAACGACAACCACACATCAAGCATTTTTCACCATAAGGAAGGTTAGGATTATGAAGCTGATCCTCACCGCTGCCGTCGAGAAGCTTGGCGAACCTGGCGAGGTCGTCGAGGTCAAGAACGGTTACGGACGCAACTTCCTGCTCCCGCGCGGCCTGGCTATCCCGGCTACCCGCGGCGCAGAGAAGCAGATTGAAGACATTAAGCGTGCTCAGGCTGAGCGCCAGGTCCGCGACCTGGATCACGCCAAGGAGCTGCGCGACCAGCTCGACCAGCTCACCGGCGTCAAGGTTGCCGTTCGCACTGCGAACAACGGCAAGCTCTTCGGCTCCGTGAAGGCTGCCGACATCGCCGACGCCGTCAAGGCTGCCGGCGGCCCGAACCTGGACAAGCGCCGCATCACCGTGCCTAAGGGCCTGGTGACCAAGACCGGTGGCTACCAGGTCAAGGTTAACCTCCACGACGACGTGGAGGGCAAGGTGAACTTCGAGGTCGTAAGCGCATAAGCACCGCTTGACGACGACTGCGCGTCAGAACAGCACGCAGCAGTCCAACGACAACAGCACTTGTAGCGCGGGTCCCACTTGTGAGGAGTGGGGCCCGCGCTTTTTGCATACCCAAAGTGTGGAAGAATCTTCGCCATGATCTCTTCCCGCCTGCGCCGGATGCGCAACACCGTTTTGTCCCTCACTGTCGCAGCAGCGGGCGTGCTTGGCATGGCAGCCACCCCAGCCCAAGCACTGGCCATGTATGCGGGCGACAGCATCCGTATCGAATACAGCGATGGGGAGAAGTATGGCTGCACGTTGAACTCCATCGCGTACCGGGACGGCGCGATGTACGGCGTGACCGCCGGTCACTGCCTCGCGCCGATCGGTGGGGCGCACGCGGTGCGGGTGCTGGCTGCGGATGCGCGCACCCCAGTAGCGAGCAACCTGCAGGATTCGGGTTTTGAGCTCGAGGGCGACAACACGCTCGGCGGCGAGTTGAAGGACGTTGCCTGGTTCCGCATGGACCGTCACGTCACCGATGCCCGCGCCATGCGCGGCGGCTTTATCGATATTCCGTTCATCGGTGCGCTGCATGGTCTGAGCCAGTTCGCGCAGTTCATCAACCCCACGCGGCGTGTGGCGGGGCGCGCGCCGGTGACCTCGGTACGCGAAGGTCAGATCGTGTGCAAGGACGGCGCACGCACGTCCCGTACCTGCGGCCCGGTGCTCAACGTGAACCCGCGCACCGGAGAGATCGCGGTGATGATCCTGTCGCTGCAGGGCGATTCGGGCTCCCCGCTGTACACCGTGAATCCGGACGGCAGCACCAACATCGTCGGGATCATCTCCGGCGCGGCCTACGGGATCCTCGTCGCGGCAGATGCCGCAACGCCACTGCCAGCAGGTCTGCGGTAAAAGAGGGTCTTGCTGGACACCGCGAATCTGTATATCGTTGCGGATATACATCGATCTGTGGAGGGTGTCATGGCAGAACCTATTCGAGAGGAACCGAATGTGAGCGGTCCGATCCGTACGACTGTTTTTAAATCTGGGAACAGCCAGGCAGTGCGAATCCCTGCAGCACTACGCATTGCATCTGGGGCTGTGTCCATTGAAGCCGTGCCGGAAGGGCTTCTTCTGAGGCCGGAGGAAGAGGATTTCGGACTTGTCGTCGCCAGGCTTCGTGAATTCCAGAAGGAACACAACCTCGAGCAGGGACTAATTGAGGAAATTGAAGACCTCCCACTCGACGAAGTGCCGAACCTCGATCATTCCCCTGATCACGGAGGATGAACGATTCGATGGGATATCTTCTTGACACGAATGTCTGGATCGACATTGAACGGGGAACTCAACCCCGGGTTGTCCAACGAGTAACTGAATGTGCGAGCTCAAAGCTATGGCTCTCTACTGTTGTTCTCGGTGAGATTGAAGCGGGTATTCAGCGGTCGGTAAATCCAGAGATCCTGCACCGGACGTACAGGGTACTGCTACACGGTAGACGCATATTGGGAGTCGATGAGGAATGTGCATCGATTTACGGACGGCTTCGGGCAGATCTTCTAGATAGAGGGCTACCGATTGGGGCTAACGATCTATGGATTGCGGCCCAAGCGATCCGACAAGACTTAGTCCTAGTCACCGCCAACGAGAAAGAGTTTTCACGGGTTGGCGGCTTGAAGATTGAGAACTGGCGGTAGCCCCATGTTTCTTACCCGTGTGCGCATTGATGCTCCTGTCCAGGGCTACGCGCGTGATCTGTCGGTGGTGCACTCCCTCCAGCAAACGCCGCTCGAGTTAGGCCAGGTCACGCTGTTGACCGGCGATAACGGTTCCGGAAAATCCACGCTCGTCGAGGCGATCGCCGTGGCCATGGGCGCCAACGCTGCTGGCGGTTCGCGCCACGCGCGCTTTACCGCCGCAGACCATTCGGCCCTGCACCGCTCGCTCACGCTGACGCGCCGCGAAAACCCCCGCGACGTCTACTTCCTGCGCGGCGAAACATACCTTGACCTTGCGGAATACCACGAGAGCCTGGGGCCCGCCGACCCGCTTGTAGGCCTCACCAGACGCAGCCACGGCCAGGGCATCATGGACCTGGCGCGCACCCGCTTCGGCCCGGACTCGCTAATTCTTCTCGACGAGCCCGAAGACGGCCTCTCCACCTTCTCCCAACTCGAACTCCTCGGCCTGCTGACGGTGCTAGCGCGGCGTGGGGCACAGGTGGTCGTCGCAACGCATTCGCCCGTGCTCCTCGCCATCCCAGACGCCCGCATCCTGCATGTTCCCGACCTTGAGCCCATGCTTTACGACGACTGCGAGCCCGTCACCGCCACCCGCGAATTCATCAACGACCCAGCCGGCACCGCCCGCTACCTGGTGGGGCCATGATGTTCATTCAACGCGTTGACGTCGACGCCCAAGCCGCACCGCCATGGGCTGTGGAAACCCCGGCCATCGCGCACGTCGCCGAGTTCGGTTTTGCCTTGAGGCGGCCAATCACGGTGATTACCGGCGGCAACGGGGTGGGCAAGTCCACGCTGTTGGAAGGCATGGCGCGTGCCTGGGGGTTCACGTTGGAAGGCGGCACGTGGGGTGTGGAAAAGGCGGGCGCCCACGACCCGCTGTACGGCGTGCTCACCCTGACCACCGGCCCGCGGGCGAAAGTCGGCTACTTCCTGCGCGGCGAAACACATACGCGCATCACCGAATTCGGCGGGCGCTCCCACGGCGAATCGGTCCTCGAACTGACATCGCGGCTGATCCCCAACGCGCTGTATCTTCTCGACGAGCCCGAGTCCGGCCTGTCCCCCGTCGCCCAAATGGCCCTGTTGGCGCAGTTGCATGCGTTGGGTGAGGTGGGGGCGCAGGTAGTCGTCGTCACGCATTCGCCCATCGTGGCGGCGATCCCGGGTGCGGAGATCATCGAGATCAGCGACGACGGGGTGGAGCGCAACCTTGCGGTGGAGGACACGCTGGCGTTTCGGGCGACGCGCGACTTCCTTGCGGACCCGCACGGCATCGCCGAGTTCATGGCGGACTGGGCAGAGGGGGAATTTGGTTAAGCGTCCTTGAGTCGCGCCATGAGGTTAGCGCGCTCGTTGAAAATACGATCGAGCTCAGCGTGCGTAAGTCGCCGTGTTTCCTCGTAGCTCGCGACTTCCGACTCGTCGAATGATTCCATGACGCTGATACTACTGTAGCTGCAGGCCAGGGCCGTGTCGTGGCGGTGTTATAGGGTTGCGCCATGACAGCGACGCGCACACAAGCAGACGAACTTCTCAAAGGCATTGCGGGTCCCGAGGCCATGCTTCGCGACGACCAGTGGACCGCCATCGACGCGTTGGTGAATCAGCGAAAACGCATGCTCGTCGTGCAGCGCACCGGTTGGGGTAAGTCGGCGGTGTACTTCATTGCGGCGAAGTTGCTGCGTGAGGAAGGGGCCGGGCCGTCGATTATTGTGTCGCCGCTGTTGGCGTTGATGCGTAACCAGGTGGAGTCGGCGGCGCGCGCAGGGATTCGCGCGGCGACGATCAACTCGGCGAACATGACCGAGTGGGACGAGATCCAGGCGCGCCTGAACGACTACGACCTGCTGCTGATCAGCCCGGAGCGCCTCAACGCGCCGGACTTTCGGGAGCAGGTGCTGCCGCAACTCGCGCGCTCCGCCGGGATGTTGGTGGTGGACGAGGCGCACTGTATTTCGGACTGGGGCCACGACTTCCGCCCCGATTATCGCCGTATTGCGGTGCTAATTAGCGACCTCCCGGAGGCCACCCCGGTCCTCGCCACGACAGCGACCGCGAACGACCGTGTGGTGGCTGACGTTGTGGCTCAACTCGGCGAGAACACCGGTGTGCTGCGTGGCGGGCTGGACCGCGAGTCGCTCGCGCTGAACGTGGTGCAGTTGCCGGACCCAACCCAGCGCGCGGCGTGGATCGCGCAGTACCTCGCCTATGTCAACGGCTCCGGCATCATCTATTGCCTGACCGTCGCCGCTGCGCACGACCTCGCCGAGGCACTCGAAAACGCTGGCTGGAACGTCGCCGCGTACACCGGACGCACCGAAGCGGAGGAGCGCGAACGCCTCGAGCGCGCCCTGATCGACAACGAACTCAAAGCGCTCGTGGCTACGTCCGCGCTGGGCATGGGCTTCGACAAACCGGACCTGGGCTTCGTTGTGCACTTGGGGGCGCCGTCGTCGCCAGTGAGTTACTACCAGCAGATCGGCCGCGCCGGGCGTGCCACCGACCACGCCGAGGTTGTGCTGCTGCCCGGCCCTGAGGACGAACGCGTGTGGGACTACTTTGCGTCCGTGTCCATGCCGGAGGAACACGTGGTGCATCAACTGCTGGGTGCGCTGAGCGAGGAACCGTTCTCCACACCTCGGCTGGAGAACTTCGTGGACCTCTCCCGTACGCGTATCGACCAGGCCCTGAAGGTTCTCGACGTCGACGGCGCCGTGCGTCGCGTGAAGGGCGGCTGGGTATCCACGGGTGCTGCCTGGAAGTATGACCACGAGCGCTACGGTGGGCTCGCCGAAGCGCGTAAGCGCGAACAGGACCTGATGCTGGCCTACGAAGCCACGGATGGGTGCCGTATGGCGTTTCTACGTCGTGAACTCGACGACCCCACTCTCGCGCCCGATGAGCGTTGCGGGCGCTGCGACAACTGCACCGGCAATCACCTGCCAGTGGACGTGGACGCTGCGTTGGCGCAGCGTATGGACGAACAACTGCGCACCCCCGGCGTCCAAATCACCCAACGCAAAATGTGGCCGACCGGCTCCGCGCGCCGCGGCAAGATCAAGGGCGTGCTGCAAGGCAAAGCGTTGGGGCGCCTTAACGACGTCGCCCGCGGTCCCGCCCTGGCAGAGCTGCTGCGGGCGAACACCTACCGGCCGCTGAGCAACTGGCGTGAGGATGCCTGGCTGGGCCGGTTCGTCGCCGTGCTCGCGGACTGGGCCTGGGAGGAACGCCCCACCACTGTCGTCGCTTTGGGCGATGCTGATCCGGCACGAAACGAGATGATCGTGGCTACCGCAGAAGCGCTGGCAAGGGTGGGGCAGATGCGGTTTGGTGGGGTCGTCGATACGCCATCGCGCGAGGTAGAAGCACGAAACTCGGCGTTTCGCGTCAACGGGCTTGACCGGTACTACGACTACACGGGCCTTGAGGTGGAGACAGGCCCCGTGCTGCTGCTGACCGGGGAGATGGATTCGGGCTGGTCGGTCACGGTTGCGGCGGCCGACATTGCGGAGCGGTACGGGGTGGAGGTGCTACCGCTGGCGTTTGCTTCGCGCGCGTGATGCGGACTCGGCGATAGCGGCGGCGAAGACAAGCACCGTGCCGACTGGGATGAGGAGCATGAACAAGTTGATGATCGGTAACGCCATGTCGGCCTGGTACTCCTCCCAATGCGCAACGGCCATCGAGCCCCAGCCGACGACGAGGCAGGCGGTTGCGAGCCACACCGTGACCAGTGCGCCTATTTTCTTGCGACCGCGCGCCGCGGCGGTGAACCACGTGGCACCACCGAGTGCGAGCAATGCGGTCACGGCCTCGAGAGTGCCGAAGGCCGCCGTGACGGTCCGAAATTCCCAACCGCCGCCGATCAGACGCAACAGGCTTATCCACGCCGCGGGAAACGCCACCATCGCGATGGCGTAGATCCAAAGAATGCCTCGTGTTTCCATGTATGCACTCTAACTGCGAGACAGGTGTCGCGTGGTGTGAAAGATGTGGATAAGTGTGGATCCAAAGTGCCTGGGCACGTGGCTGCAGGGTCGAAAAAGGGGTCCGAAACTGTTGAAATGTGCTTTGTCAAACCCCGTGGTGAGAAGTTATCCCCCGGCTACACCCGGGGTATGCGGTTTGGATGAATAGCGTGTGACCTGCGCGTTTGGGATAAGTTCCTGCGGTTTTGGTGTCGCTGTACACAAGTTCTCCACAAGCTGGGTGGATGACTTGTGAATAACTACCCGCACAATGTCGAAAGATTTCACAGCCCCTGTGGATAACTCGTTTAGTGGGTCTAGAAAATGTCGGAGGAGAGGGTAGTGTCATAGCCACAGTGAAAGGGGAAAACATGGGTGCGAACGACAGCTTCGACGACTACGTACCACCACCGGAGCCGGTAGCGGACTACGGCGACTTTGGGGACTTCGCCGACTTCGAACAAAACACTGGCGGCTCCAACCGCTTCGCCGGCGGCGATAACTTCGGCGGCAACGGCAAGGGTGGCCAGAAGCGCTACAACAAGTACGGCAACAACCGTGGTGACGTACAGCAGGAGTACCGCACCCCGCCCCACGACGAGCGCGCGGAGCGTTCCGTCCTCGGCGCAATGCTGCTCAACCCGGACGTGATCCTGGACGTGGCCGACGGGCTGCGGCCGGATGACTTTTACCACCCGGCGCACCAGCTTATCTACCAGGCGATTCTGGACCTGTTCTCCCAGGGAAGCTCCGTCGACGTGCTCATTGTCGCGGCACGCTTGGACCGTCTCAACGAACTGGAGCGCGTCGGTGGCGCCCCGTATCTGCACACGCTGATCTCTGAGGTGCCGACGTCGGCGAACGCCGGCTACTACGCGGAGATCGTCGAAGAGAAGTCGATCCTGCGCCAGCTGGTTAACGCCGGCACCCAGGTGGTCCAGTTGGGCTACGAGGGCGAAGAGGGCATGGAGATCGAAGCGCTCGTCGACCATGCGCAGCAGAAGGTGTTCTCCATTTCCCGCAATAACGTGGGCGAGGATTACCGTCCGCTCTCGGAATTGCTCAAGCCAACTATCGACGAGCTGACCATGATCGCATCCGGCGGCGCCCTCGAGGCCGGCGTGCCGACTGGGTTTATCGACCTAGACAAGCTCACCAACGGCCTTCACGCCGGCCAGATGATCATCATCGCAGCACGTCCTGGTGTGGGTAAGTCGACACTAGCGCTGGACTTCATGCGCTCCTGCTCGATCCACCAGGGCAAAACCAGCGTGATCTTCTCGCTGGAAATGAGTGCCTCCGAGATCATTATGCGCATGCTCTCCGCCGAGACGGAGATCAAGCTTTCCGCGATGCGTTCCGGCCAGATGGAGGAGCGCGACTGGGAGAAGCTGACCAAGCGCCTCACGGAGATCCAGGATGCGCCGCTATTTATCGACGACTCCCCGAACCTCACCATGATGGAGATTCGCTCCAAGGCCCGCCGCCTCAAGCAGCAGCACGGCCTGGACCTGGTTGTGGTGGACTACCTGCAGCTGATGAGCTCCGGCAAGCGCGTTGAGTCCCGCCAGCAGGAGGTCTCGGAGTTCTCCCGCCACCTGAAACTGTTGGCCAAGGAGCTCGAGGTGCCGGTCATTGCGATTTCGCAGCTCAACCGTGGCCCCGAAGCACGTACCGACAAGCGCCCGCAGTTGGCTGACCTGCGTGAGTCGGGCTCGCTGGAGCAGGACGCCGACATGGTGTTCCTGCTGTACCGCCCGGACTCACAGGATCGTGACGACGAGCGCGCCGGCGAAGCCGACATCATCGTGGCCAAGCACCGTGGCGGCCCGATTGACACCATCCCGGTGGCGCACCAGCTGCACTACTCGCGCTTTGTCAACATGGCCCACGGTTAGTTAGTTGTGTGGGTACTCCCCAACGATGTTGATGCGCGGGTGCCACGTTGTGGTCATCTCGAGCTCGTAGGTCATGTACGGGTCGTTGTCCGGGCCGTAGCAGCTCATCGTCTGCCCCGAAGATCCGACAGCGCAGCGCAGGTCATACGCACCGCCGGTGATGGGGCTGGGTACACCGGAGATATTCGTGAACGGCACCGACGTTACGTTTGGTTTGTTACTCCAGGCCCACGTGGCGTTAATCGCATGTGGGTAGGCCGCTGCCGCGAGGTCGCAGGAGGTGGTGTCGCCGACGGAAATCTTCGCGCCGTCGGGTGTCATGCCGCACTTGCCGCCGACCTGATCTTTGTACGCCGGGTCGAGTTCGAACGCTCCGGCTAGCGGGGCAGCGGGCTGCTCTGGTTCTGAAGCAGGTGCAGGTTCGGATTCCGGCTCGGTTTCAGGATTCGCCTCCGGCGCCGATTCAGGTGCGGGTGCGTCGACGACTTCGGTCGACGTGACCACGATGGTCTCCGGCTCGCCGGTCCCACCCGCGCAACCGGCGAGCAACAAGGCGGTCAGCAGAGACAAGGGGGCGAGTACGCGACGCATGGCAATCCTTAACACGGGAACGGGGGATGAGTGGGATGGTACGTGGTGTCGTCGCTAGGCAAGCGCAACTCCCTTTTGCTCCGGCAACGTAAACGCAGCGACGCACGCCAGCAGGAACGCTGCGGCAAACACGCCGAACACTGCGGTCGAGCCGCCGAACGCCAGCACCGGCGGGACCACGAGCGGGGCGAGGATCGAACCGATGCGGCCGAACGCGGCACCCGCGCCGGTGCCGGTCGCGCGGATCGCGGTGGGGTAGAGCTCCGGGCCGATCGCGTACAACGCGCCCCATGCGCCGAGATTGAAGAACGACAGCAGGCAGCCCGCGAGGATGATCTGCCACTCGGCACTCGCCATGCCGAAGCCGAACGCGGAGACCGCAGACCCTGCGAGGAACACGGACAGGGTCGTCCTGCGCCCCCAGACCTCGATGAGCCAGGCGGCAACCGCGTAGCCCGGCAACTGCGCAAGCGTGATAATCAGCGTGAACGTGAATGACCGCACGAGCGAGAAACCCTGCTCCACCAGCAGGGATGGGATCCAGATGAAGGCGCCGTAGTAGGACAGCGACACGCAGAACCAGACGGTCCAGAAGGCGGCGGTGCGTCGTCGCAAAGCAGCGCCCCAGATGCCACCTTGGATCGGCTCCTCCTGTGCAGGGACAGTGGTGTCGTAGTTGGCGGGGTCGGCCTCAGCCTCGAAGGAACGCACGATCTCCTCAGCCTCGTCGTGGCGGCCCTTGGATTCCAGGAAGCGCACCGATTCCGGCAGGCCCAGGCGCACCACGATCGCGTACAGGGCGGGTAGCGCGCCGATGGCGAAGCCCCAGCGCCAACCGGTCTCGCCATTAGCGACGACAAACGTGCCGATCACCGCCGCCAGAATCCAACCCACCGCCCAAAACGCTTCGAGCAGCACCACCATGCGCCCGCGCACCTTACGTGGAGAAAACTCGCTGACCAGTGTGGACGCAACGGGAAGTTCCGCGCCGAGGCCCAAGCCCACCAGGAAGCGGAACACGATCAGCGACGCGACCGACCACGCCAGCGCCGATGCGCCCGTGGCCAACCCGTAGAGCAGCAGCGTCGCGGCGAACACCTGGCGGCGTCCGATCTTGTCGGCGAGCAACCCGCCGAGCGACGCGCCGATCGCCATACCGATAAACCCAACCGACGCGATCCAACTCGTCGTGGTCTTGTCTAGATCCCAGTGGATGGCGAGTGCTGCGATGATGAACGACACCAAGCCGATGTCCATCGCGTCCAGCGCCCAGCCAATGCCGGAGCCGACAAGCAGGCGTTTGTGTTTCGGGGTGACAGGAAGGCGGTCGAGGCGCTCAGTGCGCGTGAGCTGTTGATCAGTGTTCATGCAGGGGGAGTTTAGGCCGTGGCCTGCGAAAACTCGGAACTTAATATTCAGCTGAGTGTGCCTGGGCCTCCAAGCCGTCGAGCAGTGTGTCGATCAACTTGTGTGTGAGCTTGTCTTGGCCCAGTAGGTCCGGTGCCTGAGCAGGTAGCGGTCGGCTCACAATGCCAAGCGATATGTGAAACTCCAACGGATCCAGGTTGGCCGGACACAGTTTGGCGCGCTTCGCCGGCGCGAGGAGGCCCCCGTAAATCTCCCGGAGCTCTGCAGCACGCTTATCGACGACCCCTTGGCGCTCCGGCCCCACCCCTGGATCCTGCATGGAGTCCATAAATATTGCCTGAGCGAGGGCGGCATGTTGAAGGTTGCCGATGGCATGGACGGTGCTGCGCCAAGCCTTACGCGTATCAACCGTGAACTCGACGGCATGGTCGTCGATGACTTGGGCGATGTCGTTAACGGCTTGGGCGCCGACGGCACCGAGAAGCTCGATGCGCTCAGGGAAGTGGCGCGTCACGGTTGCCACACCCACTTTGGCGGCCTTGGCGATGGTGCGCATGGACACACCCGGGCCTTCGTCGAGAAGCAATTGCCTGGCTGCGGTGACGATGGCGTATCGGTTGTCAGCGGCGTCCTGTCTCATGCCTGACACCATAGCAAACGGAACACTATGTTCGAACTATAGAAATAGAACACCGTGTTCCAGATAGGAGATTTGCAATGGTTAACGCATCGAAAACACAACGACCAGCCGTAGCAAAGGTGCTTGGAGCGAGCATCGGTATCCCAATCATCATCGGATTGATGCTGTTCGCGTTCCTCGCGCCAACGTTCGCATCCGGGCCAAAGGACGTGCCGATCGCCATCGCCGCGCCCGAACCAATGGCCAGCCAACTCGAACAAACAATGGGCGAAGACGGCCCAGACATCACCGTCTACGGCTCAGGCGAGGAGGTGCGCGATGCCGTCCTCAACCGCGACGCCGTCGGCGGGCTGAGCATCGCACCCACCGGCGCAACCGCCTACACCGCGGCCGGAAACGGCGCACCCTACGCGCAGATGATTGAGGGCATGGCCAGCAAGATGGAAGCACAGGGCGTAGAGGTCACCCGCGAAGAGCTGGCACCGACCTCTCAAGATGACCCGCAGGCAACCGGCCTTGCAGTCCTCGGCCTGCCGCTGGCGTTTGGCGGCATCATCTCCGCGGTGATCGCCACCTTCCTCTTCCGCGGCAACAAGTGGGCAAAACTCGCGGTACTGACCGGTATCGCCGCAGTTGGTTCGCTTGTGGTCACCTGGATGCTGCACTCCGCGTACGGCACCCTGACCGGCAACTTCGCACTTGAGTGGCTCGGCATCGGCTGCGGCATCCTGGCAACCTCCATGCTCACTGCAGGCCTCGCCGCGATCATCGGCATCCCAGGTGTGGGCATCGGCGCAATCCTGACCATCTTCCTGGCCAATCCGCTCTCAGGACTGGCAACTGGGCCGTGGCTGCTGCCCGCCGGGTGGTCGACACTGGGCCAGTGGATGCCAGTCGGCGCCACCGGTCACCTGATCCGCTCCGTCTCCTTCTTCGACGGGCTCGGCGCCGGAGCCAGCTGGTGGGTGCTTGCCATCTGGATCGCGGTTGGCTTCGTCCTGCTCATGCTGGATCGCAGCAGCGCAAGAAACTAACGCTCACCTACGCCGACTTGAACGCCCGGAGGCGCAGCGAGTTGGACACCACAAATACCGACGAGAAGGCCATCGCAATACCGGCAAGCATCGGGTCGAGTAGCCCCAGCGCAGCCACCGGGATGAGCAACACGTTGTAGGCGAACGCCCAGAACAGGTTGCCCTTGATGGTCTTCAACGTTTTGCGCGACAGGCGGATGGCGTCCACGGCGGAACGTAGCGACGAATGCATCAACGTAATGTCCGACGCCTCAATGGCCACGTCGGTGCCAGCTCCCATCGCCATACCAAGGTCTGCCTGGGCGAGGGCGGCGGCGTCGTTGACACCGTCGCCGATCATGGCCACCCGGTGGCCCGACTCCTGCAGCCGCTTGACCACGTTGACCTTGTCCTCCGGTAGCACGCCGGAGGTGACGTTGGCGGGGTCGATCCCAACCTCAGCCGCTACAGCCTCCGCCGCGCCCTGGTTGTCGCCGGTGAGCAGGTGCGGGGTCATCCCCAGGTCTCGCAGGCGTGCGACGGCATCGCGCGAGTCCTCCTTTACGGTGTCTCGCACAGCAATCACACCGGCCACAACCCCGTCGACCTCCACGGCAACGGCGGTCGCGCCACGCTGCTCGGCCTCAGTGAACGCATCCGCCAGGGCACCAAGGTCCCCGGTGGGGCGGCCGACGCGGACAAGGCGGTCGTCGATACGCGCGGAAGCGCCCTGGCCTGGAAGATTCTCAAAGCCGGTCGCTTCGGGGACATCGTCGGCGGCCTCAACAATCGCCTGTGCGATCGGGTGCTCGGAGCCAGCCTCCACACCGGCAGCCAGGCGCAGCACCTCCTCGGTTTCGTAGCCCGGACCAGGCAGCACCTCGGCCACACCCATCTGGCCGGTAGTCACCGTGCCGGTCTTATCCATCACCACCGTGTCCACCTGGCGAGTCGATTCGAGCACCTCCGGGCCCTTAATCAACAACCCCATCTGGGCGCCACGGCCGGTACCCACCAAGATCGCCGTCGGCGTGGCCAGGCCCAGCGCGCACGGGCACGCGATGATCAGCACCGCCACCGCAGCCGTGAACGCGTCCTCCACCGCATGGCCAACCAACAGGTGTCCCACCAGCGTGATCAGGGAAATCACAACAACCGTCGGCACAAACACCTGAGAGATCCGGTCCACGAGGCGCTCCACCGGCGCCTTGCCAGCCTGCGCGTCCTTGACCAGCTGCCCCATCTGCGCCAGCGTCGTCTCCGACCCAACGCGGGTGGCCTCCACCACCAGTCGCCCCGACGTGTTCAGGGTCGCGCCGGTGACCATCGAGCCCTCGCCGACCTCCACCGGGACGGACTCGCCGGTCAGCATGGATTCGTCGATAGCTGAATGCCCCGAGATCACACGCCCATCCGTGGCCACCTTCTCACCAGGGCGAACCACGAAACGATCCCCCACAACTACCTGCGAGATCGGCACCCGGACCTCTTTATCCCCGCGGATCACCGCCGCGTCCTTGGCGCCCATGCTCAGCAGTTCGCGCAGCGCTTCCGAGGACTGCCCTTTCGCGCGCGTCTCAAACCACCTACCCAAGAGCAGGAACGTGATCACGACACACGCGGTCTCCAGGTACACCGGCTCACCAGGGCCACCAACAAACAGCGCCCAAATCGACCACAGGTACGCCGCCGACGTACCCAGCGTGATCAGCGTGTCCATCGTCATCGCGCCGTGCTTCAGATTCACCCACGTCGCACGGTGGAACACACTGCCCGCGGAGAAAAACACCAGCGTCGTGGCCGCCAGCGCCGCAAACTCCCAATTCGGAAACTGCAGCCCGTGGATCATGCTCACCAGCATCACTGGCAGCGACACCAGCGCCGCCCAAATCGTCGTGCGCTTCAACTGCTCCGCTTCATTGTCGCGCGCCTCATCGAGAGCATTGCTTGTCGACGACCCCCCGTCCCCTCCAGTTTCCCCACCGTTTTCGTCACCCATTTCAAAGGCGTCGTAGCCGGCGGCGCGGACTTCGTCGATAAGCAACTGCGTCGACGTCGACGACGGATCAAACGAAACAGTCGCAGTCTCCGTGGAGTAATTTACCGACGCATCCACGCCGTCGAGCTTGTTTAACTTGCGCTGAATACGCGAAGAGCACGACGAACAGGTCATCCCTGTTACGCCGAGCTCGATCTGTTGTAGTGCCACAGGGGTATGAGTCATGCCCCCCACCATACATCCGTGGCAAAATCCCCCGATTAAGCCAGCTTGTAGCCCGCTTCCTCAACAGCAGCAGCAATATCCGCGTCGGAGTAGCCCTCGCCCTCCACGACAACATTGCCGGATTTGTGGTCAGCCTTCACGCCGGTGACGCCAGCGATCTCGCCAACCTCCTCCTGCACACTCAACTCACAATGCCCGCAGGTCATGCCATCAACCTGGAACGTACGCTCAGCCATCACAGCCTCCTCATGCAGTTTCAAACGGTTACAAATGTAAATCGTAGCCCGCGTTCACCGCCGCCAGCCGGACATCCTCATCGGTGAACAAGAACCCGACAACCGTCAGGACCCCATCCTCCATATTGATGTCCACCTCATGCGCGCCCTCCACCATCGAAAGTTCATCTGCAAGTGAAGCAACAGCAACTTCATCATCAGGACCAGAAATCTTGTAGGTCTTGGTCATGACTGGTGAGCGCCTCCTTAAAGCGGCCCAACACGGGTTGGAATACGACAAAACTCATCGCGTTGTACTTTGCACAACGTCCAAGAGGATAACCTAACGCAATAAGGAGCGAAACGTTGAGCACCGTTGATGTAACTGAGGACACGTTTGAGCAAACCGTCACAAAGGACGGCATCGTCTTTGTCGACGCATGGGCCTCCTGGTGCGGCCCCTGCCGCCAGTTCGCCCCCACCTTTGAAAAGGCATCCGAGACTCACACCGATGTGACGTTTGCCAAACTCGACACCGAGGCGAATCAGCAGCTCGCCGCCGCCCTGGAAATCCAGGCAATCCCGACACTTATGGCTTTCCGCGACGGCATCATGATCTGGCAGCAGGCAGGCGCCCTTCCGCCAGCCGCCTTCGAAGACGTGATTAGCCAGGTCAAGGACCTCGATATGGACGAGGTTCGCCGTCAGATCGCAGCCCAAAACACCGAGGAAAACTAGACCTCACCACCCAAGCGCCCGCCTGCCGGGCGCTTTTTTCATGCGTACACTTGCCTAACGACGACGCACCCAAACCGACAAACACCGAAAGGACCCAACCATGGCGAACCCGTTTACCAAGGGCTGGAAGTACCTTATGCAGTCTTTCGACACCAAAATCGACGAGAATGCCGACCCGAAGGTGCAAATCCAACAGGCCATCGCAGCCGCGAAGAAGCAGCACCAAGACATCACCCAGCAGGCCGCCAACATCATCGGCAACCGCAACCAGCTGCAGATGAAACTCGACCGTCTGATTAAGTCCCAGGACGACCTGCAGGCCAAGGCCCGCACCGCCCTCCAAGCAGCCGACAAGGCCACCGCCGCCGGCGACACCGAAAAGGCCCAACAGTTCAACTCCACCGCCGAGGTCATCGCCACCCAACTGGTGTCCGTCGAGCAGGAACTTGAGCAAACCAAGCAGTCCTACGCCTCCGCCGACCACGCCGCCAAGGAAGCACAGCAAAAGCAGAAGCAGTCCGAGGCCCGCCTGCAGGAGCAACTGGCCCAGGTTTCCCAACTCGAGTCCCAGCTCAACCAGGCCAAGATGCAGGAGCACACGGCCCGCACCATGGACACGATGAACCAGTTCAATACTGACGACGTGCCCACCCTCGACGGCGTACGCGACAAAATCGAACGGCGCTACGCCAACGCACTTGGCCAGCAGGAGTTGATGAAGGACTCCATGAACGATCGCATCGCCGAAATCGAGTCCGGCTCTTCCGATGCGGCCGCCTCCAACCGTCTCGCCGAGATCCGTGCCTCCATGGGCGGCGAGCTCGAAGCCGGTTCGGGTGCTTCTGCTTCCGCAGCCGACCGCCAGCTCGAAGCCGGCTCCGAGGGGGACGCTGCCGATTCTGCTGAGACTGCCGACACTGGCGTTGCCGAAGCGGCGGGCGCTGCCGACGACACCATCGCCGACGCCGAGGCCTACCTCCGCGACGCCGAGTCGGATGCTGACGCTAAGGCTGATGCCGACACTGACGCCGAGCGCTAGGCCTTTCCTGACACACTCCGCCGGAATCTGTCAGCCGTCGGCATCGCGCCTGGTCAGAAATCGCCCCTGACAGATTTCTCAAAATCTGTCAGGGGCGGCTGCGTAGCCGCAAAATAGTTCCCAGGTTCACGCTGAATCCGGGAACTATTTTGTCCGACCACGAGTGTCTAGAACTGCCGACCTGGGGAAATGTCGCGGCAAAGGTGCCGGAAACCGAAGAAAGTTCCCGCGCGGGGAACTATTTCGAGAAAGGGGGGCAGACGGGGAGGCGCCGGAAGCAGAAGAGAAGCGCAGGGCAACCAACGCAAAAACGGGGCCGCAAGGTGGTTGGCGGCCCCGGTGTCGTCGTAAAGCGACTAGTTGCGACGGATGTTGATCAGGACACCGCGGATGCCGGAGTGGAACCCGTCGCGAAGATTGACGCGCTGGGTTTCGCTCAGCGTGTACTCGTGGAGGGTTTCGCAGGCGAACTGCAGCAGTGGCCTGTCGATCTCCGGTGGCAGACCGCCACCCGACAGCAGATGTGCGCTGTCGCGCTGCTCCATGGTGGCGGCGTTTTCAAACCACCATGACGCGTACTGTTGTCCCACGTCGTAGGGGGTTTGGAAGCCGGCGGACGTCCACACCTCCTCCGGGAGCGGGACGTAGCGGGAGCGAAGCTTGCGGCGCGGCGCCATCATCGACGGCTTCGGTGCCGGCTTCGGTCCCTGCTGCGGCGCGGAATCCTCCGCCTTGGTTGAGTCGGCGGACGAGTCGGTATCCGAAGGGCTTGTCTTCGCGGCCGGCGTCGGCGCCGGAGTGGCAGCCGGGCGTTGTTCGCTGGAGACCTGCTTGTTGCCGGGTTTGTTGGACTCGTTGTTGGCCTCGACCTGTGCCTCGGAAGGCTCGTCGAGTTCCGGCTCGTCGGGTTCGTGCGTGCGCTGCTGGGCAACCGGAGCACGACAATGTCGGAAGGCTTCGGCGCTGCAGGTGCAGCAGACGAGGCAGGTGCAGCAGGCTTGGCTTCGGTGGTCTCGGCCTCAGAGGTCTTGGAGCCCTCCGCCGAACCCTGCGACGCATCAGCACCGGCATCAGCACCGGCACCCGAACCATCGCCAGCACCCGTCTTCTCTTCCTGTTTCTCTGCTTCGGCGTTGGCGCATTCGGCGCTGAGCGGCTCGGGGCCAAGGCCTGGGACGGAGGTCGGGCCGTCGGCTTCGTCGAGGGGTGCGGCGTCGTTAAGCGGGCGCTCCCGGATGGTCGGCGGCAGGGGGCCTTCGAGGACTTGCAGGCGCATGGCGTTGGAGAAGTCCTCGCGCGGGTCGAGAATGGTGGTGCTGTCGCATGCGTGGCGCAGTGCGGAGGACATGGAGTCCCACCCGAATCCGTAGAGGTGTACGCGGGTGCCGGTGCGGGTGACTTCTTCGACGCCGGGGATCATGTCTGCGTCGCCGGAGACGAGGACGAAGTCGGTGAATTTTTCGCTCAGGCCGTTGACCACGAGGTCGGCGACGAGGCGGGTGTCAACGCCTTTTTGGGTGCGTCGTTCGCCCCATTCGATGAGTTGGCCGGTGCGGAGTTGCACGCCGTCGCAGGTGCGCAGCGCGCGTTGGTAGCGGTGGGGCCCGGAGTCGGGGATGCCGTCGTACCAAAGTTGCCTATGGATGGGTTGATGGAGTTGGTCGGTGATCATGTTCCCGAGGGCGTTGACTACCTCGGGGAGATCGATTTCTAGTTGCGCTCTTGCGCCGATTTCCCACGAATTGTAAAAGCTCGCGAGCAGGTAAGACGTGTCGACGAACACCAGTGTGCGTTCAAGCATGGCTCCTAAATTCCGATTCTTTTCGTTGCTAAGTTGATTTTCACGGCCCATCTTGCCTGATTTTGCGCGGGTTCTCCATGTTCTTTTTCTGTTTTTTGGTTGCACTCCACCTGAACCCGTGTTAGTTAGTTGGTTACTCGAGTAACTAACCAATGAGGCGAATGGAGGCGTCGTGAATACTGATGCGGAGCCGTTATTCGTGCAGATCGCCAGTTTTGTGGAGGACCTCATCGTCGACGGTTCCCTGAAACCCGGCGATCAGGCCCCATCGACGAATCAGTTGGCGCAGTTCCACGAAATCAACCCCGCTACAGCGCGCAAGGGGCTGACGCTGCTTGTGAGCGACAACGTGTTGGAAAAGCGCCGCGGCCTCGGCATGTTCGTCACCGACGGCGCCCGCGAGCGCATCCTGGCCACTCGCCGCGAGGCGTTTGCGGGCCAGTACATCGCACCGCTTATCGACGAAGCCGTCCACCTCGGCTACTCCCGCGCCGACCTCCACGACCTCATTGACCGCGTCGCAGAAAGTAGAGGACTGTACCGATGACAATCCACACCGCTGGCCTCACGCATCGCTTCGGCAGCACGCACGTGCTCAACGGCGTCGACCTGGACCTCGGGCCCGGTATCCACGGCTTGCTCGGACGCAACGGCGTGGGTAAATCCACGCTGCTGCGCATCCTCGCCGGCCAGCTGAAACCCACCGACGGCACCGTTGAGGTGTTCGGGCAGCGCCCCTTCGACAACGCCCGGGTCATGGACAACACGTGCCTGACCGGTGTTGATACCGCCTACCCCGGCTGGTGGTCCGCTGCAGACGTGATCAAGGGAGCGCGCTTGCGCTTCCGCGGTTGGAACCAAACCATCGCGGACACACTCATCGCCGACTTCGCCTTGGATCCCGCCCTGGGCACCCGTTACGAGAAACTCTCGCGAGGCCAGCGCGCCATGGTTTCCATCGTCATCGGCCTCGCATCCGGCACGGAGCTTTTGCTTCTCGACGAGCCCTACGTCGGCCTCGACACCCACAACACCGACTTGTTCTACCGCCACCTGTTGGCGCAGGCGGACACGGGGCGCACGATCGTCATGGCCACACACCACATCGATGACGCCGCGAAGGTGCTGGACAGTGCGGTGATTCTGGGGCGTGATGGGGTCGTCGCAAAGCAATGTGTCCCGGAGGATGCGGACGCGTTCGCTGTTGCTGGCCCCGAGCTTGTTCCTCTCGACGACGCCCCGCGCCATGCCCGCGCCGCCAAGTTCGACGACCTCATCGAGCACGTGTTGGAGGTGTCGTAATGAACACCACGCTTCTCGGATTCTTTCGCCACCAGTTTGTCGCCTCGCCGCTGAAGCGGCTGCTGTGGATGGTGCCGTTGATCGCCGTCATGGCGTTTGGGCCGTTTGTGGTGGATAGTGCGCTTTCTGCCGCATTCCTCCCCAGCATGGTCACGGTGCTTGTACTTGTCGCGTTGCAGCAGGAGGAGACTGCCTATACCGCGTTCGGTGTGCCGCGCTCGCGCGCTGTGAAACTTGCGGCCTTTGGGGTGGTGCCGGCGGTGTTGTGCGGGGTTGGCGTGGCGCTGGCGGCGCGGCCCGACTGGGTTGGGCTGCTCGGCGCGCTCTTTGCGGTGGTCGCTGGCCTGCTGATAGGCACGCGCTACGTCGAGGCGACCAACGACGAGGATCGGCGCGCGGTGCGTGGCCGAATCGGCCGGGGAGGGTTCATCTTCGAGGTGATTTTCAAGCCACAACTGTTGTGGGCAGCAGGTATCGCGGTTGCGCATAGCCTTTTGCTCTACCTTGCCGGAGTGGTGAGCAGCGAGCCTCTCGCCCAGTTCCTCGTGAGCCTGCCAATCCTCGTCTGGGCCATGGTCTATTGCAGCAACGGCACAGGCATCCTCGGCGCAACGGCAATGACGAGTTTCGGCGTTCCCCGGCGCCGCTGGCTGGTCCTGTATTGGGGTGCCGCCCTGGCATCGGTTGCGCTCTATATGGCGGTGTTGCTGCTGGTCGCGCCAATCGGTCTGAGGGCGATTCTTGCTCTGGGGGCAGCGGGCCTCGCCAGTGCTGTGCTCGGCGCACCGCTGAAGGTGTGGCGCACAGACGTTGGTCTCATCCCTGCGATGTTCCTGTTCTTCGCGGTCAAAGACACATTGCTTATCGACGATCCCCACCCCGCCCAAGTCGCATACGCGCTGGCCATCGCGGGTTTGATGTTCTTGATCGGCCTGGTTTTGCAGGCGTTGTTCGTTTTTGGCGTGATTAACCCAAAACAAGGATTTAAAGACGTTTAGAAAACACGCTCTACGCTGGCGATTTGTGTTGTTGTTTGGGTGTGTGTAACTTAATCCCAGTCAGCG
>NZ_KV827966.1:0-1779 GCF_001836265.1 Corynebacterium sp. HMSC036E10
TGTACCCCAGGTGCCCCTACCAGCGCCCGCAGTTGAAGGCTTCACCTACCAAATGGTAAAGTTAGCTATATGCGAACCAGTCAGCGCTCCGAGATCCTGGAAGCTGCCCTCCGCGTCATGAACGCAGCGGAGGGTGGCGACATTACCCTTGACGCAGTGGCCCACGAGGCCGGGCTCACCAAACCGGGATTGCTATATCACTTCCGCAACCGCGACGTACTGCTCGCCGCGATCGTCGACCACGCTGCGGCCAACGTCGAGAACGACATGACTGCCACCCTTGGCAAGCCCCTCGAGAACGCCAACGCCACCGAGCGGCTCCTGAGCTACGTTCACGTCGCCGCCCACGGGGCCGCCAAGCGCGCCGAGTTCATCATCTGGGGCCAAGCGACGTATCGGCCCGAACTCACCGAACCGTGGACTACGCGGATGGGCCGCTGGCTCGAACTCCCGGACGATCTCGACGCCGCCACCCGAGCCAGGCTGACCACCGCCCGACTCGCCGCCGACGGACTCTGGGGCGCCCAGGCCACAGGTGTGTCCACCCTCCACGGCGCGGATCTCGAAGCCGTCGTCTCCAGCATTCGCTCCCTGATCGAAGGAACAACCCCATGAAGCAGTGGTTCCTGCTCGCTGGCGCCATCACTACCGAAGTGGCGGCGACGCTGTCTCTCAAGGCGGCGCTCAATCACCCATCCTGGTACATCGTGGTTGCTGCCGGATACATCGGCACTTTCGTCTTCCTCACCTTCTGCCTGCGCGAAGGAATGCAGATCGGCGTCGCCTATGGCATCTGGGGAGCCAGCGGGGTCGTGCTCGCCGCCGTGCTATCCGCCGCGATTTTCGGTGAACCTCTGACCGCTGTGATGGGTCTTGGAATGGTTGCGATCATCAGCGGTGTCCTCACCGTCGAACTCGGCTCCCAGAAAGCTCAGCAAACCGCAGCCCAGGAAGCAGGAGTCAACTCATGAGATGGATCTTCCTCGCAGGCGCCATCTTGTCCGAAGTCGTCGCGACCATGTCGCTACGAGCCTCCGACGGTGGCCGGGTGAAGAAATGGTTCATCGGCGTCATCGCGGGGTATCTCGTGGCGTTCGTCGCCTTAAGTCTCGCCTTGGCCGACGGCATGGCCCTTGGCGTCGCCTACGGCATCTGGGCAGCATCCGGCGTAGCTCTCACCGCGATCCTCGCCCGGGTCATCTTCCACGAACCCCTCACCCGAACCATGGCCCTCGGCATCCTCCTCATCGCCGTCGGAGTTCTCACCGTTGAACTCGGCGCCAACTTGGCGAACTGACGCATTTCCGCAGGTAAACCAGGCAGATTGGTGTGCTGCACCACGAGGCGCACAGACAAAGGCTCCCCAATGAGCGCCTGTGGGCCTAGCGTTGTGGATGTGATCACCTGTGTCGTCCACTACACCATCGACCCCGACCAGATCGCAGCCTTTGAACAGTTCGCCCGCGCTTGGATGCGGCATGTCGACGAACACGGCGGCACCCACCACGGGTACTACCTACCCGCGGAAGGTGTGAGTGACCGTGCGGAATCCCTGTTCAGCTTCCCCAGCCTGGCTGCCTACGAGCAGTACCGCACCTTGTTCGGCACCCACTCGGACTTCATCGCCGCTGACCGGATTCGAGACGAGTCCGAGTGCGTCCTGCGGTACGAGCGCACCTTCATGCGGCCGCTCCTACCCCAGGGACACTGAAAGGGACTCCGGCAGCACGCTCGGCACAACCCACAACGCCGCAGGTCAGCGCGTACAGATGGGTGTAC
>NZ_KV827967.1:0-57117 GCF_001836265.1 Corynebacterium sp. HMSC036E10
CGATAGCAGACACACATTTTGTCGCTTAACCCGCCTGGGCCCCTGGTGACCACCAACGCCAAAGGCCAGGTCCTCGGGAGGACCTGGCCTTTGTGTTCCTGTGGAGCATAGGAGAATCGAACTCCTGACATCCTGCTTGCAAAGCAGGTGCTCTACCAACTGAGCTAATGCCCCGTGCCCTTTCGGGCTGTGGGCCTAGCAAGAATCGAACTTGCGACCTCATCGTTATCAGCGATGCGCTCTAACCGACTGAGCTATAGGCCCTGGGAACGAATAGGAATATTACAGAGCACTGCTATAACCGCCAAATCGCCAGGTTGTTGCGTGTTTTTATGCTTATCGTCTAGCTGCTTGTGCATTGCTACTAGACGACCCGCCTGCACCCTCCACATATCCCCAGGTGATGTTGGCGATGGTTTTCAGTATCAGCGTGATCGTCTGGTTCGCCGGAACGGGAGCTAGACGATCAGGGCACAACAACCGCACTCCAACGACACCTCAACGACACCCTCGCGGAACGGGGGTAATTTGCGGGGGTAGGAGGCCTGCACAAATTGGTGAACAATCCGCCCAACCTGGCCTTTTCGCCATGCGGCAGCGCCCCAAGACGGCGCCAAAACCTGTTTTTATACGAGCACGGCAGGCAAAACTCCTGGTGAGGGCCAGATCCCAAGTTGTATACCCATCCGTATACAAATCAATGCATAGTATGCTGCTTCTCCGGATTGTTGAACGAACCGAACCGGAGCGCAAAAGATCGTTCAACAACCCAACGCGACAGCCCTAAAATTAGCTCGGATTGATGAACAATCCGCACGATAAACGGGGTGAAAACGTTGAACAATCCAAAATAAACGTTGAACAATCCGGCCTCGAAAGGGCCGAAAATTCGGCGGGTTTACCAGCGCATACTTGGTGCATAAACTCGAGGGCAGCAAAGGAAATGCGGTGTTTACCGCAAACACCGCACATAAGTAAGGAGCAGGAAAATGCGCGCAGCACTTCGTACCGGTCTCGCAGCAGCCCTCGCCGCCACCGTCGCCTTCGGTGGAGTTGTTCCGGCTAAGGCTGCAGAGCCTGCTGACGTTGTCGTCGATAATCAAGCGATCTCCGCGGAGCTCATCGACTCCGACGGCGACGGCATCCCCGACCTCTGGGAGCGCAACGGCGTTGTCCTCGAGGACGGCACCGTGCTTAACCTGCCTGCTTACGGTGCGGACCCGAGCCGCCCGGACCTGTTCCTCCAGCTCAACTGGATGGAGTCCGAGTACAAGACCCTCGGCTGCGACGTCGAGCCTTCCGAGGCTTGTGCCAACGCCAACACCAGGGAATACGGCGTGAAGGCCGAGTCCCTGCAGGAGATGGTTGATCTTTTCGACGACCACGGCATCAACCTCCACGTCGACGCCGGCGAAACCTTCAACAACATCCCCGGCTACGAGGCTCGCGGCGGTGAGACCCTGAAGTACGTCAAGAACTACTTCGAGAACGAAAGCCAGGGTTCGAAGCTGCTGAACAACATCGACGAGATGCTCGGTGAGCGCCAGAACATCTTCCGCATCGGTGTTATCGGCGATCAGATCGACGCCTACAACCTGTCGTCCGGCGCCTCGCTGGTCAACGACACCTCGTTCTTCGTGGCTAACCACCGCTTCATGAACTCGGAAGAGATGCTGCGCAACACCATCCTGCACGAGCTAGGCCACACCCTCGGCCTGCGCCACCAGGGTGCGCACGCGGTGGTCAAGGACATCCAGGGCATGCGTCTGGATACCTCGGCCTACAAGTCGGTGATGAACTACGACTACCAGTTCGACTACTTCAACTACTCGGAGAAGCCATACCTGCTCGACACCCCGTTCGGTGTGCGCGAGGTTCCGGCGGACTGGGAAGCACTGGCCATCAACGCTTGGCGCATCGGTGCCCGTGGTGTTGCCTCGGCTCCGTCGCAGGAAGGGGCGGTCAACGACCCGGCTCCGAAGGAGCAGCCTGAGGAGGAGAAGCCGGCAGAGCAGCCAGCACCTGAGGCCGAGAAGCCCGCTGAGAACCAGCCGGAGAAGCCCGCCGAGAAACCGGCCGAGCACGAGCAGCAGGCTGAGCAGAAGGACAAGCCGGCTCCGGTTGTTGAGAAGGACGTCAACGTCGCGGCGATCGTCGCCCCGATCGTGGCAATCCTGGCCCTGATCGGCATCGGCTTCGCGGTGATGAACATGATGCCGGGCCTGGGGTTCTAACCCAGCGCAGGCCAGCACAGAAAAGACTTAACGCGCCCCGGGAGGTACGACCCGGGGCGCGTTTTGGTGTCGTCGATAAGCGCTATTTTGCCCTGTTAGACATGGTGTAGCGCACACCACCGACGAGGTCCGCGACGGCGTTGTACATGATCGCGGTCAGCGGCGCCATGATGGACATGAACACCACGCCGGCCAGGCCGAACAGTGCCGCGGCCATCATGGCAAGTTTCATGTCCACGACCTGGTCGCCACCCACGCCGCCGATGAGCGAGTTGATGGACTCGACCACCCCGGCGCGGTCCAGCGCGAGGTACACCAGCACTGCGGCGAGCATCCAGGCGATGAACCCGAACAAGGCAAGCAGCGTCGCAACCTTAAAGACGGATCCGGCGCTGACGTTCCGGATTGTCACTTTGCGAGCGGCCATGGGCTACTCCTTCGCATCGTCGAGGGTCTTCTGGCCGGTTGCCACGGCAGTGGCTTCCTCTTCGCCCTCGTCTTCGACGTTGCGGTCGATGGCGAGCAGCTCGACACCGTCGTTGAGGTCCACGAGGCGCACGCCCATGGTTGCGCGTGACGACGGGCGGATCTGGTTGACCTCAGTACGGATCACGCCACCCGCGGAGGTGATGGCGAAGATCTGGTCCTCCTCGGTCACGGCCAGGGCGCCGATGAGCTTGCCGCGCTTCGGGGTGTACTTGAAGGTCATCACACCCATGCCGCCGCGGCCCTGGGTGTTGTACTCCTCGATGGCGGTGCGCTTGCCGTAGCCGCCGGAGGTGGCCACGAGCAGGAACTGGCCGTCTTGGACGACGGTCATGGCGAGCAGTTGGTCGTCGCCACGGAAGCGCATGCCCTTCACGCCGGCGGTTGCGCGGCCCATCGGGCGCAGCTGCTCGTCGTCGGCGGAGAAGCGGATCGCCTGGCCCTGTTCGGAGACGAGCAGGATGTCATCGTCCTCACCGACAAGCGATGCGCCGATGAGGGCGTCGCCTTCGTTGAGGTTCAGGGCGATCAGGCCGGAGGAACGTGCGGATTCGTAGTCGGTCAGGCGCGACTTCTTCACACGACCATCGCGGGTGGCCAGGACCAGGTAGGGGGCGTCCTCGTAGGACTGGATCTGGATGACCTGGGCGATCTTCTCTTCCGGCTGGAACTCCAGCAGGTTAGCCACGTGCTGGCCGCGGGCCGTGCGGCCTGCTTCCGGCAGTTCGTAGGCCTTGAGGCGGTAGACGCGGCCGAAGTTGGTGAAGAACAGGATCCAGTCGTGGGTGGAGCAGATGAAGAAGTTCTTCACCACGTCGTCCTGCTTCAGCTCGGCGCCACGCACGCCCTTGCCGCCGCGCTTCTGGCTCTTGTAGGCGTCCACCTTGGTGCGCTTGGCGTAGCCGGTGGAGGTGATCGTGACCACGACGTTCTCGCGAGCGATGAGGTCCTCTTCGGTCACATCGCCGGTTGCGGCGACGATCTGGGTGCGGCGCTCGTCGCCATACTTGTCGACGATCTCACCCAGCTCCTCGCCAACAATCTGACGCTGACGCTCCGGCTTGGCCAAGATGTCCTTGTAGTCGGCGATTTGTTCCTCGATGGCGGCAAGGTCGTCGACAATCTTCTGACGCTCCAGCGCTGCCAGGCGGCGCAGCTGCATGGCCAGGATTTCGTTGGCCTGGATCTCGTCGACATCGAGAAGTTTCATCAGGCCCTGGCGGGCGTCGTCGACAGTCGGCGAGTTGCGGATCAGGGCAATGACCTCATCCAACGCATCCAGCGCCTTGACCAGACCACGCAGGATGTGGGCGCGCTTCTCGGCCTCGTCCAGGCGGTACTGGGTGCGGCGGACGATGACTTCGATCTGGTGCTTGACGTAGTAACGCAGCATCTGATCCAGGCGCAGGGTGCGCGGCACACCGTCGACGATGGACAGCATGTTGGCGGAGAAGTTCGTCTCCAGCTGGGAGTGCTTGTACAGGTTGTTTAGCACCACGCGCGGCACAGCGTCGCGCTTGAGGGTGACCACGATGCGCATGCCCACACGGTCGGAGGACTCGTCCTCGATCTTGGAGATGCCCACCATCTTGCCGTTGGTGACCTGCTCGGCGATGTTGTGGATGAAGTTATCCGGGTTGACCTGGTACGGCAGCTCGGTGATCGTGATGACCTGGCGGTTGCCAATCTCCTCGATCTCCGTCACGCCGCGCATGCGGATGGAGCCGCGGCCGGTGGTGTAGGCGTCCTTAATACCCTGATCACCCACGATGAGGCCGGCGGTTGGGAAGTCCGGGCCCTTCACGCGCTCCATGACGGCGTCGAGCGTAGTCTGCTCGTCCGCGTCGTGGTTGTCCAGGATCCACTGGATCGCGGCCGCCAGCTCGTTGAGGTTGTGCGGCGGGATGTTGGTGGCCATACCCACGGCGATGCCGTTGGAGCCGTTCATCAAGAGGTTCGGCACACGCGACGGCAGGACGGTCGGCTCCTGGGTCTTGGAGTCGAAGTTCGGGGCGAAGTCCACGGAGTTTTCGCGGATATCGCGGACCATCTCCATGGCGATCGGGGTGAGCTTGCACTCCGTGTAACGCATGGCGGCCGGGCCGTCGTTGCCCGGCGAGCCGAAGTTGCCCTGGCCGTCCACAAGCGGGTAGCGCATCGCCCACGGCTGCGCCATGCGCACCAGGGTGTCGTAGATGGCGCTGTCGCCGTGCGGGTGGTAGTTACTCATGGTCTCACCGACGGCCTTCACGCTCTTGACGTAGGAGCGTTCCGGGCGGAAGCCGGCGTCGTACATCGCGTAGATCACGCGGCGGTGCACGGGCTTCATGCCGTCGCGCACCTCGGGGAGCGCGCGGCCCACGATCACGCTCATGGCGTAATCGATGTAGCTGGTCTGCATCTCCTCGTTGATGTCGATTGGTTGAATGCGGTCCAAGCCGCCAGTGGTGTCATCAGCCATGTGATTGAGTCTAGCGGGCTTCTGTGGCTTTTTCCGCCACGACCATGGATCGCCGTGGTATCAAAGTGGTATGGCTATGACGCTCCGGTTGACCGCAGACGAAGACAAAGCGCTCGTTTTACTCGCATCCGCATGGGGTTGCTCCAAGCAGGAAGCCGCGCGCCGTGCGGTGGTCTCCTCCGCAACGCGTTTGCTTGACGACGCCACCGTCACCGACCTCGCACGCTCCCTCATCCCCGGCTACACCGCCATGGAATCACGCATCCGGCAGGCCCGCTCGTGATGGGCTTGAGTGCAGAGCAGTTGCTGGACATCGCCGACGAGTACTGCGACTTCCACGGCTGCCACATCACGTCCTTCGGGTTCCTGGCGGCGTGTGCTGCCGTGCCAGGCTCCCGGTTCCACGGCGTGCCGGTCTTCGACTCGGTGGACGCCGCAGCCGAGGCCTTGTCCTCTTCTATTACTGCGCTCGCACCGCTGTCGTCTGGCAACGAGGGATTCGCCGTGGTCGCCGCAGAGGTGTATCGGCGCTGGGCGGGATAAACGGGATAAATCCAAAAACTCGCATTACAGGTGTCTAGGGGTATAGTCGAAAAGTTCTTATAACTTATTGGAGGCAGCCATGAAGTTCAGTCGCACCGCAATTGCGGTCGCCACCACCGCCGCGTTGTTGGGCGGCGGTGTTGCCCTGCCCCACTCCCCCGCAACCGCCGCCACCTCTCAAGCCTTCCTGTCCGGACTCACGTGGCCGGTCAAGCAGGTTACGCCCGGCGGTACCGTGGAGATCGCCCCGCAGGGCTCCATCCCCAGCAACGTGCGCTTCGAGGGTTCCGACGACTACCTGGGCTACCGGTTCAGCACCAACCCACGCACCGGCGTGGTCACCATGCACGTCGCCGAAGACGTGATCCCCAACCAGCGCACCCAGTTCATGATCACCGGCAGCGACGGCGTGCGCGCACGCAGTTTCCCCATCATGATCCACGTCGTCGACACCATCGGCGAGATGGCAAAGAAGTATCCCCTGTCGTACTACCCAGCGTTCACCGTCGAAGACAGCTCCGATTCGGTGCTCTCCGTAGCGCAACTGCAGGGTGACTTCCCCGAAGGCACCCGATTCGAAGTCACCGCTCCCGACCATTTCAAGGTCACCGCTGCCGCCAACGGCGATCTGTCTGTCACGCAGCTCGATCCGGTCAAGCCAGGCTCCAAGAGCGCAGCCAGCGTGAAGGTGGTGTACCCCGACGGCTCGTTCCGCAACGTGCGTGCAGATATCTACGCCTACTCCAAGAAGTCAAGCGAGTCCCTTGGCAGCGGTGCGTCTATCGAGGACTTCTTCAACAACATCTACGACAACGCCTTCACCCCGAAGTGGCACGACAAGACAATGAGCGGCAGCGAGCAAGCCTCCACCGCGTTGGCGGACGCCCTGCCCGAAGGCACCACCTTCAAGGCACGACCCGATCTCAACCCGAGCATCTTCCGCTTTATTGATGTCGATGTTGACGAGGCCAGCGGGGTTGTCGTCGTCAAGCCAAAGCGCCCACTGACAGCACCCTGGACCTTCCAAATCCCAGTCGAGGTCACCACCCCGGACAACCTCGTCGGCATCGGATGGGCAACCTTCACCGTCACCGAAGACGGCAAGTGGAACTCCGAAACCTTCACCGTGAAATCCCCCGCCGCGAGCGCCACCACCACGGAAATCGCCACAGCCAAACCGGTCGGCGACTTCCCCGAAGGCACCACGTTTGAGATCAACCAAACGCCCCCGGCCGGCTGGCAGGTGAAGATCGACCGCCACACCGGCGAAATCAACCTGACCCCGCCGCAGCGCACCAGGGCCGGCACCACCGTGACCATGCCGGTAACCGCTCGCTTCCCCGACGGATCACGCACGTACCTTGAGACCAACTTCACCTTCACCAAACCCGAGGTGGAACAGGCATCCGTGACCACCGTGCGCTACCCCACCGCAAGACTCCTTCCCGGGGAAAGCGTGACCGTGGAGCCAAACAACTGGCCGGACGGCGCCGTAGTGAGCATCACTAACTTGGTCGTCCGTGACCTCACGTTTACGGCCGACACCTCCACGGGTGCCATCACCATCACAGCAGGTAAGAACGCGGACGTTGCGCAAATTGCGGCGAATGTGGTGGTGACCTACAAGGACGGCTCGCAAAACACGGCCCGCCTGCCAATCGCCATCCGCAGCAACACCACGACCGCAACGCAGCCTTCTGATGCGCCTGGTCCTGGTTCGCCCGCGCCTGCGCCTGCGCCGAAGCCGGGGACGCCGTCCACCGCCAATCCGGCACCCGCTCCTGCGCCTGCACCGACTCCTGGCGGTACGGACAAGGAGGGGTCCAGCACCGGCGGCATCATCGCCATCGTGCTCGGCGTCCTGGCCCTGCTCGGCGCCGCAGGGTTCGCAGTGACACAGATGGGTTCATTGCCCTTCTAACGATCCCGAGCGCTTAACATGTCTGCCATGAAGAAAATCGCCACCGCCGCCACTGCGATTGCCGTGGCCGCTGCCGTCGTCACCACGGTCGCACCAGCTCACGCCGAACCCGCCGTCACACAGCTCTCCACCACGAGCTCCGGTGGTTCCTCCAAGCCGGACTACCGTCCGGACTACGACAAGGACCTCGACGTGCCAGAAAAGCGCCCACTTGAGGGCTCCTACACCGGCTCGGCTCCGATCTCGTTGACCATCGCGTTGGTAACCACGCTGGTTGCCATCCAGGCCATCGTCGATTTCGTGCCGCCAGTGCGCCAAGCTGTCGACGACGTAGCCAAGCAGTTCAACCTCACCCACGTCGTGGGCTCCTCCGAGAGCAACCGAATCTTCCCGGCACAGTTCATTACGTCCCAGGTCACGCAGGCGATTGACCAATTCCAGAAAAATCCCCCGTCGTTTAAGTAACGCCCCGCAACCGCGTATGTTACGGTTGTGAACTGTTGTGGTTGCAGTGACTTATGGGGCTGCGGAGGAAGAACTGCAACCAAAAAGACCGCGTCCAGTCCTGGACGCGGTCTTGTCGTTTACCTCCGGTTCTAGCCCCAGTAATAGAAGTTGTACTGACTCAGGTACTCAAGCACAGGGCCGATTGCGGCAGCACCGATTTGGGTAGCATTCACCTTCGGTCCGAAGGACAGGACACCTGCGGCGTAGCGGCCATTCGGCCCCTCAACCCACACTGGGCCGCCGGAATCGCCGTGGTCCGAAATGTTCCGGAACCGGAACACCAGCGGACTTGGAGTATCGATGTAGTAGCCACACGACAAGCCGCTGCGCCAACCTAGACGGCAAAGCTTCGGCTCAGTCCTATCGATTGCCGGCAAACCAGCAACACCCTGCACACGGCCAACACCTGGAACGGTCGGGTCAATCTGCACGTTGGGGTTATCAAGGAAAATGACTGCGAAATCAGCATCGACCCCAATCCGATTCGGCATGCCGGTCGAAGAGATAAACCGACCCGCATACATGAGCTGGTTATTGGGAAGCATCACAAACGCACGGTCCCCTGTCACACCGCAGTGACCGGCGGTCAGGTTGAACACACGGTTAGTGTTCTGCTGGCGCAGCATCCACCCAAAACTGCATTCGCCTTTAGGACGACCCGCCTGGTCAAACACCGTATATTTGGCGCCCGGCGCCACCTTGCCCAGATTGACAAGCCGTTCGAAGCCCTGGGACTGGCGGTACACCTCGGTGTTGCGCATACCAGCGGTTACACGCGGTGCAGGCTTCTGCGGCTGCTGCGAAGGCCGAGGCTGCTGCGAAGGGTTGGGCCGCTCCCTGTCTGGTTGCGTAATGTTCTGCTGCCCTGGGTTTTCTGAACTTAACTCCCCCGACGCCAGTCCCCCAATAAGTCCGAGAACCGTCAGAATCGCGAGGACCATACCTGCGATCTCAGGAAGCCGAGAAGCGAGGTCTTTAAAATCAGGCATAACGTTTCCTGTCAATTAGTGCCGAAGATACTGAAGACTATATCCCTGCTCCCTGACAGCTGCTTGTTTTCCCGCAAACAAAAATCCTGTCGTACGGCAAGTACACTGCCCACTATGAGTGATCTATCCAAGCTTCTCGACGCCTCCACCCGGTCCAAGCTCGTCGAGGACCTGACCCAACTGACGGAAACCACCGTGGCCAACCAGTCCGGCCTGACCGGCATGGCCCTCAAGTCCGCCATCGCCGCAGGTAAGAAAGCTGATGCAGACGCCGTGAGCAAGGGACTGAACAAGTTCCTGCCGGACCTCGTCGAGTCGCTGAACCCGCACTGGAACGCCTTCAAGGCAAGCGGCCAGCAGGACTTCGGTGGGTTCCTCGCCGCGAACGAGGACTCCGTGATCGATTCCGTCCTCAAGGCTGGCGATACCGCCATCGAATCCATGCCCAGCGCGCTGAAGAAGGTCTACTCCACGCTGCGCGGCAAGGCGAAGAAGATTGTGAGTCCGGCGTTGCCGGACCTGGGGCGTGTCGTCGAAAAGTACGCGTAGCGCAAAGCACCCGCAGCACCCCACAACCGCCAACGCCCCGGCACCTCCACCAAGGGAAGTGCCGGGGCGTTGCTGTACGCGCCTACAGCCTAGACGTCAAGGAAGCGGACGTCCTTCGCGCGGCGGGTGATGAAGCTGCGGCGTGCCGCGACGTCGTCGCCCATCAGGATGGAGAACAACTCGTCGGCGCGCTGCGCGTCCTCGAGCTCCACGCGGCGCAGGATGCGGGTCTCCGGGTCCAGGGTGGTCTCCCACAGCTCCTTGGCGTTCATCTCGCCCAGACCCTTGTAACGCTGGATGCCGTCATCGGTGTTGATCTTGCGGCCGGCCTCCAGGCCCTCCGCCAGCAGCTCGTCGCGCTCGCGGTCGGAGAAGGCGTAGCCCGGCTCGCCCTTGCCCCACTTGAGCTTGTACAACGGCGGGTTAGCCAGGTACACGTGGCCGTTCTCCACCAGTTCCGGCATGAAGCGGAATAGCAAGGTCAGCAGCAGGGTGGCGATGTGCTGGCCGTCCACGTCAGCATCGGCCATGAGCACGATCTTGTGGTAGCGCAGTTTCGCAATGTCGAACTCTTCGTGGATACCCGTGCCCAGGGCGGTGATGATGGCCTGGACCTCGGCGTTCTTGAGCACGCGGTCCATGCGGGCCTTCTCCACGTTCAGGATCTTGCCTCGCAGCGGCAGGATCGCCTGGTACTTGGAGTCGCGGCCGCCCTTTGCGGAACCGCCTGCGGAGTCACCCTCCACGATGAACAGTTCGGACTTTGCAGGGTCCTTCGAACGGCAGTCCGCCAGCTTGCCCGGCAGGCCACCCAGGTCCGTCGCAGACTTACGACGAACCAGGTCACGCGCCTTACGCGCCGCCTGACGAGCCTGCGAGGACGCCACCGCCTTGTTCACGATGACCTTCGCCTCAGCCGGGTTCGCGTCGAACCAATCGGACAGGTTCTCGTTGATAGCGCGCTGGACAAAGCCCTTGACCTCAGTGTTGCCCAGCTTCGTCTTCGTCTGGCCCTCAAACTGCGGGTCAGCTACACGTACGGAGACGACAGCGGCGAGGCCCTCACGGCAGTCGTCGCCAGTAAGATTCGGCTCCTTGTCCTTGAGCAGCTTGTGCTCGCGGGCGTAGCGGTTCATCAACGTGGTCAGCGCGGCACGGAAACCTTCCTCGTGCGTACCGCCCTCATGCGTGTTGATGGTGTTGGCAAAGGTGTGGACAGACTCCTTAAACGAGCTGTTCCACTGCATCGCCACCTCAGCCTCGAGGCCGTCACCCTTCTGGTCGAAACCGACGATGGTCGGGTGGATGGCGGTCTTCGACTTGTTCAGGTAGTTGACGTAGTCAATCAGGCCGTCTGGGTAGTGGTAGACAACCTTCTTCTCGCGCTTCTTCTTAACGTCCGGCGCAACCTCATCGCCAGCCTCAACCGGGTTTCCGTCGCCGTCCTTATCAACCTCGGACGCATCGACGGTCTCGGTGGAATCGTCGAACGAGTCGCCGCCGATCAGCGCAGCGGTGTCGCCCTCTTCGGCGATCGCCTCGAGCTCAAGTTCCTCGTCAGTGACGCGCTGGTCCGTCAGCGTGATCGTCAGACCCTTGTTCAGGAACGCCATCTCCTGTAGGCGGCGTGCGATGGTGTCGTAATTGAACTCGACCGTCTCAAAAATCTCCGGGTCCGGCCAAAAACGAATCGCCGTACCAGTACCGCGGGCATTACCGCCCTCTTCCAACTCATCCGGCACGGCCATGTTGAAGCGCTGGTACCAGTGCCTACCGTCACGCTTAATATCCGCCTCAACGCGAGTGGACAGCGCGTTCACCACGGAAATACCCACACCGTGCAGGCCACCGGAAACCGCGTAGGACTCCGAGTCGAACTTGCCGCCGGCGTGCAGCTGGGTCATAACCACCTGGACAGTCGGGGCGCCGGACGGGTGCATCTCCACCGGAATACCACGACCATTATCGACGACCTCAACGCCGCCATCTGCCAACAACGTCACATCGACCTGGTCGGCGTAGCCCGCCATCGCCTCGTCGACAGAGTTGTCCACGACCTCCCACACCAAGTGGTGCAGACCGCGCACACCGGTAGAACCGATGTACATGCCTGGGCGCTTACGCACCGCCTCGAGGCCCTCGAGAATAGTAATCGACGACGCGTCGTAATGGGGTTGCTGTTCAGCCACTGCGGGACGCTCCTCCATGCGTGAAATATGGGCCATAGGCCCGTTGAACTCGTTTCATCTTACACGCCGAGGGGGACATAACGGGCACTCGTCCAACCCGCGAGCGGGCGTTTCACGCCCCAATTTCACGTTTTCGGGTTTTAAAGGACAGTCAATCCGTCAAGGAAATCTTGTTGCTGGGCGATCACAGAACGAAAGCGGTTGTTTTGTCGGATAACCTCCGCAACGTCCTCGTCGATATAGCTCGCGATACTAACGAGGTTATCCGCATCACTATTAAAGTTGTGCCGTCCGAGAAGATGTTCATGATGAGCGATCCGGTTCCGTAACTTGGCAAACTGGTTTAATTCGTTCCTCAGCTGGGAACGCTTGCCTTGATAGTTCGGAAAAGCCTCAACCAAACACGGCTCCCATAGCGTCTGTTCGTAGTTGAGATAGCCGCGCCCTGGACCCGAGTCTCCGTTATTCAACAAGCTAAGCCACATTCCTAGAGAAACTTTTCCTACAAAATAGTCCCCCGAAATAGCAGAACTGGGACGCTTCCGTTTAATCTCACTCAGTTTCTGTTCAAATGCACGGTAGTCTTTTCGCGTCAGAAGGATGTACTTGCTCTTGAGCTGATTCCCTTCTTCGGAAGACGATATGGAGTCTTCTCCATTCATCACTAACGTATGCCAACCGTCTTCGTGGTCTATATCGAAGTAGTCGCACAGTTCGTCGTTCATAGCGTTGCGGACGAGAACCTCCACCAGCGCCACTGCGGGCCAAAAAGACCCCGCGATTTGTGAGTCCCAGAAATACAGTCGACTTGCAGCCCGGTTAATTCTTTCAGAAAGTTCTGAGGTGTTGTTCCGCCCTTGGTAAGCGATCAACTGGCGCTTCCTGTCCATTCTTTCCTGGCGTTAAAACATAATCCCGAAACGTTGACATTCTCGGCGAAGAAGCGATGAGATTCATATTCAGATCGCTGAATTCATTTCCACCCCCAGAAATTTCAAATGCCCCGAGCGTCCTGAAAACTCAGAACCTTCGCCGTTACTGGCTCAATCTGCGGGGCTTACATGGAAAACAATAAGCGACACTTTTCCCCAACGCAAGCTCTAACTGCGTGAGGGTATTGACATTCAAATCAGTAACCCCTACCCGTAGGTATCCCGCGGGCCGCGGCCTTTGACATGCAGCGGCCCGTAGCGCCAACTTTTCGTCTTCGGTCCGTAGATGTGCAGTTTGGTCACCACGTCCGGCCCGACTTTCTCGGCGATGGCGCGCAGCACTTCGCGCTGCATGTACTTCATCTGGGTCGCCCACGCGGTGGAATCACAACTCACGTGCACTTCGTCGCCCTTGATCATCTCCACGTGCGTGTGCTGTGCGATCTTCTCCCCGACCAGGTCCTCCCAGTGCCCCATCACCCAGCCATGCGCCATCTTTTCGGTCCAGTCGCGTTTGCGCACTTCTTTGCCCAGCAGGTTGGCAAAGGAGGAGACTTTGTAACTCCTCGGCAGCGCGCGTCCGTCCAGGCCGGTGGGAATCCCCCGAACATCTGCTTGTCGACGACCCCCTTCCGGCAAGTCCAACCCCGGCACCGTGATGGTGCGGTGGTCGTCGATAAGCGTTGGTGTGTTGCGCCTTGGAATCACACTTGTGCCCTGCCGGGAGAGGTCCGGCAGGCGGCCGCCGCGTTTGCGGGCGGTGGCGCGCAGGTTGTCGAAGGTGGTTTTAATGAGATCGCTCAATCGAACTCACCCCATCCTCCATGGTCACGGCGTAGCGGGCGGTGACGGCGTCGTCGAGGTTGCCGGGCAGATCGTCGCCAACCGCAGCGGTAATCAGGACCTGCTCGGCCTCTTCGGCCACGTGAACGAGGCGCTCGCGGCGTTTGGCGTCGAGTTCGGCGAAGACGTCGTCGAGAATCAGCACCGGATCCTTGCCGTCGCTGGACAACAATTGGTATTCGGCCAGGTGCAGTGACAACGCATACGACCAGGTCTCCCCGTGCGAGGCGTAACCTTTCGCAGGGTTGTCGCCGAGCATGAGCGCCAGGTCGTCGCGGTGCGGGCCGACCAGCGTGATGCCCCGGTCGATCTCCTCCTTGCGGCGCCGCCCCAACTCCGTGAGCATCGCCGCCTCAAACACCGCAGGGTCCCGCGAGGGCCCGCCGGCGAGCTCCGTGACAGCTTTGTCCAGCGTAGAGCGGTATTCCACCGACGCCGGCCGCGATTCCGGCGCCACCGAGTGGTACGCCTCCGCGATCAGGGGCCCAAGCGTATCGACGAGCCCATGCCGCCCCGCCACCACCTGCGCCCCAAAATGTGCAAGCTGGCCGTCCCACACGTCGAGGGTGCTCAAGGCGCTGGCGCCGTCGTCGTCACCATAGCCCCTGCGAAGCGCCATGTTTGAGTGCTTGAGCAGTGCGTTTCGTTGGCGCAGCACCCGCTCATAATCCGCGCGGGCCCCGCCAAGACGCGGCGTGCGCAGCGCCGCCAGGTCGTCCAGGAAGCGACGCCGCTCCGCCGGCTCACCGTTGATCAGCCGCAGGTCCTCCGGCGAAAACATCACCGTGCTCAACACGCCCAGGATCTCCCGGGCGGACTTCAACTTCGTGCGGTTGATCTGCGCCTGGTTCGCCCCATGCGGCTTGATCAGCAGGTGGGTTGTGAGTTCGCGGCCGTCGTTGACCGTGGTGACCGAGACGCGCGCGTTCGGTCTGTTGGTGGCTACGAGGGGTGCGTCCGTAGATACGCGATGGCTCGACAACGTGGATGTGTAGTGCACAGCCTCCACAATGTTGGTCTTGCCATGGCCGTTGCGCCCGGCGATCACCGTCACCCCCGGCTCGAGCTTGAGATTCAACTCGGGCCACGAGCGGAAATCACGCAGATCAAGCTCGCGGACGTGCATACAGGCCGCCCGCGACTAACCCGGCAGGCGAACCGGCATCAGCAGGTACGTGAAGTACGTATCCGGGGTGGGGAACGTGCCGTTCTCGTCCGCCTCCGGCAGCTCCTCCGGCTCCGGGATCATGATCGCCGGACGCGACGGCTCCGTGAAGCCGAACACCACGCGGTTCGTGCCAATCACCGACAGGCCCTCGCGCAGGTAGCCGGCGTTGAAGGCGATGAGCAGTTCGTCGGCACCGGTGAAGGCGGCGTCGATGGTCTCCTCAGCCGCACCGGAATCCGCGCCGGAGGAAAACAGCGTGACCTGGCCTTCCTTGAAGTGCAGACGCAGCTGCGCGTTGCGGTCCGCGACCAGGCTGACACGACGGATCGACTCCATCAGCGGCGCAACCTCAACCGACGCGATCGACGTGTGCTCCTTCGGCAACAGCGGCTCCACATTCGGGAACTCCGCATCCAACATGCGAGTTGTGGTTTCGCGGTTTCCGGTGTGCAGGCCAAACAGGCCCTCGCCGCCAATGTTGTCCTCGGAACCGACAGCGATCTCCACCGGCTCGTCGATACTCGTGTCCAGCGTACGAGCGTTATCCAGCAGCGTCTTCGCCGGAACCAGCAGATCCGCCTTCACGTTCGCGCTCGCTGGCTCCCACGTCAGGTGACGCTGCGCCAGACGGAAACGGTCCGTGGCGGTAAGGGTGACATTCTCGCCGTCGATCTCCACATGGATACCCGTGAGCATCGGCAGCGTGTCATCACGACCTGCCGCCGCCGCGACCTGAGTGACAGCACCCGTGAGCGACGCCGGCGAAATGCGACCCGTGACCTGCGGCAAGTGAGGCAACTGCGGGTAATCATCCAAGGACATAATCGGCAGCTCAAAGCGTGCCGCAGCACCCTGCAGCACCAGCTTCTGACCATCCGTGGTCACCTCAACCGGCTTATTCGGCATGTTCGCCACGATGTCCGCCAGGAGCTTGCCCGCTACAGCGACACGACCCGGGTTAGACACCTCCGCGCCGATACGCACACGCGTGGACACCTCGTAGTCAAAGCCCGCGAATTCCAAACCATTGTCATCCGCAGTGATGACCACCGCGCGAAGCACCGGCTGCGTGTTCTTCGTCGGCAAACTGCGCGCAACCCACGCCGCGGCGTCAGAAAGGTCGTCCCGTTCGACGCGGAACGACACGTTGTTGTCACCGTTGATGTCAACCATGGCGGCGCAGACTCCTTGCACGTGGGTAGGGGCCGGATGTAATTACGCAACCACTCTAGGCGGGCACCCCGACACACGCCATTTCCGGGTGCCAGTTTTGTCATTCGCTCTTTGCCTCTCGACGCCTATCGACGGAGCCCCGGCGAGTTCTGCACACCCTCTCTTTCTCTTAGAAGAATTACAAGTAAATAGGTAGGAACAACAGTAAGTCCTGGGGAATCTGTGGATTACACCTTATCTGCGCCGGTCATCTCGGCGATCCGTCTTGTGATTCAGGGTGTGGATAACTTGTGGATAACTGCCCTTGCTTGTGGATAGATTTCTGTGCTTTTTGGAATTACACATTTTGTCCCGAGCTATCCACGGTTTGTCCACATTTCGCTCCCCAGCCGGTCAGCGGCCTTTTGTGACTAAGATCGCCTAATTACAACGGTGTAATTACACAGGTGTGGATAGGTCTGTGGATAGATCTGTGTTGGGTGGGTTTTGGCGTGGTTTTGGTGTGTTGTTGAGGCTCCCTGGCTGACACATTCCGCCAGAATCTGTCAGCCGTCGGCATCGCTGCTGGTCAGAAATGAACCCTGACAAATTTTGTGAAGTTTGTCAGGAAACGCCGTGCGGGAGGCGCGACAACCACAAAAAAGGGAGCCCACCGGAGTGGACTCCCCTATTAACTCAACCCCTACCGCGCGCGGGCCCGGTTCTTCACCAGTTGCGTGAGCTCCTGGATCTCGTCGTAGGTGCCACGGTTTTCTGTCATTTCCTTGCGGATCTTGCGGTCGGCGTACATGACGGTGGTGTGGTCTTTGCCGCCGAACTCGTCGCCGATCTTGGGCAGTGACAGGTCGGTGAGTTCGCGGCAGAGGTACATGGCGATCTGGCGGGCGTGCGCCACCTGACGGGTTTTACCTGCGCCGACGAGCTGCTCCATGGTGACTTCGAAGTATTCCGCGGCAGCTTCTTTGATGGTGGCGGCGTTGATGTTCACGTCGCCTTCGTCGGGAAGAATGTCGCGCAGTGCTACCTGAGCAACTTCCATGGTGATTGGCTCGTTGATCAGCGAAGAGTAGGCGGAGACGCGGATTAACGCGCCTTCGAGTTCGCGGATCGACGACTCAAACTGCGACGCGATGAGTTCGAGCACGGCGTGGTCGACTTGGGTGCCGTCGGCGGCAGCCTTCTTCATCAGAATGGCGATGCGGGTTTCTAGGTCTGGTGGCTGAACGTCGGTGATCAGGCCGCCTTCGAAGCGCGTACGCAGACGGTCTTCCAGCGTGGTCAGCTGCTTCGGCGGGCGGTCGGACGACAGGATGATCTGCTTGTTTGCCTGGTGCAGCGCGTTGAAGGTGTGGAAGAACTCTTCCTGGGTGCCTTCTTTGCCTTCGAGGAATTGGATGTCGTCGACCATCAGAATGTCGAGGTTGCGGTAGCGCCGTTTGAAGGATTCTTGGCGGTCGTCGCGCACGGAGTTGATGTAGTCGTTGGTGAATTCCTCGGACGAGACATATTTAATACGCAGGCCTGGCTGCAGGACGCGGGCGTAGTTGCCGGCGGCGTGCAGCAGGTGGGTTTTGCCGAGGCCGGAGCCGCCCCAGATGAAGAGGGGGTTGTAGGCCTTGGCGGGGTTTTCGGCGACGGCGACGGCGGCGCCGTTGGCGAAGCGGTTTGAGGAGCCGATGACGAAGTTCTCAAAGGTGTATTTCGGGTTGAGGCTGGCTTCGCGGTCGGGGTCGTGAGCTGGCTTTTCGCGCGGGATGCGGCGGTCCACGGTGGGATGAGCAGCTGCTTCTCGACGACGCCCCTCAACCTGAGCGGCATGCATCCGCGCCAGCTCGTCAAGGCCCATTGGGATTTGTTCGCCAGCGGCGGGCTGTTCTGCCTCGTACTCCCCCGCCACGGTTTGGGATTGGCCCCAGGAGTGCTGCTGGACCGGCGGCGTGGGCGGCTGCACCGGTTCGGGTTCGGGCTGTGGTTCAGGCTCGGGCTCGGGTGCGGCGACGGAAACGGCCAGGTTGTAGGGCAGTCCGGTGTGGGAGGTCAGCAGCGCGGTGATGTGCGGGGAAAGGGAGTCTTCGACCACGTTTTTGGCGGCTTGGTGTGGTGCGGAGAGGAGGGCGTAGCCGTCGACAAGCACGACTGGCTTCATGAGCCGCAGGTAGGCGCGCTGCTGCGGGGTGAGTGTGGGGACCGTGGACGAGGGTTGCTCGGAGAGTCTGAGGAGTTCGTCGACGATGCCACGCCAAAGATCCTCGAGGTGTTGATCCGCCAAGGTCCGCTCCAGTCTGTCAATTTCCTGTAATTCCAAATTCACCGCTTGATCCACAAGCGCTGAGGATGATCGGCTTGGCTCTCACCTGCCGATCCACAATGTTATCCACAGGTGTGGACAGCTTCGCATTCGGGAGTTGTCCACAGGTGCATTTTCTTCTGTGGATAACTGTGTGAATTACAGAAACCTGACCTGCCCTGCGGAAATGACCGTCGAACCGGGAAAGTCTCAACCATTACTTCACAGTTATCCACAGGGCTGTGCATGAACAGCCTGTGTGATTGTGGTGTTGAAACATTGTTACCCCGCCCGACCTCGCAGTGTCTAACGTTTTGTCATTCACCAAACTGTGGACAACTCCTGTCGTCGAACATGTGTCCCCATACTCACAGCTGCTCCGCAGGAAACTTCGGCGATTCGTTGCCCGACCTGCGAAAAAACACAAGCTTGTAATTACGGGGGCACCCGTTCGGGCCAGATGAGAAACCCGGAGTGTTGATTTGGCCGCGGCCGCAAATCTCGCGTAGTCTTATCCCCGTCTTCACGCCAGTTACCCCTGGCGTGCTTCACGAGAGCACCGCCCCCGCCGGGCACCGGGCCGCTTACCAAGGCGAGCCGGCGAAGGCGCTGCACGCGACTGCGCACCGATCCACTGGTGCCGAACCGCAATCTCGACGCACTCGTTTCAACTTTGGAACGGCTACTACCCCGGGAGGCTTTCACGAGCCGTCGGCCGTTCATGACCGCACAAGGAGTCCACCGTGTCTAAGCGGACTTTCCAGCCGAATAACCGTCGCCGCGCACGCAAGCACGGCTTCCGCGCTCGTATGCAGACCCGCGCCGGCCGCGCAATCGTTTCCGCGCGCCGCAAGAAGGGCCGCGCGAACCTTTCCGCGTAGTCTTACGCAACCATCGTGCTACCCCGCCCGCACAAACTCACTTCATCCGCCGACTTCAAAACGGCGATGAAGCAGGGAGTGCGCGCGGGGTCTCGCACATTAATGGTCCATGTCTACCCACGCCCGGACGAGGTCATCACAGGTGGCCCACGTTTCGGGCTTGTGGTGTCTAAGCAGGTCGGCAACGCCGTGACCCGCCATGCGGTGTCGCGGAAGTTGAGGCATGTGGTGGTGCAACGTGGGGTCGTCGATAAGCTGCCGCGCAATTACGACGTCGTCATTCGCGCCCTGCCGAAGTCTGCCACCGCAACCAGCGATGACCTCGCGCGCGACATGGAACGCGCCATCACCAAAGCGCTGAACCGCTGATGGCGTACTACAACTTCGCCGGCGGCGAAATCCCCGCCGCCCGCGGACCGGCCGCCAAAGCGCTGGTCGGGCTGATTCGCGGCTACCAAAAATACCTCTCACCCCTTAAAATGGGCGGGACCTGTCGTTTTCTGCCGGTATGCAGCGCGTATGGGCTCGAAGCTGTGTCTCGGCACGGCGCTCTACGTGGTGGGATGCTGGCGGCGGCCCGGATCTGCAAATGCGGACCCTGGCACCCGGGGGGCTACGACCCTGTCCCGGGCAGCATCGAATTGAGTGAGGAGTAACACCGAAACGTGCTGAATTTCATTTATTGGCCGATTTCCTGGGTGCTGAAGTTCTGGCACGAGGTTCTCGGCTTCATCCTTCCGAAGGATTCAGGTATTTCCTGGATCCTCGCCATCGTGCTGCTGACATGCACGGTGCGTCTGCTGCTGCTGAAGCCGATGGTGAACCAGATGCGGTCCACCCGCAAGATGCAGGAGATGCAACCGCGGATGCAGGAAATCCGCGAGAAGTACAAGGGCGACCAGCAAAAGATTGCGGAGGAGACGCAGAAGCTCTACCGCGAGATGGGTACCAACCCGCTGGCATCCTGCATCGTGCCGCTGGTGCAGATGCCGATTTTTATTGGCCTGCTCCACGTGCTGCGTTCCTTCAACCGCACCGGTGACGGCGGCGGCGTTGGTCTTGGTTTCACGGTTGAGCAGAACCGCAACACCGCCAACTACGCCTTCCCGCCGTCGGACGTGCAGTCCTTCCTGGACGCGGACTTCCTCGGTGTGCCGCTGTCGGCGTACATGTCGATGCCGGAGGAGATGTTCGCAGCCTTCGGTAACGCTGACCTGACGCGCGCGAACATCATCGCCGTCTGTGCCCCGCTGGTCGTGCTGTGTGCTGCGTTTACGCACTTCAACGCCCGCATCATGATCAACCGCCAGGCCGCCCGCAAGGCTGCCGGCAAGACCGCGAAGCCGCAGGGCGAGATGGCCGCGATGATGGAATCCCAGATGGGCATGATGAACAAGATGATGCTCTGGTTCTTCCCCATCATGATTCTGGCCACCGGTGTCATCTGGCACATCGGCCTGCTGTTCTACATGCTGACCAACAACGTGTGGACCTTCTTCCAGACCCGTTTCCTGAACAACAAGATGGACGCCGAGGAGGCTGCCGAGGAGGCCCGCAAGGTGGAGATGAAGCGCACCACCGCGCCTGCCCCGGGTGCCCGCAAGGTGGATCGCCGCACGAAGAAGCAGCGCAAGCAAGGCAACTAAGCATTTGCTTCTCGACGACGCCCCGGCCCCACCCGGGGCGTTTTTCATACCCATATATATGGTGTGGGGTCGTGTCGGAGAGCCGACTACAGTGTTCTGCATGTCGGATACCTCCCCTGCAGCCGCAGCCCAAGTTTTCGGAGATCGCCTCGCATTGGCCGAGGCGTACCATCAGTCGCTGGCCACCACCGCCGCCGAGCGTGGCTTCATCGGCCCCAAGGAAGTCGCGCGCCTTTGGGAGCGCCACATCCTGAACTGCGCGGTGATCTCGGAAGCGTTTGAGGAAGGGCTGAGGGTGGCGGACATCGGCTCCGGCGCCGGCCTGCCGGGAATCCCGCTGGCGATCGCTCGGCCGGACCTGAAGATCACGCTCATCGAGCCGCTGCTGAAGCGCTCCACCTACCTGCGCGAGATCACCGAGGAGCTCGGCCTGGACAACGTCACCGTCATCCGTGGCCGCGCCGAGGAGCAGCCGAAGGCATCCTTCGACGCCGTGACCTCCCGCGCCGTGGCACCCTTGGGCAAACTTGCCGGCTGGTCGCTTCCGCTGCTGCAGGGCGGTGGGGCCATGATCGCCATGAAGGGCGAATCCGTCGCCGAGGAGCTGGAACGCGACGCCAAGCTCATCGCCAAGGCTGGCGGTAAGGATCCCGAGATTCTCACCGTGGGTGCGACTACGCTTGAACAGCCAACCACCCTAATCCGCATCACCCGCAAGAAGAAGGGGGAATAAGTGGATCACTACGATGACACGCCTTTGATGGAGGAGGCGATGCGGGCGGCGAGGGTGTCGTCGAGAAGCGAAACGCTCCCGCGACCCGACCAACCCCGCGTGATCACCGTTGCCAACCAAAAAGGTGGCGTCGGCAAAACCACAACCAGCGTCAACCTCGCGGCGTCACTGAGCCGCCAGGGCATGAAAGTGCTGGTGATCGACCTGGATCCGCAAGGCAACGCCTCCACCGCGCTCGGCGCCGAACACACCTCCGGCACCACCTCTAGCTACGAAGTGCTCATCGGTGAGGCCGACGCCGCCGACGCCGTGCAGGCCCACGCCGACAACGAGAACCTGTTCTGCATCCCCGCCACCATCGACCTCGCCGGCGCGGAAATCGAGCTGGTGTCCATGGTGCGCCGCGAATACAGACTCCACGACGCCATCCGCCGCGGCTTTTTGGACGAGTATGGCTTCGACTACGTGTTCATCGACTGCCCACCATCCCTCGGGCTGCTGACCATCAACGCGATGACCGCCGTCGACGAAGTACTCATCCCCATCCAATGCGAGTACTACGCACTCGAAGGCGTGGGGCAGCTGCTGGGCAACATCAGCATGATCCGCGAACACCTCAACCACAACCTGCACATCTCCGCGATCCTGCTGACCATGTACGACGCCCGCACCCGCCTCGCGGCCGACGTCGCCGACGAGGTCCGCGGCCAATTCGGCCAAGTCGTGCTGAACAACGTCATCCCCCGCTCCGTGAAGGTCTCCGAAGCGCCGGGCTACGGCCAGACCGTCATCGACTACGACCCCGGCTCCCGCGGAGCACTCGCCTACTTCGACGCAGCCAAAGAACTCGCGCTGCGCGGCGACTACCAACCCCACCCCACCACCGGCCCAATTGGCGTGAGCCCGGAAGTCTCCGCCCAACTCGACAGCTCTTCCGAGGAGGACTAAACCATGGCAGAACGCAAAGGCGGCCTCGGCCGCGGACTGGCAGCACTGATCCCGTCGGCACCCGCAGACATTGACAAGAACGGCAAAACCCCCGGCATCGGCGGCAACGCCTCCGACGTGATCTTCGGCAAGCAGGACAAGGGCGCTGGTTCTGGTGCTGCGAAGAAGGGAGCGCCTAAGGGGGCGCCGAAGGGTGCGCCGCGGGCTGTGAAGGGCGCGCCGACCGTTACTGCGAAGCAGGACAACGTCATGCAGCCGGTGCCGGTGGGCGCCCGATACCAGGAAATCCCGATCGGCCAGATCATCCCGAACCCGAAGCAGCCACGCCAGGTCTTCGACGAGGATGAGCTCGCCGAACTGGTCCACTCCATCCGCGAGTTCGGCCTCCTCCAACCCATCGTCGTACGCGACACCCCCGAAGGCTTTGAACTCATCATGGGCGAGCGCCGTTGGCGCGCCTCCTCCAAGGCAGGCCTCAAGCACATCCCGGCGATCGTGCGCGAAACCTCCGACGAGGACATGCTCCGCGACGCACTGCTGGAAAACATCCACCGCGTGCAGTTGAATCCACTCGAAGAAGCTGCCGCCTACCAGCAACTTCTCGACGAGTTCGGCGTCACCCAAGAACAACTCGCCGACCGGCTCGGCCGCTCCCGCCCCGTGATCACCAACGCGATCCGCCTGCTCAAGCTGCCGGTTCCGGTGCAGCGCCGCGTCGCCGCCGGTGTGCTGTCCGCCGGCCACGCCCGTGCGCTTTTGGGCATCAAACTTGGCGACGACACCACCGACGCCCAGGCCCAACTCGCCGACCGCATCGTCGCCGAAGGCCTGTCCGTGCGCGCCACCGAAGAGGCCGTATCCATGATCAACGCAGGCGGCAAGGTGCCCGACAAGCCGAAGCGCCAACCTCTCCCCCAGCCGGAGTACCTCACCCAGGCCGCCGACTCGCTTGCCGACATCTGGGACACCAAAGTCTCCGTCACCATGGGCAAGCGCAAGGGCAAGATCGTCGTCGAGTTCGGCGACAAGGACGACTTCGAGCGCATCATGGGGCTCATCCAAGGCACCGACTAGGGGTTTTAGGCGGCTGGTTTGGGCGGTTGGTTTGGGTCGCCTGTGCGCCCGCGGTGTCCGCATGCCCGCTGTCGGCCTGCCACGCTGCCTAGCGGTGTCCGCCACCGGCAGCCGGTTCTGACAGATTCTGCCGGACTTTGTCAGGGTCGTGTCTGACCTGCACGTTTACCTGCGGCTGACAGATTCTGCCGCAATGTGTCAGTGACTGGGTGCCGGCCGACGGGCGACGGGCGACTGCTGCCGCGATAGAGGTCGCGATCGAGGCCGTTGCCGCTCCCCTCACCAAAAAAGTTCCACGGAAATCGGCAGATCGCGTTAGGTCCGGGAACTATTTTCGGCCCGCGACGGCGCGACCTGGGTGAATTGAACTATTTGGGCCCGGAAAGCCGAAATAGTTCCCAGGACGGGAACTATTTGGGTAAAAGAGGCCTGGGAGGGCGCGAGAGCCGGGAGGGCGGTTAGGCCTGCTCTTCGCGCAGGAGCTCCTTGAAGGAGTAGGTGCCTGTCGGGCGGGTGTCGTGGTCCAGCAGGTAGAGGCGCTTCACGGCGACGACGACGGCTTCGGCGATGGCGTCGCGCTGGGCGGGGTCGGTAAGTACGGCCAGGTCGCCCGGGTTGGTGAGGTAGCCGGCCACGAGCTCCACCGACGGCATGCGGGTCATCCGCAGCATCTCCCAGGTGCGGGCGTGGTTTCGGCAATTCTGCAGGTCAGTGCGGGCGGCGATCTCGCGCTGGATGTAACCGGACAGGGTTTCGCCGGTCATCGAGGAGCTGCCGTGCTCGGAGCCGAAGTAGAAGGTGGCAACGCCGTTGGCCTTCTCGTTTGGGTAGGAATCCAGACGCAGTGAGATCAGCAGGTCGGCGTTGAAGCCGTTGGCCAGGTCGGCGCGGTGCTTGTTGGACGGGTTGTCGCCGCGCGGGCGGGACAGGATGGTTTCCATGCCGGTGGCGACCATGCGGCCCTCGATGCGCTGGGCGAGGTCCCAGAGGATCTCCTCCTCCGTGATGGGACCATACGGGCCCTCCACAACCAGGCCCTTGTCGGAACCACCGAGGTCAGGGTCGATGACTACGCGCTTACCGGCGAGGTTCGGGCCGGCCTGGCGGACGGTTTCGCGCTCACGGATCGCCTGGGCGGAACCTCCGGTGATGCGGCGGCCAAGCAGGGACAATGCATGCAACGTGTCGGGGCCGCAGACACCGTCGTCCTCCAAACCGGAGTTCAACTGGTAGTTCATCAACGCTTCGTAGGTCGCGGGGCCGAAGCGGCCGTCGATGCGGTTGGCGTAGAAGCCGAGCTCGTGAAGCTGTGTCTGCAGCTGACCCACGTCGTCGCCGACCATTTCTTGGCCCGGCTGGTAGCTCAGCACGCGTGCGCCCAACGTGTAGGAGGCTTCGCGCAGCTCGCGAAGCGTCAGGTCGTCGATGGAGCCAGACGGCAAAATGCCGCGAGATTGTTGGAAGGCTTTGAGGGCTTCGGCGAGGGTGTCGTCGAAAAGCATCTCGCTTTCGGTGAAGCGACGCGTGCTATCGATTTCGCCTTCGTATCCGTCGAGGAGACCGAGGCGGGCCAGCGACAACCGAACCTCGGCAACCCGCGTGCTGGAGTCGCCAACGTGCAGCAAGTCTTGCACTAAGCACCTAACTTTCCCGGTCGAAAAAACAAAACCAACTACAACAGCTTACGCGTCGAGCTGCGCCTGGATCTTAGCGACGATCTCCGACTTCGGACGCAGACCCACAAACTCATCGACGCGCTTACCGTCCTTGAACAGCAGCACGGTCGGAATGGACATGACCTGGAACATTGCGCCCAGGGTGCGCTCGTTGTCCACGTTGACCTTGGCTACCTTAACCTGGCCTGCCATCTCCGACGCGATCTCATCGAGCAACGGGGAGAGTTTGCGGCACGGGCCGCACCACTCTGCCCAGAAGTCCACGAGAACCGGGGTGTCGGACTCGATGACCTCGCTCTTGAAGGTGGCCTGGGTGACATCTACTGGTGCGCTCATGGCCGTTAGTTTACAGCTCCGCGAGATAGTGCTGTGCGTCCAACGCGGCACGGCAGCCCGAACCAGCCGCCGTGATGGCCTGACGGTAGGTCTTGTCCACCAGGTCACCGCAGGCGAACACGCCGGCGACGCTGGTGCGTGTCGACGGATCCTCCACCGAAACGTAACCGCCCTCGTCTACAGCAACCTGGCCCTCGAGGAACCCGGAGCGCGGGTCGTGGCCGATAGCGACGAACAACGCGGAGGCATCCAGGACGGACTCTTCGCCGGTTTCCACGTTGCGTACGTTCAACCCGCCGACCTTGCCGTCTGCCTCAACGACGGACTCGACGACGGTGTTGGTGACAAACTCGATCTTCTCGTTCTGCTTCGCGCGCTCCAGCATGATGGCGGAGGCACGGAAGTTCTCCGAACGGTGGATCAGCGAAACCTTGTAGCCAAACTTGGTCAGGAAGGTTGCTTCCTCCATTGCGGAGTCGCCACCACCGACGACGGCGATGTGCTGATCCTTGAAGAAGAAACCGTCGCAGGTCGCGCAGGTGGACACGCCACGGCCGGTCAGTTCGGCCTCGCCCGGGATGCCCAGGTGGCGTGGGGCTGCACCGGTGGCAAGGATGACGGCGCGGGCGGGGAACTCCTCGTCGTCCACGAACACTTTCTTAATCTCGCCGGAGAAGTCCACGCGGTCTACCAGTTCAGGGCGCAGGTCTGCACCAAACTTTTCGGCCTGCTCGCGCATGTTGCCCATCAGGTCTGGGCCGAGCACGCCCTCGGGGAAGCCGGGGAAGTTCTCCACGTCGGTGGTGTTCATGAGTTCGCCGCCGAACTCGTAACCCTCGAATACGAGGGGCTTGAGCTCGGCGCGAGCGGCGTAGAGCGCGGCGGTGTAGCCGGCCGGTCCGGAGCCGATGATGATCACATCGTGGATGGTGTCTACATCGGTGCGGGCGGTGGCGGGTTCCGTTGCGGAATCGCCGCTTTCGTCGGTCTGCGGGGTAACGAAATTGAATCCGGAGAAGTTCATATCGGTGAGTCTAGCTGCTTGTTAACCTCTCCCCGATTGCTGCAGCTACTGCCTCCCGGGCACGGTATCTCCGGGACTTCACGGTGCCCGGTTTCACGCCTAATTCGTGGGCGGCGTGCTCGACGGACATGCCTGCGACATCGATCAGCCACAGTGCCTTACGCTGCCCCGACGGCAACACGTTGAGCGCCTGGCGCATCGCGATGGTGCGTTCCATGGCCTCCATGGGGTTGTAGGCGAGGTATTTGTTCATGTCGCTGCTGACGGCCACGGCGTCGTCGTCAAGACTCGCCTGTGCGCCCGCGCGCGTGAACTTGCGTTGGTGGTCGATGGCGGCGTTGATGGTCATGCGGTGCAGCCACGTGGATAGCTTCGCTTCCCCGCGGTAGGTGTGCAGGCTGCGTGCCGCCTTGAAAAACGCGTCCTGGACGATGTCTTGCGCATCCTGGTCGTTGCGCGTGTAGTTGCGGGCCACGTAGTACATGGCTTTGTGGTGGCGTTTGACGATCTGCCTGAACGCTCGTCGGTCTCCGTCGAGGTATTGGGCGACTAGAGCCCGGTCATTGCGGTAATCCATGATTCCCCCCAGAAAAGTGTTGACCCCCAGTGTGCACGACCCCTCCCCGGAAGGGAAGGGGTCAATTGCACAATCTATTGGACATCCACATGCCCTGCCAACGAAACTTCCGAAATTTCGAGCGGTTTCTGTTCCGCCGGGGTGAAGGAGATGATCACCTCGGTCAGCGCGCCGGTGTAGTCCACATCGGCACTGATCTGGCCGGTGCGCACCGTGCCCTCCGACAGCACCACAGGCGCTTGACCACCCGCGGGCACGCCGGAGATGGTGAAGGTTGCGCCGGTTGCGCCGGAGGCGTCGATAAGCACTTGCTCGAGGTCGAACGGCTGACCGTTGCTTTGCTTGACGACGAGATCCCCTCCGACCTCCCACTTCGTGGCCCGATCACCGTCAACGGCGGCGTGAGCATCAGAGCCGGAAGAGCCAGCAGAGTCAGCAACAGCCTCCAGCGGTGCGATGAGCACGGGCACGCGTGGGGCGGGCGCCACGGAGGATGTCGCGACGGCTTCCTCTTCTTCCTCCCCGGAGACGATGTCCACCAGGTAGGTCGTCAGCACACCGATCGCCACTGCGGCAGCCACGGCCATCAGGGTGACCAGCGCGATTGTCAGCGGCTTGGTGCGGCCGCTGCCGAAGCCACCGTGGATCACGTCCGGGTCCTCCACGTGCTCGGGCACGGGCTCGACGGACTCGGGCACCTCGACGACGGGGATGGTGTCGGTCGGGGTGTCGTCTTCCTCGCTGTGGCGGCGCGAACCCGGCAGGTTGGCTGCTTCCTTCAGGGCGGTGGCGATTTCGCGGAAGGCGGCTTGGTCGACAGCGTCGGCGTCGACAAGCGCTCGCGTGCGTGCGGTGATCTCGGCGAGGTCGTCGGAGGTGACGTTGGAGGTCAGCAACTCCAGGGCGGCGGCGAACGCCTCGGCGTCGGTCGGCTTCGTCGCATCCGGCAGGACGGCCGGGAATGCGAGGCGCACGATGCCGTCTGTATCAATGCGCAACTGCTGGCGGTTGTCCAGACCCAGCGGCACGCCGGCCTCGTGCGCGGTGGCCAGCGCAGCAGCCAGCGGCACGAGTGCATTGGCGACGGCCTCCGTGTGCAGCGTCTGGCCCGACTCCGCAACAGCCTTCACCGAGGAGCCCTCGATCCAGTCGGACACCACGACGGCGCCGGAGCGGAACGACAGGATCTCCACGTGGTCCGGCAGCGCCGGCAGGTGCATGTTGACCAGCTGGCGGGTACGGCGCGCGATGCCCGCGGCCTGCAGGGCGGCCTCGCGCGGGGTGGCGGGCGCCATGGGGGCGGCACCGGTGGTGTCCACGAACGTCAGGGCGACGTTGCGGCCGGTGGCAATCTCGCGGGCCTGCCAGAAGCGTGCGCTGGAGGACGCGCCGTGGTCACGGATGAGGCGGAACCGGCCGTCGGACACGGACGCACCGGGCACGAGGCGTGGGCCGCGGACGACACCGGCGGACATCGGCGGCGGTACCGGGGAGGCGTTGAAGGTGTCGGCGGCGAGGAACTGGTTGGACATTTCGCGCGGGTCGACCTGGCCCACTTCGAGGCCGCGGTCGGCGTCGGCGGTGATGAACCGGCCCAGGCCCGGGATGCGGCCCACGGCGGAGCCCAGGTTCTGCACCTCAGGCAGGCCGGAGCGCGACAGCACGACGCCGGTGACGATGAGGAACAGCACGCCGAGCAATGCGATCTCGATCAGCGATCCCAGCGACGGCGCACCGATCATGCGCCCAAGGGCTTCCGGGAGGTGGAGGCCGGCGACGTCGCGAAGCAACCAGCGCACGCCGAACACCGCGGCAACACCGACGGCGGACGCACCGATGGCCCACAGGGACGTGCGTAGCACCTCACGGAACTGCAGGGTGCCAAGCTTGCGGCGCAGTAGCAGCGCACCGATGATCGCGCCGGCCACGAAGCCGAACCCGTTCGCGGCGCCCAGCAGGATGACCACGTGGCCCGGCTCGCTGGCGATGGTCGGCGCCAGCATGGACAGCGCAATTTTGGTGCCGGTGATGCCGGCGATGATGAAGGTTGGCGTCCAGGCTTCCTCGCGCGCGTAGAACACACGCAGGTGCAGCATGACCAGCGCGTACGGGATGAGCGTGAACGCGGCGGCGCTGATGGTCAGGCCGAGGGTGTAGGCGGCTTCGTCGCTAAATGAGCCGTAGGCGAACAGGGCGCTGGCGATGTCGGGGCCGAGCGCCGTCATGAACACGATGATCGGCAGCAGGGCGATAAACGTCAGTTTGGTGCCCATGGTCAGGTCGTGCACGACAGCCTTGTCGTCGCCGTCGGCGGCGTTGCGCGACAGGCGCGGCATGATTGCGGTCAGCAGGGTCACGCCGATGATGCCGTATGGCATCTGCAGCAGCATCCAGTGCTGTTGGTAGATGAACTGTGCCGCCGGGTCCGCCGCGAACGCGATGCGGGTGGTGATCACGTAGCCCAGCTGGCTGATCGCCACGTAGGTGATGATGGCCAGGGCCATGCCGCCGAACTGCTTGAGGCGCTCGTCGATACCCCACAGCGGTCGCAGGTCGATGCCCAGTTTGCGCAGTGCGGGCAGCATGATCAGGCACTGCACCACCACGCCCGCGGTGGTGCCCAGGCCAAGCAGCATGACGTGCGGATTGCTTATCGACGACGGCGCCGCCGGATTCAACGTCCCCGGCAACGCCATATACGCCACCAGCACGGCGATGGAGACGACGTTGTTCGCCACCGGCGCCCACGCGCCTGGCCGGAAGTGTTCCTTCGTGTTCAGGATTGCCATGAACAGGGAGAACATGCCGTAGAAGAAGATCTGCGGCAGCAGCAGGTAGGCAAAGGATGTGGTTTGGACGAGGTTGCCTGTGGAGTCCTCGTCCAGCATCATCTCCGTCAGCCACGGCGCGCCGACGACGGCGAGCAGCGTGACCACCGTCATCAGTGTCAGCGTGAGCGTGAACAGGCGACGGATGAAGGCGGCGCCGTGGTCGGCGTCCTCTTTCTCCGCGCGGACGAGCACCGGCACGACCAGTGCGGTGAGCACCGATCCGAGCACGATCTCGGTGATCAGGTTCGGCAGCGTGTTGGCGGTGTTGAACGCGGAGGCGACAACCTCGCCGAGCGCCGCACCGATGAGCACGGTGCGGATGAAGCCGGTGATGCGCGAGATCAGCGTGGCAATTGCCATGGAGCCGGTGGCGCGGACAACCTTTTCGCCCTCGCTGGGTTCGGTGTCCTCGGCAGGCTCAGCGGGCTCGGCGACCGCAACGCTTGTCGCGGCTGTGGCGACTGCGGCGGCGTCGTCAGCCGTCGGTGGCGGGGCGATGGTCTCGCCCTTGGGGCTGGTGGTCAGCAGGGACTTGTCCGGCAGGCCGGTTGCCGCCGGGGTGGGCGGCTTCGGCTCGCGCGGGGCCGGTACTGGCGCCGGGGGTGCCGGGGCGACGATGCGGCGGCGCAGGCCAGCCTCGGGCTGGCTGTTGTCCTGTGCTGTCACGGCTGTCTCCGTTCACGTGGGTTGCTGGGTGGTGGGCGTTTGGTTGGGCGCCTGTTCGGCGGCGCTTTCCTGCGGGTGATGAGCAGGAGCGCCAGCATCGCGGCGATCAGCGCGCCGGCGAGCGCCCACCCGCCGAGTTGGAGCCCGGCGGTGCGCACGGAGATGTCCACCGGGCGCGAGATCGGTTGGGCCGAGGCACCCGCGAGGTAAAGCTGCAGGTCGGTGCCGCGGTTGTTGTCGGGCAGGTCGGCGGTCATCTGGACGGTGACGGAGCCGCGTGCGGGGATTTTCAGCGTCCCCGGCACGTTCAGTTTCGCGCCGTCGGGCCCCCAGTAGCGGATCTGGGTTTGCACCGGCAGCGGCATTCCGTTTTGGGCGACGATGAGCAGTGGGCTTGACGACGACGCCCTGGTGTACACGTTCCCCGGCGGGATTAACGTCACGGAATCGCGCAGATCGTTCAGCGTTGCCCGGCTGGCGGCGAGGCGGTCGCCGGTGGCGCGCACGGCGTCGTCGTAAAGCGAAAGTGCCCTGCGTCCGTTGGTGCTGAGTGCGACGAGCATGTCGCGGCGCAGCGGCAGGGTGAATCCGTAGCGGGTCAGCGCGATGGCCGGGTCGGGGGCCATGAGCGCGGTGATGTCGTTGATGAAGCTGTTTTGCTGCGTGACCTGCAGGATTTCCGCGTCGGTGTAGGCGGCGGGGTCCCCGAATGTGCCGGCGTCGTCGGCGGGTGGGACCTCTGGCGGGGCGGCGAGGTAGTCGCCGAATGAGACTGGGCGCGACGTGCCGTCGGCGATTAGGCCAGCGATTGTGCCAAGGAACACCGCGGCGGTTTTCGCGTCCCACGTCGCCGGCGGGTTGACCATCACAGGCTGCGTCGGTGCGTCGCCCTCACGCGTGGTGGCGTTCTGGGCGGCAAGCCGCATCGCGGCGGCGGCGTTGTTGTCGCGCGCGGTCTTGGAGTCCATGGTGTAGTCGAACCGCAGGCTCGGGTTGGTGTAACCAGGCGTTTCGGGGTGCTCCCCCGTCGCCGCTAGCACCGCGGCCAGCGAATCCTGGTACCCGACCTCCATCACGCCGGCAGTGTTCCACGTGAAACGTTGCGCATCCGCAGGCTTTGCGACGAGCACCTGCACCGGCACCTCCGGCACCGGCGCCGCCGCGCCCGAGAAGTCTGCGAGCTCCGCGCGTTCGAGCGCGCTCTGGTGGGAGTTGGCTTCGGCGTCGGGCGCGCTGTCAGCTTGGGCCGCCTCCCACGCGGCGTGCATCCCGCCGTCGAACACCGTGGAGCGGGTGTGGTCCGCCCAGCCAAGCGCCGGCCCGGCGCCCGCCTCGATGTAGCCGGTGCCGGCGACCACCGTATTGATCGTGCCTGCCGTGCCCAGCACCCGCTGCAGCACAAACGGTCCGCGCTCGACGGCCTCGCGCATCAGCCACGGATCACCCGTACGCGCCACTGCGTTGAGGTCCGCGTTCGCCCACGGCAGCGCCACGGTGCAGCCGGTCGCGGCGATCTCGCGCACTTTGTCCAGCCACGCCTTCGCGTCCTCGGCCCCGGAACCTGGGGTGCGGTGCGTGTCGTCGTTCGAACCCCAGCTGTCGCGCAGACGCTTCGGTTCCTCCACCACGGCGGGGCGCGAATCACTGACGGTGTAGCCGCCGGTCATGCGGTCCACCGTGTCCACCAGCGCCGGGTCGAGCGCCATGCAGGTGGCGTAGCCAACCTCAGGGGTTTCCACTGCCTTGCGGTACTGCTCCACCAGGGTGTCCAAGCGCCCGCCGGGCGCGAGTTGTTCCGCCAGTGCGTCGCTCTGCAGCACCAGCGGCGGGTCCTCGGGGGCCTCGCCGGTCTCTCCCGGCACGATATTCACCGGAGCGGAGACCGGGTACAGGGCGGTCAGCCCGCCCGGTTCGACGTCGTCGGCCGACCCGCGCACGGCCAAGTGGAAGCGGTCGGTGTCCAGGGTGGCGCTGGTGTCGTCGATAAGTTGCAGCATCATCGGGTACGCGCCGATGCCGCCGGGCGCGGTCATCTGCAGCGACAGCTCAGCGCTTTCGCCGGGGCGCAGCCGGGTATCCACGACCACCTCGTCGCCCACAACGCTGTACTCCCCCACCCCGGCGACGGCGGCCACGCGCTGCTCGGAGACGGAGCCCACCGGCGCGGCGCGACGCGTGAGCACCTTCAGGCCCTCGAGGGTTGTGTCAGTTTGATTGGTCACGCGAAGTTTCACGTGAAACGGATCGTGCGCGGAGACGACCGCGGGGGCGTCGATAAGCGACACGCGCGCGAGCTGGCCCTCACCCGGGCGCACCGCCGGGTTGACCCACTGCTCCGCAACCTCAGGGTTCTTCGGGCTGATTGGCACCGCAGGCACCGCGCGAGCCGGGGTCGCTGACGGGACCGCCAGCGCCACCGCAACCGCGGCCGCAGCTAGACGGGAAATCGGCCGAATCATCGCGGGGTAGACCTTCCGGCGGCGACTTCCTTCCGAGCCAGCTCAGGCATCCGGTCAAACGCGATACGCGCCAGTTTGCGCTCGTCGGCATACGCAAGGTGCTCCATCAACTCGCTCATGGGCACCCAGGCCACTTCGGTGACCTCCGGGTCTTCGTCGTTAAACACGCCGTCCACAAACCGCAGCAGGTTGTGGTGCACCGTCTTGTGGATCCGTACTCCGTCGGACACAAACCAGTAATCAATGGTGCCCAGGGTGTCGAAGGCCTCGCCGGTAATACCGGTCTCCTCCCAGACCTCACGCTCTGCGGTGCGCCACTGGTGCTCGCCATCCTCGACGTGGCCCTTCGGCATCGACCACAACAACCGCCCACGGCGATCCAGCCGGCCAATCAGCGCGACGTAGATGCGGCTCATGTCTACCTTGCCGTCCGGGCCGACAGCCTCCGCCATACCGGAGACCACCAGACCACCGGCCGAGGTCTCGTCGCGCACCTCCATCGAAGAGTCGTGCTGGCGGTTGTACTGCGAATGACGGCGATGCTGGTTGCGGTTTCGGTTCCGCTGATTCCCGCGCCCGCCCCTCCGGCGGTTGTTCGGGTTACGGCGACGGTGTTGCTTCTTCTTCGGCTTGTCGCCGCCTTCTGATTGGTTCTTGTCTTGGCCCTGCTGGTTTTTATTCTGGCCGCCGCGGCGCTTCCGCGGACGACGCCGCCCGCCGGATCCCCCCTTACCGCTGGGGGGACCCGGTACAGGCCGCGTGTTGTCACTCATTCGTGCCATGCTATCCGGCTTCAGGCCGGTTGTGGTACTCCACGCGCGGGGGTGGCGGGTATCGTGTCCAAGGTGACAAAGCTTTTCGACATGCCCGATCCGAACGACCCACTTGCCCCCGCCGCGTTGATGGCCCGAGCGCAGGGGGTCGTCGAGAAGCAATCTGCCCTGCTGGAGCCGCTTGCCCGACTCTTCGCCGAGCGCGGCGAGTCCTTATATATTGTTGGCGGTTCCGTCCGCGACGCCATGCTGGGCCGCGGGGTGCACGATTTGGACTTCACTACCTCCGCCCGACCTGCGGTTATCCAGGAAATTCTCGCGGAGTGGGGCGAGAAAGTGTGGGACACCGGCATCGAGTTCGGCACCGTCTCCGCGATCCGGCACGGCGAAACCGTGGAAATTACGACGTTCCGCTCCGATCTTTACGACGGCGTCACCCGCAACCCCGAAGTCACCTTCGGCGACACCCTCGAAGGCGACCTCGTGCGCCGCGACTTCGCCTGCAACGCGATGGCCATCGAGCTCTCGCTTGTCGACGACCACCTCGCCCCCACCTTCCACGACCCCGTCAACGGCCTTGCCGACCTGGTCGTGGGCGTGCTGGACACCCCGCAGGAGCCGGAGGTGTCGTTCCGCGATGACCCGCTGCGCATGCTGCGCGCCGCCCGCTTCGTCTCCCAACTGGGCTTTACGGTGGCCGACCGCGTCTTCGATGCGATGCGCGACATGGCAAGCGAGATCGAGCGCATCACCGCCGAGCGCGTCCAGGCCGAACTGGACAAACTCATGTGCGGTGCGCGCCCCTGGGACGGCATTGACCTGCTCGTGGCCACCGGTGTTGCCGAGTACATCCTGCCCGAGATCCCCGCCCTGCAACTCGAGACCGACGAGCACATGCAGCACAAGGACGTCTACCGCCACTCCCTGACCGTGCTGCGCCAGGCCACCGAACTTGAAGACGCGGACGAAGGCCCTGACCTGAAGCTGCGCTGGGCGGCGCTCATGCACGACATCGGCAAACCCGCCACTCGCGCGCCGAAGGAAGGCGGCGGCGTGACCTTCTACCACCACGAAGTGGTCGGCGCGAAGATGACCCGCAAGCGCCTCAAGGCCCTGAAGTACCCGAAGCACGTCATTTCCGACGTGGGCCAGCTCGTGTTCTTGCACATGCGCTTCCACGGCTTCGGCGAGGGGCAGTGGACCGATTCGGCCGTGCGCCGCTACGTCACCGACGCCGGCGAATTGCTGCCTAAGCTTCACAAACTCGTTCGTGCGGATTGCACCACCCGCAACCCCAGGAAGGCCGCGCGCCTCCAGCGCACCTACGACCACCTGGAGGAGCGCATCGCCGACATCGCCGCCAAGGAGGACCTCGCTCGCGTGCGCCCGGACCTGGATGGCAACGAGATCATGGAGATCCTCGGCCTCAAACCGGGCCCGGAGGTTGGCAAGGCGTGGAAGTATCTGAAGGAACTGCGCCTCGAGCGTGGCGAGCTCGACCACGACGAGGCCGTCGCCGAACTCAAAACCTGGTGGGAGAACGAGAATGCCTGAGTACTTCTACGCCGATCGCCTCTTCAACGCCCTGGAGCGCACTGATCCCGAGCCGGGCATGTTGCTCGTCGCCGCTCCCGGCATGTACTCCCCCGAGTTCGCCCGCACCGTGGTGCTCATCATCGAGCAGAGCGCGGAGCGCACCCTCGGCGTCGTGTTAAACCGCCGCAGCGAGACCGCGCTTGCCAACGTGATCCCTGCGTGGGCCGACCTCGCCGCCAAGCCCCAGGCTGTGCACATTGGCGGGCCCGTCCGCCCCGAGGCCGCAGTGTGCCTCGGCGTCACCTCCCCCGGCGTGGACATCGACGCCAACCCGTACTTCCAGCGCATGGCCAACCGCCTCGTGCTGCTCAACCTCAACGTTGAACCGGAGCTTGTCTCCGCCGACATCGACGGTGTTCGCATCTTCGCCGGCTACGCCGAGTGGGAGCCGGGCCAACTCGACGACGAGATCCTGCGTGGCGACTGGTTCGTCGCCCCCGCACTGCCCTCCGACGTGATCGCTCCGGCGGGTGCGGATTTGTGGGGGGACGTGATGCGTCGCCAAGCAATGCCCTTGCCTCTGTTCGCCACCTTCCCGGCGAATCTGGAGGACAACTAATTGGGTGTTTCACGTGAAACAAAGCGGCAGATCCGCCTCGGCCTGAAGGACTCATGGCTCGTCTGCCTCGGTTTGGTGCCGCTCGGGCTGGCGTTCGGGTTGCTGGTTACGCAAGCCGGTTTCACATGGTGGTGGGCTCCGATCTTCTCCATGATCATCTATTCCGGCTCGATGGAATTCCTCGCCATCGGCATGGTGACCAGCGGGTTTGGCATCTTCTCCTCCGCGCTGACCGCATTCATGGTGAACTTCCGCCACATCTTCTACGGCCTCACCTTCCCCCGCGACGTCGCGCGCCCGGGCCTGCCGCGCCTGTACCTCACCTACGGCGTGACCGATGAGCTCTACGCGCTGACGTCCACGCTCGTCGCTAATGGCGCGCGCCTGACTCATGCCCGCCTGATGGCCAGCGCGATGCTGATCAACGCGTCGTGGATCCTGCCGGGCATCATCGGCGCACTCGTGGGCAACCTCATCCCGGAGGACATCGAAGGCTTCGAGTTTGCCCTCACCGCCCTATTTGCGGTCCTCGCCTACGAGGCATTCCAAAGCAGCAAGGACCTCTCCGCCCCACTCATCGCGGGTGCGCTGGCCGTGGTCGCGGCGTTCATCTTCCCCGACCAGATGATCATCATCGGCCTGCTCGCCTACTTCGGCGTGCTGTTGCTGCGGTTCTGGGCACCGCGTATCGACGACCTCCTCACCTGGCAGGTGAAATAAATGAGCACCCTCGGACTCCCCGACGGCGTCACCCTCGGCATGGCCGCCGCCGTGATCATCCCGGCCGGCATCGTGACGTTCCTGCTGCGCGCCCTGCCCTTCGCGCTCACGCGGTACCTCAAGGGCAGCCCGTTCATCGACTTCCTTGCCGTCCTCATGCCCGTCGGCGTGATGACCGTCCTGGTCGTGTACACCATCGCCGGCGAAGCCGGAAACCCCGGCCGCTTCTGGTCCGCCCTCGCGGCTTTGGTGCTCACGTTCGCTCTCCACGCCTGGCGACGGCGCGCCGACCTCTCCATCTTCGCCGGCACCGCCGTGTACATGCTGCTGGTGAACCTGGTGGTGTGAGGGGTTCGCCCGTTTTGTTGTTAACGGGTGTCATGCTTAACTGACTAGGCTCAGATATCTGACAGCTCATATTCAGTTTCGGGTAAGGAGACCCCAATGAAGCGCCGTATTGTTGCAGCCTCCGTGGCAGCCACCACCGCCCTGTCGCTCGCTGTTGTTCCAACACAGTTCGCCCACGCGCAAACATCCTCCATCGCGTACTTTAATTGCGTCGCCACACTCAACGACCTTGATGAGAAGCGTGCTGAGGCGCCGACAGATGATGTAGACAAGTTTGCAAAAGATTTCTACGAGAGCATTGTTGATAATTTTGTCGAAGAGCTTGATGTCAAAGGCTCGTCTAACGAAGGCACGTGCATGAATGTGCTGCTGCACCCAAAGAATGCATATCGCCCTGGAACCATCGCGTTTTTGGTTCTGGCTCCGATTGCGGTCCTAGCTCTGCTGTACACCGCAGCAGGCAAGATCCCGGGTGTTGAGCTTCCCTCGCTTTCTAGCCTTCCCCTCTAGATCAAATGAGTCTCTGGCTGTGCGGCTGAGGATTCACTTTGCCCAGGTCACGCTACTATTGAGATGATCCGAGGGCTGTTGTGGTCGCCCTTCTCCAATTTGACTTCTGCAACGAATGTGAAGTTCTGTTTTAATGCGTGTGTCAAGTCAATTGACAGAAGTAATCCGCCTCACAGTAGGAGTGTCCTATGAAGCGCACTACAGTAGCAGTTTTGGCAGCGACTACCGCACTGTCGCTCGCCACCGTCCCGGCACACGGTATTACCGTCGACGAAGCCCGCGCCCAGGACGAAGCGCGTAATGCAAAAGAAGTCGAGAAGCTAATCAAGAAGTGGGACGAAAATGGCTACGGAGCCATGCCTAACACCTATGAGGCTGGCTACATGGCTGGTGGCTCGGTGAAGGCTGGGTCTTCGGGTGAGCAGGCATACGGAGCTACTCAGGCCGGCTGGGTTGCCACCTGGATTGCAGTATCTGCCGCGGGTTTGGGCTTGATCGCATTCGCTGCGAAGCAGGCGGGTGTCCTGCCACCACAGATCGCGGGACAGCTCCCGTTCTAAACCGCATCGGTTCTTGCACGTGACTCCTCTCCCTTGCGGAGGGGAGTTTTTCTCTGCCCGAGCCATGCTTAGTCGTCGAACCCTCCCCCGCTTTCTGCCCAGGTCTGCGCGTTGTCGCGGCGCCGTGGCAGGGAATAGTTGTCCGAGACGTAGCGGGTGCCGTCTTGGTAGATGAAGTGCACGTCGCTGCCGTCCTTGACGGTTTCGAGGTAGCCATCGGTAACCAAGGAGTGGCAGGCGGAACAGAGTGGCAGCAGGTTTTCTAGATCGGTCATGCCGCCCTCGGACCACTCTTTGATGTGGTGGATCTCGATGAACCGCGAGTGCGTGCAGCCGGGCGCGGCACATTGCCCACCCCACATGGTGAGCAGAGCATTGACCTGTCCCGGCGTGGCGAAGCGGGAAGAGCGGCCGGTGTTGATGATCAGGCCGTCGTCGTCGACAGTAGAAACGCGCAGGTCAGCATTCGCGATCAATCCAACCAGTGCCTCGGAGCGTGCGCCGACGTTGTTGGGCATGTAGGCGCGGCCGTCCTTAGTCACCAGTACGTTGACATGTGCGCCTGGCGTTGTCAGTGTGCTCTTGGGCTGGCTGCGGGTCATGTGCACCATGCCCATGAAGGCCTGCAGCAGCATCCGACCGATCGGCATGCCGTAGCCGGACGCGGTCTTACGTGCCTTCTTTGCGGGTTCGACGGCGTCGGCTTTCTGCAGCATGTCCCTAATAGAGAGCTCGGCGACCCGACCGTCTTCGTGGCGCAATGCATCCTCGAGCATTTCCTCCATCTCGTAGTAGGCGATCTCCCCGAGTTTCAGCGCGGCGATGAACGCGGCGCCATCCGAGGCGTTGAGCACCCCGTGGAGGGCAATCTCGCCGTTATCGCGGGTGTGTACGCGCAGGTAGTGGTCCGGCTTCTCGCTATCACCATTCCCTGGTTTGTCGTATCCACTGAGTGCGATTTCGAGTTCGTGGTAGCCGAGTTCCAGGGCCATGTCGACAAGTTGGCGCTCTACCGCCGGGGTTAGGTAGCGCAGCAGTAAGCGAACCACGGAGTAGCTGATCTTGCCTGCAGAGAACTGCTGCTGAAGGTACAGGAACTCGCCGAGGCGGCAGCCGACGTGAACATATTCGTGCGCTGTGGAGATCGAGATCCCCAGGCGACGCGTCAGAAACTGCGCCGTGGTCCGTGCCCCCATCTGCGGTGCGAAACCGCCCTCCTCAAACGCGCGTATCGACGACAACAGCTCCGCCTTACAACGCGTCATGCTTCTGTGCGACTGCTCGATTGCATCCGTAAGCAACTCCGCAAACGCACTAGGTTCAGTGCACTTCTCCTCCACTGCCGTTGTCATTGTGGTCCCCCTTAAGGCCGTATGTATGTTCGATAAAGCAAAGCATACAACCCGCCACGACACGGCTGTGACCTGCAAAAACAACGTTTTCTATGTGCGCTATAAAACGCACTAAAACCGAACGAAAAAACTCCGCATTGCGGACAATTCCGACCACCCCAATCGTTGGGTCGGGCCAACTAATTCGGGCGCGTGGGGTCGTCGTCAAGCATCCGCAACTCCGCATTGCGGACAAGTGGGGACGCACCAACTAATTCCGAAAATGAGGAGAACCTTCATTGGTAGTCGGCTTAACTCTGATGAGCCGGAGAAAATGGGCAGTCTTATCGTTGCTGCAAGCTGCAGCGTTACGCAAATTTGTAAAGAATATAAATCATCCCTACAGTCAATAGTGATCTAAAATACATTTGTCCAGTCCGCTGGCAGAATCACACAAATATCTACTGAGGAGTCCCCATGAAGCGTCGCTTGACGGCAGCCGCTCTTGCCGCTGCAACCACTGTTTCTCTTGCCATGGTCCCTGCAGAGGCCGCAACCAAGCCAAACAATGAGGCAGAAGAGGTGCGTCAGGCCGTTGAAGCTGTCAAGTTGCTCGGCATCATTGCGGATAAGGGAACAGGCGCTGCTCCAAACACCGAACCTGTCGGCAATATGATGGCTGGGTCCATTAAGGCTGGTTCTTCGGGTGAAGAGGCTTACCGCGCAACTCAAGCTGGTTGGGCTCTCACCTGGATCGCTATTTCTGTTGCAGGTCTCGGTCTGATCGGCTACGGCGCTAAGGCTGCTGGCATTCTGCCGCCGCAGGTCGCCGCTGCTCTCCCGTTCTAAGCAAGAGCTGAAGCGCCACTCTCCCGTCGGAGTGGCGTTTTTTCATGCCCGCAACTCCGCATTGCGGACAAGTGGGGACGCACCAACTAATTCACCACGCGGTACCAGAGGCGCTTGCCTTCCTTCTTCGGCGGGACGAGTTTCACGCGGACCGGCTGCGGCAGGGTGAAGTCGTAGCCGCCACTCTGGATCTGGCGGCGGATCTCGCGGGCTTTGAGCGTGTCGCCGACGTCGATCCGATGCGAGCGCTGGCGTAGGGGGCGCTTGAAAATCTGCCGACGAACCGCGCTGGGGAGGGCACCGGGACTGGCGGGGATGTCCTTGTACTTCACTACCCCATTGGGCGTGGTGGCCTCGATCGTCGCAACGGACATGTATCTGACGGTCGAGTCCACACCCGGGATGTGCGGGGTGATGTGGATGGTGCGGATGACGCCGTCGATAAGGTCGCGGCGAAATCCGATGGGTGCGCGGCCCGGGAAGATCATCCGGGCGATGAAAAACAGCACCAGGATCGGGAGGAAAATCTGGCCGTAGAACCCGATGATTTCAAGCGGGCCAGGCAGGAAGGGGCCTATGGTGTCGAAAAAGCTACCCATAGGCGAAGAATAAAGCTAGTGCGGGAACTTCGCTCGGGCTTCGCTCCAGAGGCCTTCGAATTCGTCGGCGGTGAGGTGTCGGGCGGTGATGCCTTCCATCGCGTCGTAGGTGCGCGGGTGTGGCACGGTGCCCATGGGTTGGTTGGCCTGCCCGATGACGCGACCGTCGACGTAGATGCCGGTGATGGTCTCGGCGGGGTCGAGTTCAATCATGCGGAGCATGGTGCAGCTTTGCGACGACACCTCCTCCAGCTCAGCGATATTCAGCAGCTCTCCGCCGAGTTCGGGGACGTTGTAATGGATGCGGACGTAATGTTTCACGTGAAACTCTTTCTGGAGACATATGCGGAACAGATCATCAACTGTGCCATGTGATAGATCATTAGCGGAATAATAAGCACGCCGAGTTGGGCACCGCCGAAGATGACGGTAGCCATCGGCAAGCCGGTCGCAAGAGATTTCTGCGTGCCACACATCTGCACGGCCACGACGTCCTCGCGCGGGAATCGCAGCGCCTGTGGCACGACGCGGGTCAGCCACAGCATGGCGAAGACCAGCACCACGGAGAACACAATCAGCAGCACGATCTCAAGCGCGGTCACGTTCGACCACACGCCGGAGACGACACCCTTGGAAAAGGCGGAATAGACGACCATCCAGATGGAGCCGCGGTCGACGATCTTGGTGGCCTTGGACTTGGCTAACTCCCCCAGCCGTTTGTGTGCCAGCTGGCCGAGCATGAACGGCAGGAGGAGTTGGAGGGCGATGTCGGTGAACACGGTGGTGTCGATATGCACGCCGTCGCCAGCGCCCATCAGCCACATCACGAGCAATGGCGTGACGACGACACCCACCAACGACGACACCGACGCCGCTACAACAGCACCGGACACGTTGCCGCGTGCGATGCCGGTCAGCGCCACGGAGGACTGGACGGTGGACGGCACGAGGGTCATGAAGAGTAAGCCCTGGTAGAGATCCTCGGAGATGAGCCCGGTGGTGGGCCGCGCGAGCAGGCCGATCAGGGGGTACGCCACGAAGGTAAACGCGAGGATGAGGGCATGGAGGCGCCAGTTGGTGAGGCCCCGGAGGGCTTCTTGCGTCGATAGGCGTGCGCCGTAGAGGAAAAAGAGCAGCGCGATCGCGAGTTTGACGGCCACCCCAAAGCCGTCCGCGAACGCGCCGCGCGCCGGCACGACGAAGGCGAGGATCGCAGCAACAACGATGCCGACGAGGAGAGGATCGAGCTTCTTCATGTGGCCGAGTCTACGGCCAGCAGGTTAGCTCGCCGGGTTTTGAGCTTCGACCTTGTCGCCGGCTTCGATGACCTCAACTTCGCGCAGGCCGGTCACGGCCGGGCCGGAGACGCGCTCGCCGGTGGCGATGTTGAAAACGGAACCGTGGGCGACACACTTGACGGTTTCGCCCTCCACCTTGGTGATCTTCTTCTGCTGGTGCGGGCACACCGCCGAGTATGCGACGAACTGGCCGGCGGACGGCTGGGCGATGATGAACTTGTCCAGAATCACCGCAGAGCCGACCGGCACGTCGGTCTTCGCAATTTCTTCGGGGGCCTCTTCCCCGCAGGCGGCCAGGAAGGCACCGGCGAAGGTGGTGGCGGTGCCGAGCAGGAACATGCGACGTGAACAGGTCATGATGCGATCGTAGCCTGCTTCATGGCGCTGACGTAGTCGGAAAGTTCCCGTTTCAGCCTGTCCATGTTTTCCACACGATTATCGACGACATACTTATCAATAATGTTCGTAATCGCCGACCCGGTAATCGCGCCGGCGGCCCCAGCGGCGATCGCGTCGCGCACGTGCTCGGGTCGGGAGATGCCGAAGCCGAGCAGTACCGGTGCGCCGCCGAAGGACTGCACATTATCGACGACCTCACGCAGCCCCTCCACTGTCGCCTCATTCTCCGCGCCGGTGACGCCGTCGCGAGAAATGGCGTAAATGTAGCCGCGGGAGTTAGCGGCCACGCCCTCGAGGACCTCGCGGGAGGCCTTGGCCGGGGCGATGAAGATCGGGTCGATGCCGGCGCGCTCGGCGGCGGCGGTGAAGGGGTCAGACTCGCGCACGGGGACGTCGGGAAGCAATACGCTATCGGCGCCGGCCTCCTTGAACTCGGTGTAGAAGCGGTCGAGGCCGCGAGTGTGGGCGACGTTGGCGTAGATCAGCATGCCGATCGGCAGGTCCGGGTAGCGCTCGCGGATGGTGCGCACCTGGTCGAGGGACTGCTGCACGGTCGCTCCCCCACGGAGAGCGCGGACATGAGCGCCCTGGATCGCGGGGCCGTCGGCGACTGGGTCGGAGAACGGCACGCCGAGCTCGAGTGCGTCGGCGCCTGCTTCGACGATGGCGGAGATGATCTCCACCGCGTCATCCGGGTTCGGGTCGGACAGCATGATGAAGGGGACGAACGCGCCCTCCCCCTTGGCAAAGAGTTGCTCGTAGCGCGACATTTACTTGTTCTCCTTCTGCTCGAGGGTTGCTCGCACGTGTGCGATGTCCTTGTCGCCGCGGCCAGACAGGGCGACGAGAATGTTCAGCGGCTCGGCGTCGGCCGGGTGCTCGGCGGCGCGCTTCAGGGCGTAGGCCAGGGCGTGCGAGGACTCGAGCGCGGGGATGATGCCTTCGTGGCGGGAAAGGGCCTGGAAGGCGTCGAGGGCTTCGTCGTCGGTGACGGGCACGTACTTCGCGCGGCCGGACTGGGCGAGGTAGGCGTGCTCCGGGCCGACGGCCGGGTAATCCAGGCCGGCGGAGATGGAGTAGGACTCTTCGACCTGGCCGTCGTCGTCACGCATGAGGTACGAGCGGGTGCCGTGCAGGATGCCGATGGTGCCCTGGGCGATGGCGGCGCCGTGCTTGCCTTGGCCGAAGCCTTCGCCGCCGGGTTCGGCGCCGACCAGTTCGACGGTGTCGTCGTCAATGAAGTCGGCGAACATGCCGATGGCGTTGGAGCCGCCGCCGACGCAGGCGACGACCACGTCCGGCAGGGCGCCGGTGCGCTCAAGGATCTGGGCGCGGGCCTCGGTGGAGATCACGCGGTGGAATTCTTTGACGATCTTCGGGAACGGGTGCGGGCCGACAGCCGTGCCGAGGAGGTAGTGGGATTCGTGGAAGGTGGCGGTCCAATCCCGAAGCGCCTCGTTCACCGCGTCCTTGAGGGTGCCCGCGCCGGATTCCACGCCGACGACTTTCGCGCCCATCAGGCGCATGCGGTAGACGTTCGGTGCCTGGCGCTGCATGTCGGTCTTGCCCATGTAGATCACGCAGTCCAGGCCAAGCAGCGCACAGGCAAGCGCGGTTGCAGTGCCGTGTTGGCCGGCGCCGGTCTCCGCGATGATGCGGGTTTTGCCCATCTTCTTCGCTAGCAGCGCCTGACCGATTACCTGGTTGGTTTTGTGGGCGCCGCCGTGTACGAGGTCCTCGCGTTTGAGGAAGATGCGCGCGTTGCCGTCGATCGGCAGGTTGCGGCATTCGGTCAGCGGGGTTGGGCGGCCGAGGTAGTCGCGCAGGAGGGAGCGGTATTCGGCCATGAAGGCCTCGTCGTTAAACGCGTCGACGAAGGCTTGCTCGAGTTGGTCGAGCGCTGGCAGGAGGGATTCGGGGACGAATTGTCCGCCGAATTCGCCGTAGTACGCAGGGAGGAGAGTCATGGGGTGTCCTTTAGTCGTGGTAGTTGCCAATGGTGTCAAAGCCGCGTCGCAGTGAGCCCGCGTCTTTGTGGTCGTTGGGGTCTTCGAAGCCGGAGTTCAGGTCCAGGCCGGCGCATCCGACGCGCAGCGCATCGGTGAGGTTGTCGGGGTTGAGGCCGCCCGCGAGAAACGCCTTCTCCTTCACGGCGTCCGGCACGCGCGTCCAGTCGAAGCGCTCCCCCGACCCGCCGTCGTGGGCGTCGAGCACTAGCTTGTCGACGACCCCAGCAACCGCCTCGGCCACCTTTTCGCCATCCGGCTGCGTCATGGAGACGGCACGCCAGACCTCGACGTCGACCTCCTTGCGCACGGATTCGATGAGCGCCAGTTCCGCCTCGACGGAGCCCTGGTACGGCGCGTGGATCTGGACGGCGGCGATGCCGGGCTGGACGAGCTCGCCGTAACCCGAGGTGCGCCGGGACACCGCGACGTAGTCAAGGCCGGGCTCGGCAGCGATGATGTCGGTGGCTGTTTCACGTGAAACATTGCGCGGGGAGGCGTCGTCGAAAATGAGCCCGCCGTAGACCGCGCCGCACGCCTTGGTAGCCTGGGCGGCGGAGGCGGTGCGCAGGCCGCAGACCTTGTTCGGGCCGTAGACGAGCTCGCGGCAGGCGCGGTCGATGTCCGGCTGGGAGGTTAGTTGGCTGCCAACCAGGAACGCATCGGAGTGACCGCCGAGGCGACGCACGGTTGCGGAGTCGCGGATGCCGGACTCGGAGACCACCACTGCCCCATCGGGAGCGAGCTCGGCGAGGCGTGCGGAGCGGTCGAGGTCGATGGAGAGATCGTGAAGATTGCGGTGGTTCACGCCGAAGATCTTCGCGCCGAGCTTGATGGCGCGGTGAGCCTCGTCCTCGTTGATGACCTCGGTCAGGATGTCCATATTGAGCGACGCGGCGATGGAGGCCAGGTGCGCGTACTCCTCGTCGGAAAGGACGGAGAGCATGAGCAGGATCGCGTCGGCGCCGAAGTAGCGCGCGGCGTAGATCTGGACCTCGTCGATGATGAAGTCCTTGCACAGCACCGGCAGATGCGTCGTGGCGGCGACGGTGGCCAGGTGGTCGTAGTCGCCGTTGAAGTAGTCCGGCTCGCACAACACGGAGATGCCCGCGGCGTAACGCGAGTACACGGAGGCGATCTCGCCGGGCTTGTAGTCGTCGCGAATTGGCCCGAGCGAGGGGGACGCGGACTTGCACTCCATGATGAACGCGGTGCCGGGGCGCGCGAGGGAGTCGTACAGAGAGCGCTCCGAATTGCGTAACGTGGCGAAATCTACGTGTGCAACGCGTGCGCGAATATCGTCAAGGTGACGTTTTCTGTTTTCGACGATATTGGTCAAAATCTTAGCCACTGTAATCGGCCTCCTCGTGGGTGGCGAGCCAATCGGCCACCGTGCCGTCTGCAAGCAACTGCTTCGCATGCTCGGTGCTGGCGGCCAGAGAATCAGCGATGCCGTAGAGGTAGAACATCGCACCCGCGGACACGGCAACGGCATCACGGTGGGCAGCCGGGCCCTCCCCCGCGAAGGTGGCCCGCATGAAGGCTGCGTTCTCGGCACCGTTGCCGCCACGCAGGTCCTCTAGACTGTGGCGCTCCACGCCGAGCTCCTCGGGCGTGACGGTGTAGTGGGTGATCTCGCCGTCCTTGAGCTCCCAGACCTCGGTCTCGCCGTGGACCGCGATCTCGTCGGTACCCGCGCCATGGACGACGAGCGCACGGTTCCGGCCCAGCTCACGCATCGTTTCCGCAATCACCTGGCCCAACTTCGGGTTAGCGATGCCCATGATCTGGAACTCCGGGCGTGCCGGGCTGAGCAGCGGGCCCATCGTGTTAAACAGCGTGGACACGCCAAGTGCCTTGCGGACCTGCTGCACGAACGCGATCGCCGGGTTGTACGCCGGGGCGAACAGGAACGTGAAGTTGGAGGACTCGAACTGGCGCACAGCACGGTCCGGGTCGAGGTCTAGCGGGATATTCAGCGCCTCGAGCACGTCCGCCGAACCGGACTTGGAGGACACGGAGCGGTTGCCGCACTTGATCATCTTCACGCCCCCGGCAGCTGCGGTAAGCGAAGCGGCTGTGGTGATGTTGATGGTGTTCGCGCCGTCGCCACCCGTACCGGCGGTGTCCATGATCCCCTCCCCCGTCACCGGGAACGGGCGCCCGGCGGCGAGGAACGCGCGGGCCGCACCGGCGATGTCGGCAAAAGTTTCGCCGCGCGTGCGGATCATGGCCAACAGTGCGGCGATGTGTACGTCGTCGTAGTCGCCGACGGTCAGCGGGGTAAATGCCTCGATGGCCTCCTCGAGGGTGGGCTCGGGGTTGTCCATGAAGCGGCGGAAGATCTCGAGTTGGCTAGTCATTGTCGTGGCCTTTCTGTAGCAATTTCGTCACACAGTGGTCCAGGATCTGTGGGCCAGAGGGGGTGAGGATGGATTCGGGGTGGAACTGCAGTCCGATGGACATGCCGTCGTCGGTTTCGGCGACCATGATCACGTCGCCGATGTCCGTGCCGGTCCACGCCAGTGGCGTAATGCCGGGTGGCGCGGTGGTGGCGCCGAGGGAGTGGTAGCGGGCGACGGGGACGTGGCGGCCGTCTGTAAGCACCATGCTTTGCGACGACCCATGCACCGGCCCGCACGGCTCAACCCGCCCACCAAAGTGCTCCATCAGAGCCTGAAAGCCCAGGCAGATACCCAGAATCGGGATGCGGCCCTGGGCGCGCTCGATGACCTCCATCATGCAGCCGGCATCCGCGGGGTAGCCCGGGCCGGGCGAAAGGACGATGAGGTCCGGGTTGGCGTTCAGCACCGTGTCGGCGGTAACGGTGTTGCGGTAGACCACGGTGTCGTAGTCCGCGAATGCGTCCACCAGGTTGTACACAAAGGAGTCTTGGTTATCCAGCAGGACGATCATTTCTTCACCTCCAGGTTGCGGCCACCGGCGAGTGCGTGCAGGACTGCGTAGGCCTTGTGCAGAGTTTCGTCAGCCTCGGACTGGGGCACGGAGTCGCGCACAACGCCCGCGCCGGCCTGCACGATGGCCTTGCCGTTGGCCACGAATGCGGAGCGGATGACGATGCAGGTGTCGAATTCGCCGTCGCCACGCAAGTAGCCCACCGCCCCGCCGTAGGAGCCGCGGCGCTTGCCTTCCACGGAGCGCAGCAGTTCGGTCGCGCGCAGCTTCGGTGCGCCGGTGAGCGTGCCCATGTTCATGCACGCGCGGTAGGCGTCAAGTGCGTCGAGGTCCGCGGCCAGGGTCGCGGTGACCCGGCTAACCAGGTGCATCACGCGCGAGTAGCGGTCCACCTGCAGTAGGTCTTGCACCTTGCGGGTACGCGGCTCGGCCACGCGCGCCATGTCGTTGCGGGCCAGGTCCACCAGCATGGTGTGCTCCGCGACCTCTTTGGCGTCGGTGCGCAACTGCAGTTCCATGCGCGTGTCCAGTTCGTGGTTGACCGTGCCGTCCGGGTTCAGCCCGCGCGGGCGCGTGCCGGCAATGGGATACAGCTGCACCTGGCGGGTGGTCGGCGAGAACTTCAGGTTCGACTCCGGCGATGCGCCGAACAGTTCGTACCCCTCGCCGCGGATGTAGAACATGTACGGCGAGGGGTTCGCGGCACGCAGGCGGCGGTACGCACCGAAGGCGTTGTCGCACTCGGCAGTGAAGCTGCGGGCCGGTACGACTTGGTAGATGTCGCCGTTGTAAATGTTGCCCTGCAGCTGCTCCACTACCCCACGGAACTCCTCGTCCGGCATATCCGCCTCGGCGACGAGGGTGCCGGTGAGGGTGGTTGGGTCGGTGGGTGCGGGGGCGTCGTCGATACGCGCTGCGATCTCGGCGAGATCAATGCCGTCACCTGCAGCATCAACCCCGGCGAGGTACGCCGTGCCGGTCTCGTGGTTGACGCGCAGCACGACCTCCGCGAGGACAAACTCGTAATCCGGGTAGGTGTTGTCGCCGTCCGCGACCTCGGGCAGGCGCTCGAACGTCTCCAGGTAATCAAACGCGAAACCGCCCGCGAGCAGCGGAAAGTCCTCATTGCCCTCGGTGGCGGTCAGTTTGCGCAGCACATCCATCGTGGACGCCGCGGTCAGGCGCTCGCGCTCGTCCTCCACATCAACGCGCGGAAACTCGTGCTCGAGCCCGATCTCGTTCGCAATAATCTCGCCCGACGGCGTCAGCGGTGTGAGCGTCACGCGGTTGCCGGAGCAAGTAATGCGTATCGACGACCGCAGCACCGCCAACGACTGCAACCCCGAACGTGTCGTGATGTCAGCGGACTCGAGCAACACCGTGTCGGTTGCGTCGAGGCCGCCGATGTGGGCGAAGAGGCTTGCCACATCCTCGTGGTAGCGCACCTCTTGACGGGTGAATTTCATGTGATCCTCGGTTCTGTTCTTGCTTGCACCGAGGGATAAAAAAGGGCCCGCGGCGCTTGGGGGACAAGCTGGCGGGCCGTGACTTCGCTAGGTGGCGCGCCAGTTAGGCGAGCCACCACCATGTTTGAGAAGTCATGTACGTCACAAAAAGGAAGTGTAGCCGAGGATCCGGCTTCGCGGGCTCATTTTATTCGTTGTTGTCGGCGTGGTCGGCGGCTCGTCGCAAAGCATCAAGGTTCACCGCGGGCTTCTCCTCTTCTTGCGCAGGCGCCTGCTCACGCGCGTGCTCCACCAACGTCGCGGCGCGCGCACCGAAGTTGCCGCCCACGGACGCCGAAATCACCGCCGCTACCGCCGCGATCGCCGGCATGACCCACATCCAGCCGGAAGCGATGAACGAAAACGCCGCGCCGAACGCGAGCGCCAACGCGGCCAGCACCCAGAACGGACCCGCTACCTTATGCGCCTGGTTCCAAATGCCTTCGTCCTTGCGCACAGCCGGCACGTGGAGGCCGATCCACTTGTTGCCGGGCAGCTTGCCCGCAGAGGCGAGCGCGCCGGGGATGAACAGCGCAAGCGTTAGCAACGAGAAGATAATGCCGAGGACAACGTTAAGGGAGCTCATGTTCGCGAACGGACTCATAGCCACTAAGCATACGACCGCACACTCACCTGCAAAAAAATATGATCAAAATGCAGTAGATTGCATAAATACGGGCTACGCTAGGCCCATGCAAAAGAAAATCCTCCACTCATTGCTGTTCTGGGTGGTTGTAGCGATTGCCTTGGGCTTCGCCTGCAGCTTCTTCTTCCCGGACTGGCTTGCCCGCGTCTTTGTCACGTTCAACGGGCTGTTCTCTAACTTCCTCGGCTTCTTCGTGCCGGTCCTCATCTTTGCACTCATCGCCCCCGCCATCGCTGGCCTGGGCAAGGGTGCCAGCAAGTGGCTCGGCATCACTGCTGGTGTCGCATACGGCTCCACCGTGCTCTCTGGCCTGCTTGCGTGGGCGACCGGTGGCGTCCTCTATCCCAAGCTCCTTGAGGGCCGCGATCTGATCACCAACGTCGCCGACCCCGACGAGGGTGGCCTGGCCCCCTACTTCACTGTCGACATGCCCGCGCCGGTGGAGATCATGTCTGCGCTGCTCCTCGCCTTCATGGTCGGTTTGGCTATGACGGCGGTGAAGTCCGACAACCTCTATAACGTGCTCGACGAGCTGAACCACGTCGTACTCAAGGTCGTGGTCACCTTCGTGATCCCGCTGCTGCCGCTGTACATCTTCGGCACATTCCTGGGTCTGGGCATGAACGAAAACTTCGGCGACACCATGGCCGCCATGGGTGTGGTCCTGCTGCTGTCCGTGGTCATGACCATTGTGATCGTCCTGCTGCAGTACCTCGTCGCAGGCACCGTCGCTGGCGTGAACCCGTTCAAGGCGCTGAAGAACATGCTGCCGGCATACTTCACAGCACTGGGCACCTCGTCCTCCGCCGCGACCATCCCGGTCACCTACAAGTCCACCCTGAAGAACAAGGTTGACGAGGACGTCGCCGGCTTCGTGGTCCCGCTCTGCGCGACGATTCACCTGTCCGGCTCGATGATGAAGATCACCCTCTACGCGCTCTCCATCGTGTTTATGGCCAACCTGGATATTTCCGCCGGCCAGGTCATCGGATTCATCCTCCTGCTGGGCATCATGATGATCGCCGCGCCGGGCGTGCCGGGTGGCGCCATCATGGCCGCTGTCGGTCTGCTGCAGTCCAACCTCGGTTTCGACGAGTCCATGGTCTCCCTCATGATCGCGTCCTACATCGTCGTTGACTCCTTCGGCACCGCCGCCAACGTCACCGGCGACGGCGCGATCGCCCTGATTGTGAACAAGTTCGCTGCGGGCAAGATCAAGAACGATTCGCTTGACGACGACACCGTCACCACCCCGGCGGACACCCAAGCAGGCGCTGCCCGCTAGTCCCCTTCTGTTGAGACGACCGCCCTTCGGGGCGGTTTTCTTTTGCCTTGTTGCTCTTCGAGGTGTTTCACGTGAAACATCAGGTGCTCACTGTATCGAGATGGCTCCTCACTGTATGAAGTGACGCCCTCACTGTAAAAAGAGGGGTGAAAATGGGTCCTCACTGTATTGAGTGATGCCCTCACTGTAAAAAGTGAGTACAGTGAGAGCATGAGTGAGCGGATGGATGACATCATGGCCAGGCTGCGGCGCCAGCGGAATGATGATCACTGGATTGAGGCGAAATCCGGTACGGGGAAGTTGGATACAGCCTTTTGGAAGGCTGTGAGCGCCTTTGCAAATACGAAGGGTGGCCTGATCGTCCTTGGCATTGAGGAAGATCATTCGACCGGTACGTTCCAGCCAGCCACTGATTTTGACTCTCGTGCGATGAATGATCGACTCATCAGTGCTTTGAGGGTCGACCAACAGAAGCCTCCGGTGACGCCGATACCCGAGACTGTCGTCGAACTCGATGAATACCAGGGTTCGCCGGTGATCTTGGTTGAGGTGCGGCCGATGCGTACCGATGAGCGCCTCGGAAAGCAGATGCCGTGTTACGTGACCTCGCAAGGACTCCGGGATGGCGCGTACAAGCGAGTACTGGATGGCGATCAGAGGCTTTCCAGCTACGAGATCTTCCAGCTCATGAATCTCTACACGCCAGATTCCTCGGAGTTGCTGCCTGTTCCTGGGGCGAGCCTCGATGACCTGGACGGCCAGACGTGGAACGGTTTGATCCAATCTTTGGAGAAGAGGGGTTCTCGGATCCGAGTGGGAACAAGAACCGATGCAGAGGTTCTGGAGCGACTGCATGTGCTTGATGCAGAGGGCGTACCAACCCTTGCGGGCGCGTTGGCATTGGGCAGCTATCCGCAGCAGTTCTTCCCGCAGCTCTTCATCGATGTCGCAGTGCACCCGACGACGGAGAAGTCGACGTCTGAGACACGCTTCCTTGATCGGGCTCACTGCGACGGTCCGCTTCCACTGGCGGTCGAGGATGCGATTAAAGCTGTCGTGCGCAATCTCCGGGTTCGTACTGTGGAAGTTGGGTCGAATATGGTCGACGAACCTGAGATTCCAGAGATTGCTCTGCGTGAAGCGATTGTGAATGCCGCGATGCACCGTGACTACAGTCCGCAGGTTCAGGGGCGGCAAGTGCAGGTTGATGTGTACCCGGACCGGGTCGAGGTAAACAGTCCCGGCGGACTGTGGGGAGATCGCACCGAAGACAATATCGACGAGAACAGGTCGGTAAGCAGGAACCCTTCGCTCGCGAACTTGCTGAGCAACCTTCCAACGCCTTCAGGCTCGATGCGCGTGGCTGAAAACCAGGGAAGCGGCATTCAACGAATGAAGCAAGGGATGGAAGGCTATGGCCTGCCCCAGCCGGTGTTCGATGCCCGGATTGGTGAGTTCACCGTCATCCTCTACAGGTTCGGGATCCTCGATCCTGAAATGTCGGCATGGTTGGAGTCGGTTGCTCCTAATAGCTCTCGAGAGGAACAGATCGCGCTGGCGATTGCCAAGGGTTTGGGTGCTGTGTCCGTGAAGGAGCTCCGTAAGCACATTGGGCTTGATAGTGACGATGCACGGAGTCTGTTGAGTGATCTCGTCACACGCGGGCTGCTCGGTCCGGGCCACACGCGGGATTCGTTTGTTCTTTCAAGCAGCGGCATCGAACTCGATGAAACGGACAACAAACTCATCGCCTACCTGGCCCAAGTTGGAGAGGCAGCAGCACGCGATATCGCGGACCACCTAGACGTGAGTGTCAATACCCTGCGCCCAAGACTCCGCAGCATGGTGGATGTGGGTGAAATTGTGCCCACTGCCCCACCGACAAGCCGCAAGCGAAAGTATCGCCTCCCCAACTAGGCGCACCGTTTCACGTGAAACATCTGCCCGCTCCCCCAATGGCGTAGTGTCATTCGCATGTCCTTCGAGATCGTCACCACTCATTTCGTGGCGCACGAGCCGGACCTCGACGGCGCGTACGAGCTCTACCTGAACCGCATCCGGGCCAGCGGCGTCGAGATTGCGGCGGTGTCGCCGCACCCCCACCCCATCGAGGACGAGTATGTGCTTTGGGATCTCCGCTGCCAGGCCGCGTACGACAACCTCGCCGCGCCGGAGGACCTCCAGCTCTACGAGCTCAACGCGCTCGTGGACTTCTCCACCACGAACCGCGACGAGGCGCTTGACTACTTCTTTTTCGAGGATATGGGCGGGCCCACACGCTTCGCGGCGGCACTCGGCGGACTCTCGGACCTCACGCTTCGCGACGAGCCCACCGGCCCCCTCTCCCTTACCACCATCGTTTATCTCGGCGCCTCGCAGCACATGGCGGTGGCGCAACAGCTTTTCGACGACACCCTCGCCGCCCTCAACGCCGTCGCCTACCAACCCTTCGTCGCCCCACTCGAGGGCACCGAGCATGCTGATCTTGTCGGCCCGCTCTGGCTTCGCGACGCCACCCTGAACATCATCGGTAAAGGCGACGGCATCTTCTCCCCCGGCAAGGACGCCTGGGCGGGTTGGGTGCTGACTTCAGACAGCAACAACACCGCCGAGCTTCAACTGCGTGAGCGCATCGAGCCTGACGCAGTGGTGATTAGCCGGGCGGTGTCTGAACCGTTCTAGCGGGCTGTACCCGCTGGCGGTGTTGGCTTAGTTGGTCGGTGCGGTGGCTGCGCTGCCAGCTGCATCGTCGGCAGCGCCACCTGCTGCACCGTCAGCTGGGATGGAGTTGGTCACTACCTCGTCGGAAATGACCGCGTCGCTCGGCGCCAGCGGGTCCTTGGAGACAACAGCCGTATCGGAGACGACCGCATCGCCGGTGGCGTCCGTGCCACCCGTGCTGCCCGTGTCACCTGCGGTGGCGCCACCGGTGGTGACGGCGTCGCTGACGTCGGAGACCACACCGTCGGTTGGGGTGGTCACGGAGTCAGTGGTGTCCTCGGAGTCGTTGCAGGCGGCCAGTCCGGTTGCGCCGAGAACAAGAGCGGTAGCGGCGGCTGCAATACGAGTGTTGGTCATGATTACTCCTTCGCTAATTGATTCGCACGAGTTGATTCGCTCGGGCGTCGTGCCCGTCGCCATTCACTTGTACGGGCCGAATCTGTGTTGCGAGTTGGAGAAATCACACAGGTTTCGTGTTCTTCACTGACGTTTGCGTCCCCACTCCGTCACGCGACGGTGAAAACGGCTGTTCTCGGGAACTTTCTTCCCCCACCGCACCCAAATAATTCACTTTCCCCAGGAGACCACGACGGCACACCGAAGAAAGTTCCACATGGCAACACAAAACCCGGCCCCTTCAACAAGGACCGGGTTGAATTTGTAGCGCCTAAGCGCGCCGACCTAGAACGGCAGTGCCGGGAGCTGAACGCCCGGGATGGCGCCGGAGAAGGCCGCGGCTGCGCCGAGCAGTGCGACGAGTGCGACCGGGACGCCGATCAGGAGACCGAGCATGCCGGACTTGTACTCTTCCTGATCTACGGTCTTTTTGATGCAGACGCCGGACGGGGTAGAGCTGTTGTACTCCTTTAAATATTCGGTCTTGTTTTCCTCGATGGCCTGCTTGATCTCGGCCCGCTCTTGGTCGGTCTTGGCCTCCTTCAAGGAGAGGTCGTAATTAAGGAAAACTTCGTCCATTTGGACTTTGCATTCCCTGTAGTAGAACGAAGAGCCCAGGTCCTCCTCAGCGGCGAATGCCGGGCCAGCAACGAGGGACAGGGGCAGGGTTGCCGCGACGGCGGCGGTGGTGATGCGCTTCATGGTTTTCTCCTTGAGGTGAGGTGTGTACCTGCTATTAAACGTGTGTCGAAGAAGGTTCGCAGCACGAACAACAGAAAAACCTCACCACAACAAAAGACCCGGTCCCCCACCAGGGGAGCCGGGTCAAAGTACCGCGTCTAAGTGTGACTTAGAACGGGAGAGCCGGGAGCTGCAGGCCCGGGATAGCGCCGGAGAAGGCAGCAGCTGCGCCGAGCAGTGCGACGAGGGCGACCGGGACGCCGATCAGGAGGCCGAGGATGTCGGCCTTGTAGTTGTCGTCCTTGATGAGCTCCTGGATGCAGTCGCCGGTGGACTTGGTTTCCTTAGCCTTGGTGTCCTCAGCCTTAGCGTTGCTGTCCTTGACCTCGACGGGCTTCTCGTCCTTCTTGCACTGCTTGAAGCGCTCGGAGGAGCCGACCTTGGTCTCGCCGGCCTTGTCGCCGTCCTGCTGGGTGATGGAGGAACCGTCCTTGCCCGGGTTCTGAGCCGGAGCGTCGGCAGCGAAAGCCGGGCCGGCAACGAGGGACAGGGACAGGGTTGCAGCGGCTGCTGCGGTAGCGATGCGCTTCATGGGGTTCTCCTCAATGTGATCGGTTAAACATGCCAGGGCTCTGACACGTGTAAACCTAACATCGCTCGCCAAGCGATGTGCGTTACTTCGTCGCTAAAATTTTTTTCCATGGCGAATTTGAGTGAGACTGCAGCAGTTCTTGGCGTCACGGCGTTGGTGGGGTTTGGCGGTGCCGCCGTCGGCTACAACATGGTGGATGTGCCGGAGATTTCGCAGGTCACGATGCAAACGCATGGCGCGCCGAATGCGATTATCGACGACCCTCAGCAGGTCCTCTCCCCCGACGATCGCGCGCGTCTCGAGCGTGACACTGCACGCATTGATGCGCCTGAGGTGGTCACGGATTTCCACTACATGGTGTTCAAAACGAACCACAAGAACGTCCTCGACGACGTTGAGGCGCTCCTGCGCACCCAGTACCCGGACCTTGTCGATCAGTCGAAGGGCGAGAACGGCCACCTTGCGGACGGCGCGCTCATCGTCGGCGTTGGCCTCGACCCACGCCAGGCGTTTGTGTACGGCGGCGAGGATGTGACTCGCGAGCTCATGCTTGACGACGACTCCCACCTCACCGATCTCCAAGACGCCATGAAACCCGGCGTGAAGGACGGCAATATCCCGGCCGGGCTATTCCGCACGGCGAACCAGGCCATGAACGCCGAGGCACTCGCCCAGAAGCAGGTGGACGATGCGACTGATGATCAGATCGGCGCGACCATTGGCCTTGGTGTCGGTGGTGCCGGTGTGGCGGGCGCTGGTGGGGCTGGGTTGTTGGCGGTGCGGGGGCGTCGTCGAAAAGCAGTCGCCCAGGCGCGCAAGGACTACGACACCGTGACCAGCGAATACACCCGCCTCGCGGGACGGCTGGACGAGGTGGACGTGCGGGCGAACTCGCTGACGTCCGCGTTTGCCGACGAAACCCTGCGCCGCCAGTGGGCGGAAGTCCGCGACCGCTTCCTGAGCATGAACGAGTTGGTCCACGGCGCGGCGGGGCTGAACGCGATCAACATGAACGACGACAAGGACGTGTACGAGCACCGCAGGCAGTTGGCGGACGCGGCCGAATCCGTCAAGCACGTGTCTAAGGCGGAGGAAAACATCGACAGGCTTTTCGCCGTCGAGCATGGCGACGCCGCGGCGCGCCGGGCTGACTTGACCAAGATCCGCGAGGACGTGCTGCGGGCGCGCAGTGAGGTGAAGGGCAAGGAGCTAAAGCGGGAACTCGACCTGCTGATGGGGCGGATCGAGGCGCTGGACGCAAACCCGAACTCCCCCACCTTCCTCGACGACTTCGTGCGCGTGCTCGGCGATTACCGCGTGATCCTGGACCAGGTGAAGAAGAAGCAGTTCAGCGACGTGAAGGAGAAGCAAAAGCTGCGGGCACCGGCGGTGTACGAGACTGGGTTCTGGTACGGCGGGTACGTCCCATACGTGCAGATGCACTCGTGGCACGCGGCGAACGTGCAGGCGGCAAAGGCGGCGTCGTCCTCCTCGAGTGGCTTTAGTGGCGGCGTGTCCTCGTCAGGCTTTTCCGCTGGTGGTGGCAGTTCGTCATTCTAAGAAATTCTTCGGTGACAATCGTCACAAAACACAGTTAGGGCTTTTCCTTTATTAAGTCCGTGTTTATACTTGGGTGCGGAGAAATTCGAAGCGCAAACCCGCGGGTTAAGCGACAAAATGTGTGTCTGCTATCG
>NZ_KV827968.1:0-247 GCF_001836265.1 Corynebacterium sp. HMSC036E10
CCTGACGATCCACTCACGATCGCCAGGCGGTGCAATTTCGGACAAGACCAACTCGCCAAAGTCAACGATCTTGCCGAAGAAGACCACAACAAAGCCGACCAAGAAACAGGACGACCAGCCTTCTACGACAACGCTATCCCAACCGAATACAACCACTCGATACGAATCAGAAAAGGCCCCATGAAATAGCACAAAAAGTGTCCGACCGACGACACGCCGACCGGACACACATTTTGCTACTTAACCC
>NZ_KV827969.1:0-1021 GCF_001836265.1 Corynebacterium sp. HMSC036E10
AACGCCGCAGGTCAGCGCGTACAGATGGGTGTACGCTATACACACATTAGGACCTTAAGGCATAGCTGCAGCTACTTTCGCCTTACTACCCATGAAGATAGTTGGAAGGAAGTTGAGTGATATTCATGACTGGTTCAAGTTATCGATCAAGAGTATTTGGATATAATTTTAGTCGGATCGTACTTATCTTCGCAGTACTCTTATTGTGTGTCTACTTCTTGACCAGAAGAGATCAAACCGCCTTTATCACATGCGGTCTTTTAGTGTCTCTGGCAATTTTCTTTAATGTCGGGGTGTTGCTGAATGATGAAATCCTTCGGATTTCAGTTCTTGGCATTCCAGTTAGCAACGTTCGTTTGGAATCTCTGAAGGGGGCGGAGATCCTTCCCTCGGGCCCCATACTCGAATCCCAAACGTTTGGGGTTCACTTCCTGGATGGCACTATTTCATTCCATGCCGGTTCTGCAAATATCCTCCTACACCGCAATATCGGAAGACCCATTCGCTTGACGGTTAAAGACCCAGAGGAATTTTTACACCTCCTAGCGGAGAACTCCGCTATTCGACCCGCTTCTCACAGTTAAGCCCCCGGTGCCGACACAACTGGCAACCAAAAGCATACCTCGAAGAGCTACTCACTCAAGCATCACCCGATCTGACGCGTCAGATGCTCGGTGATTTCATCAACCAAATTCTATCTTCCCAAGACGATACTGTCGGCAGCGCTGACTACGGCACCACCAGCGACAACCGCGTCAACCACCGCAACGGCTACCGCCACCGACTACTGGATACACGGGTCAGCACCGTCGATGTGGCTATCCCGAAACTACGCCACGGTTCCTTCTTGTCTGACTGGCTGTTAGAACGACGAACCCGTAGCGAACGTGCCATGTAGATAAGCCTCTGGGCACTAAAGTACCCAGAGTGAAGTGCCCCGGGTTTTGTTCCTAGGCGTTTGCCTTGATTTCTATTATTTCCTGGGGTGGGTTCTGCTTCCAAAATTCGGTTTCCACCTCGA
>NZ_KV827970.1:0-371 GCF_001836265.1 Corynebacterium sp. HMSC036E10
TTCAACCCGGCCAACTCGAAGTTGGACGCCAATGGCAAGGGTGTCTTAGCTTTCGACGGTGCTGTCCGGTGGACCGGCCACAAGGCCCACGCCCCGGAAGGGCAGGACTACGGTCTGGATATCCAGTTTTCCGATGTGAAGGTGCACGTCGATGGCACCGCCGGCGAGATCTCCGTTGATTACTGGTTGCGCGGCACCAACATCACTGGTGACGGAAGCGCGCTCAACGAACGCGGCGATGACGCTGTCTTTGCTACCTTCACCCTCCCGGAGGCGATCACCCCGGCCGCCGGCAAGACGTTCAACACTTCCCCGGACGGTGTCACGAAGGATAGCGGCGTGAAAACAACGCTCACCGAGGAGGGCGCCAA
>NZ_KV827971.1:0-6061 GCF_001836265.1 Corynebacterium sp. HMSC036E10
CATTGGCGTCCAACTTCGAGTTGGCCGGGTTGAAGGCGAAGTCGTACTTCAATGAGGCGTCGTCAGGCTGAAAGCGTTGGGACGGCGGATTGTGCTCCACAAAGCCGCCGAAGTGCTTGATAGTCGCGGGGGAAGCAACCTCGATTTTGCCCTTTGCAATTGGGCCGGTGATGTAGTTGGAGAACGTTCGTTTCAGATTCCAGCTCAGGCTCGCGGTCTCAATAGCGGGAACGCTCGCCGCGTGTGCAGACGGGGCGACGACGACACCCGCTGCAAGCAGAAACGTCGCCGCAGCGGCAGATTTACGGGTCGGGAACATGTGGATCTCCTTAGGTGCGGTCGGGGAAGAGGAGGTTGCGCGTGTGCGAGCCGAGGGCGTTGGTGTCAGTGCGCGTGGGGGATACGTGGATCGATTCCCCATGCCGGCGGACCTCGAGGGGATACTCGTATACTGCAGACAGGGTCTCGCTGGTAAACACCTGGTCAATAGGGCCGCTGGCGGCCACGCGACCTCGGTTGAGACAGGTCACTTGGTCGCAATAATTGGCCGCTGCGTTGAGATCGTGCAGCACCACCACGACGGTGCTCCCGCTACGCGCCGCCTGCCGGATGAGTCCAAGGGCACGCTCTTGGTGCTTAACATCCATGGCCGCTGTTGGCTCATCGAAGAACACCACCGGGGTGGTCTGCGCGAGGACACGCGACATGGCCACGCGGGCGCGCTCGCCGCCGGAGAGTGTCACGACTTCACGGCCGGCAAGGTGGGAAACCCCGGTGGCCTCGAGGGCGGCATCGATAATCGCGTTGTCCTCCTCCGGGCTGCTCGTGCCTTCCCACGGCGAACGTCCCATCGCCACGACATCGCGGACGAGGAATGAGAAGGTGACGGACACGTCCTGCAACATGACAGCGCGCTTCCTGGCCATCGCTTTTGGCTTGGCATGCCGCGGCTCAACACCGTCGATCTGCAGCACGCCCGAGGCAACGGGGATGTCTCCAGAGAGTGAGGCGAGCAGCGTCGACTTACCTGCGCCGTTCGGGCCGATGAGGCCGGTGACGGTGCCAGGTGCGGCGTGAAAAGAAACGTCGGAAAGCAACTCGGCGTCGCCGATGCGGACGGTCATGTTGTGCGCCTCAACGCTCATGTCAGTGCACCCCCTTGCGCATCATTTGACGAAGTAGAATGAAGAACGTCGGCCCGCCGACGAGCGCGGTGAAGATGCCGATGGGCATATCCGCGTACGCGATGAGGTTGCGCGCCACCACGTCTGCAACCGCGATCAGCGCCGCGCCGCCGAGTGCTGATGCCGGGATGAGCACGCTATTCGACGGTCCAACAGCAGTGCGGATGATGTGGGGAATCACCAAACCGACGAAGCCGATGAGTCCTGCGTAGGACACTGCGCCTGCGCTCAGTAGCGTCGCCAGGAGCACGCTGATTGTTCGCAACCGCTGTACGTTGACACCAACGTGCGATGCGGCGCCTTCTCCGAGCGCCAGCAGATCGAGCTTCCGGCCGAGGAACAGCGCGCACACAATTCCGAATGCCGCAATGCAGGCGACGGGGGTGACGTGCTTCCACTGTGCACCGGCGAGGGTGCCCATCTGCCAGAAAATGATCTGCTCACGCGCAGTCGAGGGTGCGAGGAACAGCAGGAATGAAATGGTTGCGCCAGCGACGGCGTTTACCGCGATGCCCACCAAGATCAAGTTGACAACCGCGGTCTTACCGCGGTGCCTCGCCAACGCCCACACCAATAGCGTCGTGGCTAAGCCGGCGACAAATGCGCCGATTGGGATGGTCATGGTGCCTGCGAAGCTCGCCCCGCTGACGATGAAAATCGCTGCACCGACGCCGGCACCCGAGGTCACACCCATCACTGAGGGCTCAGCCAGCGGGTTGGCGAAGACAGCTTGCATGAGCGCGCCCCCCACGCCGAGCGCAGCGCCGACAAGAATGCCCAAGATCAGCCGGGGGATACGCACCTGCCAAATGACAGAGGCATCCATGCCGTCAACGCCGAAGGGGCCGCGAGCGAGAATCCGCGGCAGGTCCCCGAGGTGGACGGTGTATTGGCCGACGCTTAGCGACACGACGAACGTCACCGCAAGCAGCACGACGAGTCCGATGAACAGCGCGATGCGGCGCCGGTGTCGCTGCGCGAACACCTGGTCTACGTAGTTAGCCATTCGTGCGCTGCCCGCTCTTTGTGTCCACCGAGCCGGTGTTGGCACCTTCGCCGTACAGCAGTTTCGCGGCGCGCAAGAGGAGCTCTCCAGTTTGGGGGCCGAAGGCGAGGGAGTCGCCGTCATTCATCGTGATCGCGCGTTGATTCTGCCCGGCGATTGTCTGCACGACACCCGGTCGCTGGAGTAGCCCTTCCATGCCGCCGGTGGACTCGAGGCCCTTCGTCATCAGTACAAACATCTCGGGGTTGAGCTCAGCGAGCGCTTCGGGGCTGGCCGGCTTCAGATCGGTGATGCCGGCCTCGGCCGCCATGTCGCGACCGCCTAGGGCATTGATCAGGCTGGTAGATCCGTAGTCCTCGCCAATGATGTAGAAGATGCCACCGGTGCCACGAAGGTACAGAAACGCCATGCGCAGCGGCTCAGCAGGCTTGATCTCATCGATCACGGCAAGCGCCTCTTCAACCTCGCGCATGCTGCGTTCGGCGAGCTTCTCGCCCTCCTCGGGCAAACCAACCACCGAAGCCACCAGGCGGATATCGTCGCCGATGGTCTCCAGCGAACGCTTGGGGTTCATCATCACCGTGGTGATACCTGCGTTGCGGATTTGCTCAATCACCTCTGGCGGGCCGACGGACTCATCCACAATCACCAGTGTTGGGTTCAGCTCCAAGATGGCCTCGGCGTTGAGGTTGTGGCCACCCACGGTGACCACTGGGCGGTCAGCCAAGGAGGGTTCCGTGCTCGACACCGTTCTGCCTACGATGTTCTCGTTGAGCCCCAGACCAGTCAGGGTCTTGGTGTAGGTGCCGTACAGGTCGAGCGCCAGGATGCGGGAGACATCGGTTACCTCAACGTCGAAGCCTTTCGCGTCTACCAGCGAAACAGGGAGGGCTGGTGTTGGGTTGGTAGCCACAGGGGCAACGTCGTCAAGCGAAGGCACGGTCTTCACACCCTGCGCCGCGCGCGGATCGACTTGGCCCGCTTCCGTGCGTAACTCGCTCGCGAGCTCAGCGTTCACACTCGATGTGCCGTCCCAGCTTGCACAACCGGTTAAGGCGAGCATGCAGACGAGGACGGTGGCTACTAGTCTCCTCATTAGGGTGGGATCTCCTTAGACGCTCGGGGCCTTGCGGCCGAAGTTGATAATGCTGCCGCCGCCGATAACCAGTGACGCGAGCAAGGCAAGTACCGACGGCACGCTGTTGCCGTCGAGGTTGAGACCGGACGGCGAGGCCCCGGAAGACTTGATCCGGAACTGGTCTTCGCCATCCCCGGTCTGCTCCTTGAATCCACCGAGCGAAGCGTTGTCGCCCATGCTTTGTGCTGCGGCGGTGGAGGACGCTGCGCCCGGGCCTGTCCCGTCCACACCGACACCGTCAGCACGCAGTGCCGCAGCGGCATCGGTGGAGCTGGACTTGCCCTGCGCGTCGCCTTTTGTTGCTCCTCCCTGCCCTTGGGCACAGTTCGGGGCGCCGCTGAGACTCGCGGTGAAATTGATCGGGTCCAGCGGGTCGCCTGCGGGGTAGAAGTTGGCGAACGCCTCGGCTCCAACTGGTGTCAGCGTGGTGGTTGCTGAACCGGAAACTGCGGAATCGGAGACGTCCAGCGACGTGAACGTGAGATTGGCCATGGCGACGCGGCCGTAGTCGCCGGGGTTGCCTTCGACATCGTTCGACGTGACATCCATGACAAGCAATCCCGCGTTGCCCTTGAATTGCACCTCGATGTTGGAGAAGCGGGTTTCAAGAATGCCCTTGTGGCCGTAGAACTCAATGGTTCCAGGGAAGAGGATCGTGCCTTCCTTGGTCTGCGGATTCACGGCTCCGCCTTGCGCCTTGAAGCGGTATTGGCCGTCGGAATACGCGACGTTGTTGGAAAGGTTCCAGCCACCCTTGGCAATCTGGCCCTGGATGTACGCGCGGAACGTGGAACGTACACCCCACGCGAAGTCGCCGCTGGTCACGCCCTTCGAGGCGGGGGCAGTGCAGATGTCGTTGGATACGGCCTGGGCTGCGGGTGCAGCTCCAGCTCCAGCTCCAGACTGCCCAGAGCTGGCTGCTCGGCTCGGGGCGGCACCACCCGATGGGCCTGCGATGCCACCTCCGCCGCCGCTACCGCCATCGGCCGCGTCAGCGGTGGAGAATCCTCTGCTGTTGGGCGCTGCAGCAACGCCGCCGGTACCAGTGCCAGCCGCACCAGCACCTGTCGGAGGAGCTTCAGCAGACGTGGCAGCGCTGGTACCCCACACCCGGTCGTGGAACTGGCCGGAGTTGTCCATGAGATTTTCAGTGTTGGTGATCAGCCCGTTGACTTCAATGAGAGTGTCGTTGACTTGGCCGAGCAGTTTGGCTGCGCCCTCGGTGGCGTTGGAGCGTGTGGCGGCACCACCACTACCTGAGTTTCCACTGGTCCCCGAGGGTGCGCCGGAGCCCGCCCCCATCTTAAGGCTGAGGTTGAGCGGGGAAAGGGGCTCACCAGCAGGGTAGAAATCCGCGAATACCTTGCTTGCACCTTCGGTAGACACCTTGGTGTCACCGGTGAGGGTGACGGTGTCTTGCGAGAAATCGGGAGCGGCTGAGAAAGCGACGGTGGCTAAGACCGCCTCCTTGCCTGTGAACAATGGGCCGATGTTGCCTGGCACGCCGGTGTTCTCGCGGCTCTCATAATCCACTCGAATCTCACCGCTGGTGCCGTTGATCACCAGTTTCATGTTGGTGAGCTTGATGTCAAGCGTCCCTTTGTGGCCATAGAACCGGATCCCGCCGTCAAATGCAATGGTGCCCGCATTCGCCCCCGTAATGTTCGAGTTGGCAACTGGGATGGTGAATACGCCGTTAGCGAGCGTGATCCCGCCGGAGGTCTGCACCTCACCCTTGGCAACGGGGCCCATGATGTACTTCATGAAGGAGTCGCGGATTGACCACTGCATTTGCCCGGATTGCACGGTCCGGTTGCTGGCGGCCTGCGCCGTGGCTTCGGGGGCCGCAATGAGTGGAAAGCCGATGGCCCCACCGGCAGTAAGCAGCGCCCCAGAGATGGTGAGGGCCGCAATTCTGTTAGCCCGTTGTTTGCTAGCTTTCCGCATCCTGTCGACTCCCTCTAGAATTCTACCAAGCTTAGGCTACACTAATTTAGCCATGGCTTAGTTTAAAACGCAAGTAGGAAGGGAAAACCCATGCGGGACAAGATCGATGCATCGTTTGCCATGCTCTACCCCGACGTTGATCCGGGAACGCCATTGCCGCCGTCAACCTGGGAGCGAGTGGCGGTGTCCTTGAGCTCCGGCGTGTTGTTCTTCGGCGTCGCGGCAGGCGACCTCATCATCGCCGGTGTGGGCCTGTTTTTGGTGCTGGTGGCGACGGTGATGCCAACGCAGCGCGCCGACCGGCGCACCCGAAACGAAGCTCGCGCGCGGTTCCCGCAGGTGCCTTGGGCTGAAAAGGACGTGTCACACCAATACGAGCCTGCGACGGTGATCGGTGTGACCTGGGCGGCTATCGCGATCGTCGCCGTTCTCGCGCTGCTACTCGTGCCAGCGAAGTTCAGCCTTCTTGCCGCGGGGGTGTGCGGCGTAGCCGCAGCAGTGATCATGTGGTTCGTCCCCGGGATCCACCCGTCCCGGCAGCCGGAGATTCTTGGCTACGAGTACGAAGACGACTCTTTAGATGCCCCCCGCGATGTGGAGGAGACTGCAACGTTCAGCCGCGTCGAGCAATAGCCTGCTCGTACACCTCGACCACTGCTTCGGTCGAGGTGCGCCAGTTCCAGCGCAACGCTTCCTCGCGCGCGGCGTCGTCGTCAAGTGGCGTTGTGGAGATCACCTCGCCGTTATGGAAGACCACCGCGCCGTTTTCGGCGATGAACGTCTCGC
>NZ_KV827972.1:0-49869 GCF_001836265.1 Corynebacterium sp. HMSC036E10
CACAACGTAAACCAAAGTCAAACCCAAGTTCAACAACCGTTTACCTTGCACAGCAACCTCATGAAATTAACTCGTTCCCTCTCGCCAGCCCCTCAAGGCCGCTCGAAGCAACGGATGAAGATATAACCACGAACTCACAAACAACACAAATCCGCAGTACAGCGTAGGTTTTAGTGATAACACGCAATAGGTCCATGCGGACCTTCAATAACCTCCACCGGAGTATTGAAGATGGAGCTCAGCAGACTGTCGCGCATGATCTCGTCAACCGCACCAAAGGCGGCAACTTCCCCGTCCTTTACTGCGCAGATGTAGTCCGCGTAGCGTGCGGCGAAGTTGATGTCGTGCAGAACGATCACGATGGTTCGGCCAAACTCGCGGGATGCGGAGTGCAGGTGCTTCATCATCTCTACGGAGTGGGAGATGTCGAGGTTGTTCAGGGGCTCGTCGAGAAGCACATAGTTCGTTTCCTGGCTAAGCACCATCGCAACGTAGGCGCGCTGACGCTGACCACCGGAGAGCTGGTCGAGGAAGCGATTCTCCAGCTCGCGCAGGCCGAGGAAGTCGATGTAGCGCGAGACGATCTCTTCATCTTCGGGGGTCAGGCGCCCACCCGAGTACGGGAAGCGGCCGAAGCCGACGAGTTGGCGCACGGTCAGGCGGGTCACAAAGTGGTTTTCCTGACGCAGGATGGACACGACTTTGGCCAGGTCCTTCGAGCGCGCCGAGGTGACGTCCATGCCTGCAACTTCGATGTGACCGGAATCGAGGTCGAGGAGCCTGCCGATCATCGTCAGTAGGGTCGACTTACCTGCACCGTTCGGGCCGACGAGGGCGGTGATGCCGCCTTCGGGGATGTCCAGGGTGACCGGTCCGATGTCAACACTGCTGCTGTAGGCCTTGCGGACTTCTTTGAGTTGAATCACAGGCGTCCCTTTCTCAAAATCACGATTAGGAAGGTCAGGCCACCGACCAGTTCGATGATGATGGAGACCACGCCTTGTGCGTAGAAGATGTGGTTCATCACAAAGTACGCACCCGACAGGATGCAGTATCCGAGCAGCATCGCCATCGGGAAGACGTAGCGGTGGTCGTAGGTATCCGCGGCTTGGTACGCGAGTGTGGCCACGAGGAAGCCGAGGAAGGTCATCGGGCCGACCAGCGCGGTCGATACCGCAATGAGGATGGCCACCAGCACGAGGGTGTAAATCGCGTGCTTTTTATGGTCTACGCCAAGGTTCATCGACACGTCGCGGCCCAGAGACAGGACGTTGAGCGCGCGCGAGTTGAAGATCAGTAGTCCCGCCGCCACGATGACCAGCGGGATTGCCAACGGGTAGTACTCCGGGTCGGCGTTATTCACGGAGCCAAACAGACGCGCGGTGAGCACGTCGAACTCGCTGGGTGTGAGCATGCGTTGCATGAACGTGGATACTGCGCCCAGTCCCCCGCCGAGCACAATGCCGACCAGCAGCATGGCGTGCATGTCGGGATTGTTGCCGGCGAGCAGCCATGTGTAGAGCACCAGGCTGAGCCCGATCATGAGCACGAGCTGGAAGACAAACATCTCCAGGGTGTGTGCGTTGATCAGCCCGGCTGCGCCGAGGAAATACACGGTTGAGGTGTGGATGGCGACGTAGAGCGATTCGAACCCCATGATGGACGGGGTGAGAATCCTGTTGTTTGTCACCGTTTGAAACGCCACGGTCGCTGTCGCTTGGCATACAGCCACGATGGCCATCGCGATCACCGCGTTCATACGACGTTGCGCGATCAGCCAGTAGCCGGTGGACCCGAACTCCATCGGGTTGCCGTACGCGAGCAGCCCCGCGGTAAATAGCAGTGCGGCCACCGCAAGCGCGGCAATAATCATCCAGTAGCGCTTTTTGCTTTTCGACGACTGGAACGCCCCGATCTCACGCATTCCGGCTCCGCCTCACAATCATGGTGATAAACACCGCAGCGCCGATGACGCCGAGGATGACGGACACGGGCATTTCAAACGGCGCGATGATGGTGCGGCCCAGAAGATCGCAAATGGTCACCACTCCAATGCCGGTAAGGCAGACCCATGGCAGGTTGGAGCGGAGGTCGTCGCCACGCATCATGCTCACAATGTTCGGCACAATCAGCCCCAGAAATGGCAGATTGCCGACGACAACCGTGACCACACCGGCGGCCACTGCGACCAGGCTGGTGCCGACGAGCACGATCCGGTTGTAATTCAGACCAACGTTGGTGGCCACGTCTTCGCCGAGGCCGGCCACGGTGAGCCGGTCGGCGTAGAAGAACACGGCGATGACCACGAACAGCACGATCCACAGCACCTCGTACTGGCCGGCGATCACACTGGTGAACGAGCCGGCAAACCACACGCCGAGCGATTGCAACAGATCGGCCTGCAGCGCCCAATAAGTAGAGACTGCGCTGACCACGGCGCCGAGCATGATGCCGACGATCGGCACGATCAGGCTGGAGCGCAGCGTGACCTTGCGCAAAAAGGCAAAGAACACCATCGTGCCCACAAAAGCGAAACCGACGGCGAGCAGCATGCGCGTCATGATCGTGCCGTTGGGAAAGAACACGAACGACGCGAGCAGGCCCAGACCGGCCCATTCTGTGGTGCCGGTGGTGGTCGGCTCGACGAAGCGGTTCTGGGTGAGCATCTGCATGATCAACCCACTCATCGCCATCGCCGCGCCGGCCAACACCAACGCGATGGTGCGCGGGACGCGGGTCGTACGGAACATGGCCCAGCCGTCATCGCTATTCAAAATGTCGTACTGCCCCACCGCAAGCGAGGTCAGCAGCAGTAAAACGACAATGACAACACCCACCCCAAGCTTCCAATCGAGAAGCTTGGGGCGGGTGGTGGTCGCAGTTGGATGTGTCATTCAGGGAATTACTTCGCAGCCTCGAACTTGTCTGCCAGATCATTCAGGATCTCGGTGTAGGTGAGGATGGACTCGTTGGTGTAGGTGTCCTTCGGCGCCACGTAGACGTGGTTTTCCTTCACCGCGGTGACGTTCTGCAGCGCAGCGGAGTCGTTGATCACAGACAGCGCCTCCGGGGAATCCTTGGCGGACTTGATCGCTGCATCGCGGTCGAGAGCGAAGATCCAGAACGGGTTCGCGTCTGCGATTGCCTCGACGGAGATGTCATCACCCTTGTGGTCGTTAGAGGCGTTCTCCACCTGAAGCGCCGGAGTGAAGCCGATCAGGTCGAACAGCGGGCCCCACATGCGGCCGACGCCCGGTGCGACGTAGCCGATCTCGCCACCGGAAACGTTCACGGCCATGACGGTCTGGTCCGGGTTGTAGGCGGTGCGGGCGCGCTCGACAGCCTCGGTGAACTCCTTGACGGTCTGCTCAGCCTCGGTCTGCTTGCCAAAGATGTCGCCAAGTGCCAGGGTCTGGCGGATGAGCTCGCGGTCAAACGGCTCGCCGTCGCGCGGCTCGAACTCGACGAGCGTAGCGTTCGGAACCAGCTTCTCAATTTCCTCGTCGTACTTGCGGAAGCGCTGGCCAGAGACGATCACATCCGGGTCAGCGGCCACGATGGCCTCGAGGTTCGGCTCCTTGTGGTTGCCGATGTTGACAATGCTCTCATCGTCCGCGATACCCGGAATGGTGTTCGGGACGAGGTCGCGCGCTGCTGCGACCGGCTTAACGCCCCAGGAGTCCAGGAGCTCGAAGGTGCGGTTGTCCAGAGCGACGACGCGCTGCGGGTTTGCCGGCACTTCCTTCTCGCCGTAGTTGTCGGTCACCTTGACGGTGCTGCCATCGGTGGTGGCGGAGGAGGAGGCAGCCTCGGAGGTGGCTGCTGCAGAGGTGGTGGTCTCAGCGGCCTGCTCTGCGTTGGAGCAAGCGCCGAGGGTCAGCGAGCCTGCGGCTGCGAGGGCGATCAGCGCGGTGCGCGGGAAACGGATCATTGTCGTCCTTCCAGACTTAGGTAAGGGTTACCTGGGACATATTAGGACAGCCATACTTAAAGTCAACCGGCACCCCCGGTTTCCGCCCATTTAGACTACAAAACTGTGTTGTAAATGGCCGAGGTGGGGTCGTCGCAAAGCAAAAAGCCCCAGGATGACCTGGAGCTTTGCAGTCTGTCGCGATTGCTAATCGACGACACGCACCGGCAACTTCACAAACTCAATCGATTGCCCCTGCGCCGCCAGCGCAAGCGTGGACGGATCGACCTGGAACACCGCCGGGCCGGCGCGCAGGATCGTCTTTAGATCGTTCGCGGCAACCTCCGCACCCGGAGGGCACGCCATGCGAGTCTCGTTGAGGTCACCGACGCGCAACCCGCCGGTCGTATCCACCTGGTAGGTGGAGTTACCCGCGTTGCAGCCATCGTTGTAGGTCAGCGTGCCGTCCGGGCGGAAATCAACGGTGACCTTGTCATTGTTCTTGGCACGCAAGGTGGTGTCCAGTGCGGGCTGGACTTGGTCGTTAGGCAACTGCGTCGCGCCTTCCGCAAGCGGAACCATCAGCCCAGTGCCAGCGGGCTGCTGCCCCGCCGGGTTAGAAAACAGGGAGGAACTCATCTGGACAAACTGGTCAATGCTGCTCGAGCGCTCCTGCGCGCCAGCCGTGCCGACACCAAGGGTGCCGCCGGCCAGGGCCGCGAGCGCGGTTGCAATGGACAATGTTTTCTGAGTCTTGATACCCATGCCCCACACGGTAGCGGCCGGATTCGCGGGTTCAAGGGGTTTCATGGGATGCCTATGCAACTCCAAGAAACTCAATCATCTTGCCTTGGGCGCCAAGGGCGATGGTGTCGTCGTTAAGTTTGTACACAGCGGGACCCGCTCGCAGGATCGACTTCAGTTCATCGGACTTGTTCATGCGGGTTGGGTCGCAAAGACGCTGGGTCTCAGCGAACGCGCCCACCTTCACCCCACCGCGAGCGTTGACCTTGTAGGTCACGTTGCCGACGTTGCAGCCGTCGTCGTAATTGAGCCGGCCCTGCGGCGTGAACGTCAGGGTGATCGCGGCATCTTCCTTCGCCTGCAGCGGCTGTGCGAGAGCTTCCTTTACATCCTTTGCTGCCAGTGGCTTGGCGTCCTTCGGCAGATCCTTCAGCAACATGCCTCCCTTATTGCCCAGCACGGCGCCGGTGTAGGTGTCCCAACCCTTCTGCACCAACTGGTCCAGGTTCGGGTTGGCCGACGAGAGCTGCGCTACCTGTGCGTGCGCGGTGCCAGCACCAATGAAGCCGCCGGCGAGGGCGGCTAGGGCGGTTGCAGCGGACAACGTCTTCGCAGTCTTTGAAATCATGCGCACGACCGTAGCGCCGGGCTGTGGTCGCGCCAAGGGATTTAATAAACCTTTTAAGCTCCTCCAATACAACGTTGAGGCCGTTTTTCGGTTGCGCTGCTCGGCACAGGCTATGATATTTGTTGATATGTCACATAAACGATCTGGAGGACCCCATGAAAGCATTCGGTTTCTTGAGCTTCGGGCACTACGCCATCGGTGGCCAACGCGGCCCCTCGGCAGAAAAGGTAGCGAGAATCCACCTCGAGATCGCCAAAGCTGCCGACGAGATCGGCGTCAACAACGCATCCTTCCGCGTCCACCACTTCGTCCCGCAAGCCTCCGCCCCGATGCCGCTGCTCGGTGCAGTTGCAGCCTCCACCGAGCGCATCGAAGTTGGCACCGGCGTGATCGACATGCGCTACGAAAACCCGCTCTACCTCGCCGAAGAAGCCGCCTCCCTCTATCAACTCTCCGGCGGCCGCGTCGCCCTTGGCGTATCCCGCGGCGCCCCCGAGGTCGCCGAGCGCGGCTGGGAAGCATTCGGCTACAAGGGCGAAGCGCCGAACGGTGCCGACGTCGCCCGCAACCACCTCGAAACCTTCATGGCCGCCGTCGACGGCCACGGCTTCGCCACCGCCGCGCCCCTCGAGCGCCAGTACCCCAACATGTTCCAGCCCGGCTCCGCCCTGCCGGTCTTCCCCATGGCACCTGAACTGCGCAAGCACATCTTCTACGGCTCCGGTACCCACGCGTCTGCCGAGCAGACCGCGCGAGACGGCCTGAACCTCATGTCCTCCACCCTGGTCTCCGAGACCACCGCGCAGACACTTGGCGAGATCCAAGTCGACCAAATCAACCGCTACCGCGCAGCTTGGAAGGAAGCCGGCCACGACTGGACCCCGCGCGTGTCCGTGTCCCGCTCCATCTTCCCCATCGTCGACGGCGCCGACATGGCACGCTTCAGCATGCAAGCCTCCGGCTCCGACCAGGTAGGCATGCTCCCCGAGGTCGGCGCCTCCACCTTCGGCCGCACCTACGCCGCCGAGCCGGACAAGCTCATCGAGCAGCTCAAGGCCGACCCTGCCGTCATGGCCGCCGACACCCTTCTGCTCACCATCCCGACCGGCATGGGCGTGGACGTAAACGTAAAGATCCTGGAGAACTTTGCCACCCACGTCGCCCCAGCACTCGGTTGGCAGCCGAACACGGAGGGCCCGGTCACCGGCTACGAGATCGTCTAGCTCCCCTTCGGGTGCCGCTAGACGGTCTCGCAGGGGTCTCGACGTTTCCCCAGGTCATATTGGGGACCGTTTTCAGTATGGAGCTGATCGTCTGGTTGCCCGCGCGGGGAGCTAGACGATGTCGAGGAACTAGACGATGAGCACCGCAGAGTGAAGGCCGCTCTGGGCGCAAGTTCCCCGACAAATAAAAAGAAACCCCCAGGCCCGTAAGGGTCTGGGGGTCTCTTTCCAGTGGAGCCGCCGGGAATTGAACCCGGGTCCTTCACCACCGCACCAGGGCTTCTCCGTGCGCAGTTCGCACAGAATCTCTGCTCGGCCCTCCGGATCAGGCGAACATGTCCGAATGACGGGCCCAGTCAGTGAAAAATGTCCCTCCCGAGGCCCCACTGACAGGGCCGGAAGGCAAGTCCCCTAAGTCGACGCCAGGTACCGGGTCGGGGACATCCCCGGCCTGACGGACACGCAGGTCGCTGAACCTTTCTAATTAGGCAGCGAGGGCGTAGTCACGCTGAGAGTTCTTCTCTGCGTTTATTAGTTACAGCGACGCTTTCGGTGGTCTCCTGCCTGCACCGGCACGCTTCCCCTGGCTAAGTGATGAAGTCGAAACCAAATCGACCCCTTCAACTACGAAGAAACGTAGGAGAAGAAACGTTACCCCACGCGGCGCCGGAGCACAAGGGGCCGAGCGCGCCGGAGCACAAGGGCCGAGCGCGCCGGAGCACAAGGGGCTGGGCACGCCAGAGCCCGAGCAACGCTCGCAAGACCGCCTCAGCCCGCAAGCCCGCCTCAGCCCGCAAGCCCGCCTCAGCCGGCAAGACCCGCCTCAGCCGGCAAGCCCTGCCCCAGCCGGCAACCTACTCCGTGAACGCTGGGCGGACGCGGAGGAATTCGATGACGGCGTCGGGGCCGGCGTCGACAGCAAGGCGGGCTGCCTTGGCTACTTCGGTGGCGGCCATCTTGGGCAGGCCGTCGTCGCCGGAGAGCATGTCGGTGTCGGTGCGGCCCGGGTGCAGCGAGGTCACACGGACCTTGCCGGCTTCCTCCTGGGCGAGCGAATCAGTAAAGCCGCGCAGCGCGAACTTGGAGGCGCAGTAGGCGGAGTTGTTAGCGATGCCGTGGTAGCCGGCGCCGGAGTTGATGGTGATGATCAGGCCGTTGGATCGTCGTAAAGCAGGAAGCAGCGCGCGGGTAAGCGTCACGGGCGCGTGCAGGTTGACTTCCATCATGTTGCGCCAGGATGCGTCCGTGAGCTCCGAAAGAGAGCCGTTTTCCATCACGCCGGCGGCCAGCACGAGGACGTCGAGGTCCTCGATCTTGGAGGCCGCCTCCAAGATGGCTTCGGTGTCCGTCAGGTCCACCTCAAACGGCTCCGCACTCGGCAGCGCCGAAACAACCCCCGACGCGTCCCGGGACGCGCCCGCGTAAATGTGGTGATCCTTGCCAAGTTCTTCAGCGATCGCGCGACCGATGCCGCGGGACGCTCCAGTAATCAGTGCCTTTTTCATAGGCCCCCACCGTACTGAAAACGCTACGCCTTGATGCCCTTCAGCTTGCGGCCCAGTTCACGGGTGATTTCGCGGTCTTCGGTGCGTCGCTTGATGGCACGGCGCTTGTCGTAGTCCTGCTTACCTTGGCCGAGGCCCAACTCGACCTTGGCGCGGCCGTCCTTGAGGTAGAGCGACAGCGGGATCAGGGTGCGGTTGCCGTCGCGGACTTTGCCTTCCAGCGAGTCGATCTCGCGGCGGTGCAGCAGCAGTTTGCGGGTGCGGCGCGGCGGGTGGTTGGTCCAGTGCCCCTTGGAGTATTCGGGGATGTGCATGTTGCGCAGCCAGACTTCACCGTTGTCGATGGTGGCAAACGCCTCCACCAGCGACACTTTGCCTTCGCGCAGCGCCTTGATCTCGGTGCCTTGCAGGACGATGCCGCATTCCCATGTGTCCAAGATGGTGTAGTCATGGCGAGCTTTCCGGTTGGTCGCTAGGACGCCGGTGTTGGAAAGCTTCTGCTTTTTGTTCTTCTTGGACATAGGCGCTCGAGTGTACTACTTCCGCACGTAGGAGCGAAGTGCCACCTGGGCTGCGAGGCCGCCGAGCACCATGGCGACGAGCCCGGTCAGTGGCATGACGGCCCACACGGCAGAGTCGGGGACGCGGGCGATGAGTTGGGATGCGTAGAGGTCGCCGAGCAGCGGGTCCACTAGGAACTGCTTGCCGGCCCACACGCCGAAGGTGGCCAGCACCGCGCCGAGCAGTACGGAGATCACGGCCTCGAGCACGAACGGGGCCTGGGTGTACCAGCGCGAGGCGCCGACCATGCGCATGATGCCGATCTGTTCGCGGCGGTTGAACGCAGCCAACTGCACCATGTTCGCGATCAGGAACACAGCGGCCAGCGCCTGTGCGGCGGCGATGACGAAGGCGGCGTTGCGGAACGTGTTCAGCGTGCCGGCGGCGGAGCGCACGGTGTCGGCTTGGTCTGAAATGACGGTGACCTGCGGCAGCTCACGGATCGCGTCAAGCGGCGCGGTGTCGGTCGGGTCCTCCAGGCGCACGTGCAGCGCGGCCGGCAACGCATCCGGGGTGGTTTCGCGCACGAGTTCCGGCTCGGCGTCCTGGAACAGTTCCACGAACCGTTCGTAGGACTGCTCGCGGGAGCGGAAGGTGACTTGCTCGACGCGGTCGTCGCCCTGCAGGGTGTCGCGTACCTGTTTGCAGGCGTCGGTGGAGCAGTCCTTGTCGCCCGCGGAGATGTCCTCGTCCAACTCCACCATCACTTCGACGCGGTCGAGGTAGAGCTTCTTCGTATCGGCCGTGGCCTGCGAGATCAAAATGCCAGTGCCGACGAGCGCGAGCGAGAGCGCCGTGGTGATCACCAGTGCGATGGTCATGGTCAGGTTGCGGCCGAGCCCTTTGAAGCCTTCGCGGAAGATGAAATTCCAATTCATGGTTACTTCCTCACATCCCCGTAGACGCCGTTTTGTTCGTCGCGTACGACCTTGCCTAACTGCAGTTCGATGACACGTTTGCGCATGTCATCCACCGCACGCGCGTTGTGTGTGGACATGATCACGGTGGTGCCCATGCGGTTGATGCGCGCAAGCAAGGCCATGATTTCGTCGGCGGTGCCTGGGTCGAGGTTGCCCGTGGGCTCGTCGCAAAGCATGAGCTTTGGCTTATCGACGAACGCACGCGCAATCGCAACACGCTGCTGCTCACCACCTGACAACTCGCGCGGCATACGATTCGCCTTCGCGCCAAGGCCGACAAGTTCGAGCGCCTCCGGCACGAGTTTGGCAATGCGGTCCTTCGGCTTGCCGATCACCTCGAGCGCGAACGCCACGTTGTCATACACGTTGAGGTTAGGCAGCAGGCGAAAGTCCTGGAACACGTAGCCGATGGATTGGCGCAGTGTGTTGATCTGCTTGCCGGACAGTGCGTTGACGTGGAAGTCGCCGAAGTAGATGTCGCCGGAGGTGACGTTTTCCTCGCGGATCATCAACTGCAAAAACGACGATTTGCCGGAACCGGACGCGCCGATCAGGAAGACAAACTCGCCGTCTGGGATCTCCAGGGTGACGTCGTTGAGCGCGGGGCGCGTGGACGTCGGATACGTCTTGGTCACATGGTCGAATCGGATCACGCGACACACCTTACCCGTTACTGGTGTGACTCTTGTTGCTGCTGTGCCATGCGCCAGCGGATGCCAGCCTCCAGGAAGCCGTCGATGTCTCCATCGAGCACCTTCTGCGGATCCCCCACCTCATAGTCGGTGCGCAGGTCCTTGACCATCTGGTACGGGTGCAGGACATAGGAGCGCATCTGGTTGCCCCAGCTGGCGTTGCCGCCCGCGCCGAGGGCGTCCATCTCCGCCTTTTCTTCCTGGCGCTTCTTCTCCAGCAACTTGGACTGCAGCACGTTGAGCGCCGAGGCCTTGTTCTGAATCTGGGACTTCTCGTTCTGACAGGTCACCACGATGCCAGTCGGAATGTGGGTGATGCGCACCGCGGAGTCGGTGGTGTTCACGCTCTGCCCGCCCGGGCCAGAGGAACGGTAGACGTCCACGCGGATGTCGGAATCCGGGATGTCGATGTGGTCGGTGTGCTCCACGACGGGCAGCACCTCCACCTCTGCGAACGAAGTCTGGCGACGACCCTGGTTATCAAACGGAGAGATACGCACCAGGCGGTGCGCGCCCTGCTCCACCGACAACTGGCCGTAGAGGTAATCGCCGTGCACAACAAAGGTGGCGGATTTAATGCCAGCCTCCTCGGCGTAGGAGATGTCGTACACATCCACCTTGTGGCCAGCCTTTTCCGCCCAACGCACGTACATACGCATGAGCATCTCCGCCCAGTCCGCCGCGTCCACGCCACCGGCGCCAGAGCGGATGTTGACCACGGCCTCGCGCTCGTCGTATTCGCCGGAGAGCATGGTCTGCACCTCAAGCGAATCGATTTGCGCTGCCACGTCCGCCAACTCGTCGTCGGCCATCGAGGGGTCGCCTTCTTCTTCGGCGAGTTCGTACATGACCGGCAGGTCGTCGATACGCGAGCGCAACGACGTGACCTTCTTCAACCGCGCCTGCACATTGGACAACTCGGTGGTCACCTGCTGTGCGTGCGCCGGATCGTCCCACAGAGACGGGTCGCCGGCTTGGGCCTCGAGTTCGCGGGCGCGCTCGCGGAGCACGTCGAGGTCCATCACCTTCTCGATGGTGGAAAGTGTGGACGAAAGATCCTTAATCCGCGCTTGAGTCTCGGGCTGCATAACCGGGAAGTCTAGCGAACTGCCTGACACAACCTCCACGACGGGATAGAGTGTGCTGCGACCCCACACGGGCGCCCGAGGCATCGGGCTGAGATCGCGCTACGCCTGCGCGAGCACCGTTCGAACCTGTCTGGTTAGCACCAGCGAAGGAAGTAAGGAGAAGGTCGTGCCACAAACGCATGCCGATATTTATGCCCAGGAAATCCACCCCAAGCACGCATACGCGCCGATTCTGAAGGACGGGCTGGAGGTTCCGGAAACCGCGATCCACCTGGACGATTCCCCCACCGGCCCCAACGAGCCGTTCAAGATCTACCGCACTCGCGGACCGTGGGCCGAGCCGGAAGTTGGCCTGCCCAACCTGCGCGGCGAGTGGATCACCGCCCGCGGCGACGTGGAGGAATACGTCGGCCGCGAGCGCAATTTGCTTGACGACGGCCGCGCTGCCGTCCGCCGCGGCTCCGCCAGCGAAGAGTGGCGTGGCGCCTCCCGCAAACCGTTGCGCGCCAAGCCGGACAAGCGTGTCACCCAGATGGCCTACGCCCGGCGCGGCGAAATCACCCGCGAGATGGAATTCGTGGCGCTGCGTGAACACTGCGACGTAGAGAAGGTCCGCGCGGAGGTTGCCGCCGGCCGCGCGATCATCCCGAACAACGTCAACCACCCGGAAAGCGAGCCGATGATCATCGGCAACGCGTTCCTGACCAAGATCAACGCCAACATTGGCAACTCCGCCGTAACCTCCTCTATCCGCGAAGAGGTAGAGAAACTGCGCTGGGCCACCCGCTGGGGTGCCGACACCGTCATGGACTTATCCACCGGCAACGACATCCACGCCACCCGCGAGTGGATCCTGCGCAACTCCCCCGTGCCCATCGGCACCGTGCCCATCTACCAGGCGCTAGAGAAAGTTGACGGCATCGCCGAGGACCTGACCTGGGAGATCTTCCGCGACACCGTCATCGAACAGTGCGAGCAGGGCGTGGACTACATGACCGTCCACGCCGGCGTGCGCCTGCCTTACGTGCCGCTGACCTCCAAGCGTGTGACCGGCATCGTCTCCCGCGGCGGATCGATCATGGCCGGCTGGTGCCTCGCCCACCACAAGGAATCCTTCCTGTACGAAAACTTCGACGAGCTCTGCGAGATCTTCTCCCAGTACGACGTCGCATTCTCGCTTGGCGACGGCCTGCGCCCCGGATCCGTCGCCGACGCCAACGACGCCGCCCAATTCGCCGAACTCAAAACCATCGGCGAACTCTGCCGCCGCGCCTGGGACTTTGATGTCCAGGTCATGATCGAGGGCCCCGGCCACGTTCCCCTGAACATGATCCAGGTAAACAACGAGAAGGAACAACAGTGGTGTGGCGGCGCGCCGTTCTACACCCTCGGCCCCCTGGTTACCGACATCGCCCCTGGCTACGACCACATCACCTCTGCCATCGGCGCCGCCAACATCGCCGCCGGCGGCACCGCCATGCTCTGCTACGTCACCCCGAAGGAACACCTGGGACTTCCCAACCGTGACGACGTGAAGACCGGCGTGATCACCTACAAACTCGCCGCCCACGCCGCCGACGTAGCCAAGGGTCACCCGGGCGCGCGCGACTGGGACGACGCCATGAGCAAGGCACGCTTCGAGTTCCGCTGGCACGACCAGTTCGCCCTCTCCCTCGACCCCGACACTGCGCAGGCATACCACGACGAAACCCTGCCCGCCGAGCCCGCGAAGACCGCCCACTTCTGCTCCATGTGCGGCCCGAAGTTCTGCTCGATGCGCATCAGCCAGGACATTCGCGACGAGTTCGCCGACCAAATCGCCGACCTCGGCATGCCGTCATTCGACTTCTCGGGCGGTGCTGGCGGTGCTGGCGGTGCTGGTTCCGTCGCAGGTTCCGACGCCAGGGCCGGCGAGCGCGAAATGGCCGAAGAGTTCCGCGCCTTAGGCTCCAACGTCTACCTCCCCGAGACCCGCGAGGGTGCGCCGACTGCGCCATAATGGCGGCGTGACTGAAGCATTTATCAACGCACACCGTTCCTCCTCCGACGCCGAACTGGCCGCCGCGCTTGTCCAACACGCCGGCGGCCTTGCCCTTCGCATGCGCGCCGAGGGCCTGGGCACGGAGTTCAAAACCTCCGTGTCTGACGTGGTCACGGAGGCGGATCGTGCCGCGGAGCGTTTCGTCGCCAGCGCGCTCGAGGCGCTTCGCCCCAACGACGGCGTCATCGGCGAGGAGGGCGCCAACCGCCCCTCCCGCACCGGCCGCACTTGGGTGATCGACCCCGTCGACGGCACCTACAACTTCTCGCAAGGCTCCGACTACTTCTGTTCGGCGCTCGCTCTTATCGACGACTCCCCGTCCCCCACCCCAACCATCTCCGCCATCCACCGCCCTGCACTGGACACCACCTGGGTCGCCGCCGACGGCGAGGCCACCCGCAACGGCGTTGCCCTGCCCGACCTCGAGGACGCCCCGCTCGCCGAAAGCGCCCTGGTGACCTACCTCCACCCCACCTTTATGTCGGATGATGCCGTTCGCGAGCCCTGGCTGCGCGTGGTTTCAGGCGCCGCCACGATCCGTATGCTCGGCGCCGGCTCCGTCGACCTTGCCAATATCGCCGCAGGTCAGATGGGTGCGTGGATGCAGCACTCCGTCCCCGACTGGGACTGGCTGCCCGGCAAGGCGCTCGTCGAGGCCGTCGGTGGTCGCTGCGTCAAGGTCGACGCCGGCGGCGTGACCTGGTGCGTGGCGGGCAACCCCCAGGTGGTCGACGAGGTCGCCGCCCGTCTCCGCGGCTAGCGGTCTTCGCTGTGTCCCCACCCCGCCCCTTCCCTAAAAGTCATTACCGGGAAGTCGTTAGTACGCTCCCAACCCCGTACTAACGACTTCCGCTGGAGAGCCGTCTGGACTAGGCCGGAAAGAGGCCGGAACAGGGCGAGGGACGCCGTTAGAGCTTCACGTTCGCCAACACTGCGCCCGAGGGCTGTTCTGCACCGGCGGCAACTTCCTCGGTAACGAGGATGGAGGCGGTACCGCCTGGCAACGGCATCCACACGTCGTCGTGGGGTTCTTGACCGATGACGCCGGCGGATTCCATCGCCCCGTCGTCCATGACGGCCCAGACTTGGGCACCCATGCCGTCGGCAAGCGCGGGTTGACCGTTGACCATGGCGCCGCCCTTACCCATGTCAGAACTGAGCACGATATCTAGGGTTGCACCCATTGCATCTGCCTGCCCCTGGCGAGCATCGTCGGCATCCATGACGGCGTGCATCTCACTGATGCCCTGAGCCGTCGCAGATTCAGTGGGAGCTTCTGACGGGGCGCTTCCGTTGTACTGGGTGATCACGACACCAGAACCGGCGACAAGGAGCACCGCTGCTGCTACTGCGGCGAAACGTCGGCCCGAACGATTTCTCCTGGCGGAAGAAAGGTCGGTGACCTGCTCGGTGTCGTCGATACGCGCCATGATCGCGCTCTTGAGATCCGGCGGCGGCGTGACTGGCGAGGCCGCAGAATTGAAAAGGTCCTCGAAATCCTTATCCATCACAGGCCTCCTTTCAATGTCACGGCCTTGCGCAACTTCTGCAGGCCATCGCGCACACGCGTCTTAGCAGTGCCGAGCGCAACACCTGTCGCATCGGCGATTTCCTGGTGGGTGTACTCCCCGAAGTATGCCAACATGAGCGCACTGCGGTGGGGTTCCCCGATCGAATCAATGAGTTCCTGAAGTTCCTGCGATTCTAGTCTGTGTTGCGCTTCGTCCTCCGCGGGAACAACCCAGGTGGTGAGCTGCTTATGGAAGTCCTCTATGTCACGAGCCTGCGCACTACGCCAACTCCGCAGCCGGTCGATAGAACGCGATTTGGTAAGACGAAGCACCCACGACTTCACACTTCCCCGGGCTGGGTCGAATGTGTGGGCTTTCTGCCATACCTCCACGAACACCTCTTGGGTGATCTCTTCCGCCTGGGCTCGGTCGCGCAAAATGTGTGTGGCGAGACCAAGAACCTGGGACGCTAGGGCATCGTAAAGATCGGCGAAAGCGGCCTTGTCACCCGCTCGCACGCCGTCTAACAGACTGTCCAGATCCACAGGTTCCAAATCTAACACCTGCGGCACGAGTTACTTAGACTCTTCCGTCATCTTCTCTTCGCTCATCATCGCGGACGACGGCGTCATGGAGCCGTCCATCTTGTTATCCATCTTGTCTTCAGAGTCGTTGCAGGCGACAAGCCCAACTGCGGTGATCGCAATAGCACTGACGGCGGCGATGGTGCGGTTGATAGACATGGTGTCTCCTTCGTTGTGTCGGTGTCGCGGGCGCAGGTTTCTGGCCCGTCATGAACTACTACGGAGCGCCCTATGGCAGCGGATTGGAGCAATCCGAAAAAGTAGGTCGCTCCGTAGTTCTGGGTGTCAGGAATGAGGTGACAACGTAAGGAGAGATCGATGCTCAGTGTTGTTCTTGTGGGGTTCATTGGAGGGGTGATCACGGCGCTGTCGCCGTGTATTTTGCCGGTGCTGCCGGTGGTGCTCGGTGTCAGTGTTGGCCGTAAGCCGTCGCATGTAGTTGCTGGTTTGACCATTAGTTTTGCGGTGATTGCGCTGTTGGGTTCGCTGTTGCTGAACGCGCTGCATTTGCCGCCGTCGGTGTTGCGGTGGACGGGGATTGTTCTGTTGTGTCTCGTTGGTTTGGGCATGATTTTCCCGAAGGTGGGAGACGTTGTGCAGAAGCCTTTCGACGCGATCCCGCGCCCCTACCAACTTCAACAGAATGCGCGGGAGAAGGGTGGTTTTGTTATCGGGTTGGCGCTCGGCGCGGTGTACGTTCCGTGTGCTGGTCCGGTGCTTGCTGCGGTGACGGTTGCGGGGAGTACGGGTGAGATTGGGTGGAATACGGTGCTGCTCACTGTGGCTTTCGCGTTGGGGTCCGCGCTGCCGTTGTTTGTCTTCGCACTCGCGGGCAACAAAGTCGGTGAGAAGGTTGATGTGGTCCAGCGTCATCGGCGCGCGATTGGTGTGGTCGTGCTCGTGTTCACGCTCGCGCTTGCGCTCGATGCGCCGGCGGCGATTCAGCGAGCGTTGCCGAATTGGACGTCGGGTTTGTCGCAGCGTTTTGAGAACTCCGACTTTGCTACGAATGCGCTGGGCACAGGCGAGCTCAATGCTTGTCGACGATCCGACCCCACCGCCCTCCACGACTGCGGTCCGGCCCCCGAATTTGCAGGGCTGGAGAACTGGATCAACACTGACCGGCCGCCGAGCCCGCAGGACGGCGGAGTAATGCTCGTCGACTTTTGGGCCTACGCCTGCATTAACTGTCAGCGGGCGGGCGAGCACATCACCAAGCTTTACGACGCCTACCGCGATGCCGGCCTCACCGTCGTCGGGATCCACTCCCCCGAGTACGGCTTCGAACATGACCTAGGCAACGTGAGGGCCGCCGTAGAAAAGGAAGGCATCCACTACCCCGTGGCTCAGGACAATTCGTTTGCCACCTGGAAGAACTTCAACAACCGCTATTGGCCGGCGCGATACCTCATTGATCAAAACGGCAACGTCCGCCAGATCGTGGAAGGCGAAGGCTCATACGCTGAGACCGAGCAGCTCATTCGGGAATTGCTGCGAGAAAAGAATCCAGGAGTGGTGCTGCCGGAGGTCATCGAAAAGCAGAGTAATGAGTCTGGCACCAAGGACCGTAACCCAGAAACCTACCTGGGTACGGCTCGCGCGAAGTACACGTCGCAGCCGGGCTACTCCGACGGCCCGCACGACTTCAGCGAGCAGCCCGCGCCGGAGCGCTACATGTACGCGCTGTCCGGGAAGTGGACGCTGGGGCCGGAATCCGTCGAAACGGACGGTGGACACATGGACATCAACGTCTATGCCGCGTGGGTGCAGCTGGTGGTGTCGGGCAAGGGCAAAGTCGATGTGGAGTACCCGGACGGCTCCGCCCGGACCTTTGACGTCGCCGATGGCACCTTGGACCTCGTGAAAGGTGCCACACCTCTGGACGGGGTGTTGCGCATCCGGCCTTCGGCGGGCGTGAAGCTGTATTCGCTGACCTTTGGGTAGCCGTCGCCCGCGCCTCCCCTGCGCGACCCCGCCCCCTACGGGAGGCGGAACCCACCATTCACGGACGGCAGGACCGAGTCCAGGCGCGCGGAGGCGGTCGGCGCGTGGATCGGGCCTTGCAGCGGGCTGTGGCACGCGATGTCGAAAGGTGCGCGCCAGGTGCCGCCGTTGACCATGGCGATGACGCGGTCGCCGACCATGAGTGGGGCGCCGGAGTCGCCTTGCATGGCGCAGACGTGGTTGACGTTGTGGGTGTCCCAGTCGGTGAAGGTGGGTGCGCAGGTGTAGCCGGAGGCGACGCCTTTCTTGCACACGGTGCCGCCGGGGCGGACGGGGGCGCCGCCGACGTGGTTGGCGGTGATGCCGTCGTAGGTGCGGGTGACTTCGGTGTTTTTGTCCAGGGTGATCACGGCGAAGTCTTTTTGTTTGTCTACCTGCGTGATTGTGCCCGTGGTGCCGAGTTGGGGTGCGTCGGCGGATTTGACCTTGTCGCCAACGTTGCCGCAGTGGCCGGCGGTGAGGGCGACTTTTTGGCCGCGGTCGTTGTAGCCGGCGACGGTGGTGGTGCACATGAATTCGGAGCCGGGGGTGTTGCCGACGTAGAGCGGGGTGCCGGGTCCGTAGAGGGCGTTGCCGCGTGCGCGGGCTTGGTCGGCTTCGGCGGGGACGCGGGGGGCGTCGTGGAAGGATCCGGGGACGCGGTGGAGGACGCGGTCGGCGCCGGGTTTGCCGGCGAGGGCTTTGGAGATGATGTCGGTGCGCCAGATGTAGTTGGGGTCGGCGGTGTCGACGGGCGCTGCGTTTTGTGCCATCGCGGGCGCGGCGTCTGCGCTAAGAGCAGGCGTGACGACGAGCGCGAGGGCGGAGACGGCGGCAGCGACAATGGTGCGGGCCGATGGGAGGCGGCGCATACTTATCCCCTATCAGTGTTTCGAAGGCGCGTGAAGACAACTTTTGCCACAGTAATCACTTGGGCAACATTGGCACCATTCAACCATACGAAGACCCACCCGGGGGTGCTTTCGGGCACGTAAGGTAGGCCCATGGCTGACTTACCGAAACTCACTGGACGCCTCGCTGGTTTCGAGGACACGATCGACAAGACACGCGACAAGCGCGAAGACCTTTACAAGTGGTTCCACCGGAACCCGGAGTTGTCGATGCAGGAGTTTGCTACCTCGCAACGCATTGAGGAGGTACTCACCGCGATCGGTTACACCGTCACCGCGGTGGGCAAGACGGGCAAGGTCGGCGTGCTGGAAAACGGCGAGGGTCCGGTGGTTTGCTTCCGCGCGGATTTCGATGCCCTGCCGATCAGCGAGGCGACCGGCCTGGAATACTCGGCGGACCCGGCGCTGAACCGGATGCATGCGTGCGGCCACGACATGCACACGACTGCCCTGCTGGGTGCGGCGGAGGCGTTGGCGCAGCACAAGGACCTGTGGTCGGGCACGTTTATCGCACTGTTCCAGCCGGGTGAGGAAACCGGCGCGGGCGCGGTGGATATGGCGCAGGCGGGTTTGGCGGAGAAGATCGTGAAGCCGGATGTGGTGTTGGGCCAGCATGTCGGCCCGTGGATCGACGATTACGGCGTCGGCGCGCTGTCCGGCCCGGTGTTTTCCACGTGCGTGCAGACCAAGATCACGATTTTCGGCCGCGGCTCGCACGGCTCGATGCCGCAGCATGGCATCGACCCGGTGGTGCTTGCGGCGAAGGTGATCATGAGCCTGCAGACGATCATCTCGCGAAACATCGATCCGCAGGAGATGGGCGTGGTCACGGTCGGCGCGGTCCACGGCGGCGATTCGCCGAACACGATCCCGGATTCGGTGGAGCTCAAGGTGTCCACGCGCGCGTTTACGCAGGAGATTTCGGACAAGCTTAACGGCGACATCAAGCGCATCGTCCAAGGAGAATGCGCCATTGCGGGTTGTGACCGGGAGCCCACCTTCGAGGTCATCGGCGGCGCGCCGGTGTTTAGCAACCACGAGGAGCCGACGGAGAAGGTCATGGCGGTGTTCCGCGAGCAGTTCGGTAAGCGCGCGGGCAACTTCGGCCGGCTTTCGGGTTCGGAGGACTTCCCCACCATCGCGGAAGCCTGGGGCGTGCCCTACTTCTACTGGGCGGTGGGCAGTAAGAAGGAAATGGAGGGCGCTCCGGCGAACCACTCGCCGCTGTTCGCTCCGGATCTGGACCCGGTGCTGGATCATTCGACCCGCACGATCTTGGCGGCGGTGTCGCCGTGGCTGATGCCGTAGCGAACATGTCGCGGTAGCCGTGTAGGTTGAGCCGCATGAATTCGCATGCGGCACCGCACCCGAACCAGCAACCCGCGCAACCTCAGCAACCCGCGCAACCTCAGCAACCCGCGCAGCCTCAGCAACCCGCGCAGCCTCAGCAACCGGCGCAAACCCAAAAGCAGCGCCTGATCGTGCCTGACTTGGCTCGCGGCACCGCGCTGCTTGGCATTGCGATGGCGAATGTCGCGCAGACGTGGATCACGAATGATTGGTCGGAGGATCAGTCGCGTGCGGGCTGGTCGGTGGGTGGCGTGCGCCCGGACAGCATCATCGACCAGGTCAGTGCCGTGTTTGCGGCGATGTTTATCCACGTGCGTGGGCTGCCGATGTTCTCCACCCTGTTGGGGTTCGGCTTCGGGCTGGTGGCGGCGAGTTTGTACCGCAAGCACTATCCGTTGAGGGATGCCCGACGGGTGTTGGTTCGTCGATACGCAATGCTCGCGTTGTTTGGTTTGGCACACATGCTTGGCCTGTTTTATGGCGACATCATGCTCACGTATGGCCTGGTGGGCATCTTGTTGGCGTGGGGGTTGTCGTGGTCGACGAAGACGTTGCGCATTGTGGCGTATTCGATCCTGGGCTTGTTCACCACGTTCGGGGTGTTAGGTGGCGTCTCGGCGTTTTTCTTCAATTCTTCGGAGGCGATCATACAGCCGGATCCGACGATCACGTTTGATACGCCAGCGGCATATTTCTCCTCAAACCTGCAGATGGCGTTGGGCATGTTGGCCATGCAGCCTGTTGCGGCGTTGCAGTTGTGGGCGTTGGCGATTATCGGGTTTGTGTGGGCGCGGGAGCGGGTGCTTATCGACGTCACCACGCACCGCAAAACCCTTATCACCTGGACCGTTATCGCCGCGGTGATCATCGTCGGCATCGGCTTGCCGTGGGGCTTGGCGGCCGCGGGTGTGCTGCCGGCGCAGTGGGAGCTGCCGCTGTTCATCCTGAACCAGGCGCTGGGCTACCTCACGGGCCCGGGCATCCTGGCGGCACTCGCGCTGGCCACGCACAGGCTGAACAACAACGTGCCGGGATGGGCGCGGGCGTTCGTGGCGTTGGGTAAGCGTTCCATGTCGGGGTATCTGGCACAGTCGGTGCTGTTCGTGCTGCTGTGCACCCCGGCGTTTCTGGGCATCGGCCTGGACACCACGGTGACCGGCAAGCTGGGCATTGGCTTGCTAGTGTGGGCGATCACGATTGCGCTCGCGGTGCTGCTGGAGCGCGCGGACAAGCAGGGTCCGTTTGAGTGGGCTCACCGCCACCTCTCGTATGGCAAGACAGGAAGGATTGAGCCGAAGCATGATCAGGTTTCTATCGCTGGATGAGATGACGCCGCGTCAGGTCCATCAGTTGTACAAGTTGCGGGTGGATACGTTCGTGGCGGAGCAGCAGTGCCCGTACGCGGAGATCGATGATCAGGACGCTAACCCCGAGACGAAGCACATTCTTGCTTTGCTTGACGACGACACCCTCGCCGGCTGCGCCCGCGTCTTCCCCACCGAGACGGGATCGCGCTTTGGGCGTTTCGTGGTCCATCCCGACCACCGCGGCTCTGGCCTCGGCCCGGAGATCGTGCGCGCGGGTATCGAGTACACGGAGCGCTTCCCCGGGGATTTGGTCATCGAGGCGCAGGCCGGCCTTGTCGGCTACTACGAGCAGTTCGGGCTCGTGGCCGAGGGTGAGGAATTCCTGGATACCGGAGTTCCCCACCGCAAGATGCGAATCAAGCGCTAGGCCTGGCGCTAGTTCAAGCGCTAGTCCTGGCGGCGTTCGTCGACAATGGTGTCGCGCTCGCCGCGCTCGAGTTTGAAGCCTTCGGGGAACTTCCAGGAGTCGTCCTCGGCGTCGTATTCGAGTTCGGGACGCTCCACCTCGTTGCCTTGCGCGTCGTAGCCCGGCGCGGGTTTGTTTTCGCCTTCTTCGAGTTTCTCGGCGGTGTCGGTCTTCTCCCAGGTGCGGGAGCGGGTCTTACGGGCGGCGGCGGAGTCGTCGCTCATGGCCTTGATCAGGGAGTACATCATGACGAAGTACATGAAGAAGAACGGCAGGGCGATGATGATCACGACTTGTTGGAGGGCGTTGATGCCGGAGTCGTTGATAAACAGCAGCGCGCCGGTGACCAGGCCGACGGCGACCACCCAGCCGACGCGGTAGTAGGTGGGGGACTTGTTTTCCTCACCGGAGGCGAACATGTCCATCACCAGGGCGGCGGAGTCCATGGATGTGACGAAGTAGAACACGATCACGATCAGGGCGACGGTGCCGGTGATGGTGTACAGCGGGTAGTCCGCAAGCAGGCTAAACAGTGCCTGTGGGGTGTCGCCGTCTTCCACCACGGGTTTGGTGAGCACGCCGGGGTTGTGTTCTTCCATGTCGATGGCGGCGCGGCCGAAGATAGAGAACCAGATCAGGTCGAACGCGGTGGGCAGCAGCAGGGTGCCGCCGATGAATTCGCGGACGGTGCGGCCGCGGGAGATGCGGGCGAAGAACATGCCCACGAATGGCGACCAGCAGATGGTCCATGCCCAGTAGAAGGCGGTCCAGGTGGCGTGCCAGCCGGGGTTGTCGTTGTAGGAGTCGACCCAGAACATCAGCTCGGGCAGGGATTGGGCGTAGATGCCGAAGGATTCGGTGATCTGGCCGAGCAGTTTCAGGGTGGGGCCGGTGAGCAGCACGAAGAGCATCAGGGCGATGGTGCCGGCGATATTCAGGTTGGACAGGATCTTCACGCCCTTGTCCAGGCCGGTTGCCACGGAGATGGAGGCGGCGATGGTGATGCCGCAGATGATCGCGATCTGCACCGGGGTGACCAGGGGCACGTCCCAGAGGATGTTCATGCCGGCGGAAATCTGCAGTACGCCCAGGCCGACGGAGACGGCGAGTCCGAAGACGGTGCCGATGATGCCCAGGGCGTCGAGAAGTTTGCCGGGCGCTTCGTACACGCGGCGACCGAGCAGTGGCGCGAACATGGAGGACATTCGCGCGGGCATTTTGCGCTTATAGACGAAGTACCCCACCGCCAGACCAGGCAAGGTGAAAATCACCCACATGTGGATGCCGAAGTGGTAGTAGGTGAACTCGAACGCCTGGATGATCGCGTCGCGGCTCATGGATTCGTAGCCGCCACGTGGCGGGTTGAAGGCGTGGTTCAGCGGCTCGGCAGCACCCCAGAACAGCAGCGTTGCGCCCATGCCGGCGGCAAAGAGCATGCCGAACCAGACGGGGTATGAGTATTCGGGTTCATCGTCGTCGTCGCCAAGCCGCAGGTTGCCGTAGCGGGAGACGAACACACAGATCAAAAAGACCAGCGTGGCAGAGATGCCGCCGACGTAGAGCCACGTGAAGTGGTCCATCAGCCAGCCGGAGACGGCAGCGTAAGACTCGCGGGCGGTGTCGCCGAACGCGATGGTGCCCGCAACGAAGATGAGAATGAACCCCAAGGCGGAGAAGAAAATCAAGGGGTCTGAGTGGAGACGGCGTGTGCGCGCCATAAGGGGTGTTCCTAACTGGTGGGAAACAACAACGCGCCCGGGTTACCGCCCGGGCTTGATCAGTGCACCGGCGGCAGAGGAGGTCACAGCGGACCCGATAAGTACTCCGACGGTGTAAAGGATGCCGGTGACGCCGAGCATTTGCAGCAGCCAGCCAAAGAACAGCGCGCCCACGACGGCACCTGCGATTGCGACGACCCAACGGCCCATGGTGTGTTCCTTTCAATGAGACAGCATTGACGTGGACAACCAGCGTACGCAAGTGCTACGATTCGTCCCGCTATGAATACCCAAGAACCCGCCTCTACCAGGGCAGCTGTTGATGAACAAAAACTTTTAGAGCGCTTCATGTGGCTCTCCATCGGCGCTACCATTGTCACGATTGTGCTGAAGGCAATCGCGGCGTGGGTGACGGGTTCTGTGGGTTTCTTATCGGACGCGTTGGAGTCCGGGATCAACCTCGTCGCAGCCGCCGTGGGCCTGTGGGCGCTGAAGCTTTCAGCCAAGCCGGCGGACGACAACCACAACTTCGGCCACTCCCGCGCCGAGTACTTCTCCGCCCAGGTGGAGGGCACACTCATCCTGATCGCCTCTATAGTGATCATTTATACGGCGGTGGATCGCCTGATCAACCCGGTACCGGTGCAGCAGCTCGGCATCGGCCTGGCGTTCTCTATCGTGGCCACGCTGTTGAACCTCGGCGTGGGTGTCGCGCTCATCCGCGCGGGTAAGAAGTACCGCTCCACCACCCTGAATGCGGACGGGCACCACTTGATCACGGACGTGTGGACCACCGTGGGCGTCATCGTCGGCATGGCGTTGGTGTGGCTGACTGGCTGGCAGCCGCTCGACCCGATTGTGGCGCTGCTGGTTGGCCTGAACATCTTGTTCACCGGCTACACGTTGCTCAAGGGTGCGATCCTGGGGCTGCTGTCGCACACGCTGCCCGAGGATGAGCAGAAGGTTGTCCATAACTTTCTGGATGCCTATGCCAAGGACAACGGCGTGACGTTCACGTCGGTGCGTACGGCGGAGGCTGGCCGCGACCGCTTGGTCAACCTGGTTATGCAGGTGCCAGGCTCCTGGACGGTGGATCACTCCCACGATCACGCGGATGCGGTGGAGGAAGGTATCGCCGCAGCGCTTGGTGGCGCGGAGACGATCGTGCACATCGAGCCGCTGGGCCATCCGACGCGTACCGGCCCGCTGCAGATCTAATCCGCATAGGGTGATGTGCATGGATTCGCAGCTTATGGGCAAACCCGAACTCGATTTACGCTGTTATTTTGTCACCGGCCAGGGTGACGACATTGTGGAGCGCGCCCGCGCCGCCGCGGCTGGCGGTGCCGGGGTGGTGCAGGTGCGCTCGAAGCCGATTAGTGCGCGCGACCTGTACGACCTCTCGCGCGATGTGGCCGAGGCCGTCCACGAGGTGAACCCGAAGACGCAGGTGCTTATCGACGACCGCGTCGACGTCGCCCTCGCACTCCGCGACCACGGCATCGCTGGCGTGCACGTGGGCCAGGACGACCTGGACGTGCGGGTCGCACGCGACCTGCTAGGCCCGGACGCGATCATCGGTCTGACCACCGGCACGATGGAACTGGTTCAGGCCGCCAACGCATACGCCGACGTGATCGATTACATCGGCTGCGGGCCCTTCCGCGACACTCCGACGAAGGACTCGGGCCGCCCTCCCTTGGGCTTCGGCGGCTACCCGCCCCTGGTGGAGGCCGCCCAGGTGCCGCTGGTGGCCATCGGGGACGTGACGGTGGATGACGCGTACCACCTGGCACTTGCTGGCGTGGACGGGTTGGCCATTGTGCGCGGCATCATGCACGCCGATAATTCCCAGGACTATTGCGAGCGTGTGGTCGCGGAGTTTGAAAGGGGCCAAACGGACCGGGCAAAAGCGCTACCCTGATCGCTGTGAATATCTCGGTTGTCGGTGCGGGCATCGTCGGTCTGTCTACTGCGCTTACGTTGGCGGATCGGGGCCATACGGTCACGGTGTACGACCCGGCGCCGGCGTCGGGGGCGTCGCATTATGCGGGTGGGATGTTGGCGCCGACGGCGGAGGTCGTCTATAAGCAAGACCCGCTCTTTCCGCTGATGGCGGCGTCTGCGGAGCTCTACCCGGACCTGATCAAGCTCACCGCGAAGTACTCGGATCTGCCCACGGGGTATCGCACGGAGGGCACGTTGGTGGTCGCGCGTGATGTGGCGGACAAGACGCACCTGGCGGAACTGAGCGAGTACCAGGAAAAGCACGGTATGGCGGTGGAGAAGGTGACTACCCGTCAGGCGCGCAGCCTTGAGCCGGCGCTCTCCCCTGCTATTAACGGTGCGGTGCGGATTGCGGGGGATCACCAGGTGCAGCCGCGCTTGTTTACCAAGGCGCTCATGGATGCCTGCGCGAATGCCGGGGTGACGTTCATACACAAGCGCGTGGATAGTACGGACGAGCTGGACGGGGATCAGGTGGTCGTCGCTAATGGTCTGGGTGCTCGTGACCTTGTGCCGTTTCTGGATCTGCGCCCGGTGTACGGCGACGTGCTGCACGTGCGCGTGCCGGACCACCAATACCCGCTGCTTACCCATGTGGTGCGCGGGTTTGTGGAGGACCGCCCGATCTACCTGATTCCGCGCGAGGACCACACGCTGACTATCGGCGCGACTACGCGCGAGGACGGCCGCGACCAGCCGCAGGTGCAGGGCGTTCACCAGCTGCTGCGGGATGCGATTGAGGTGGTGCCGGCGGTTGAGGAGTGCGATTTCCTCGAGGCCGGCGCCGGTGCGCGCCCGGGCACGCCGGATGATTTGCCGTACATCGGTCGTATCGACGAGCGCACCGTGGTGTCCACCGGTTACTTCCGGCACGGGATTTTGCTGGCGGCGTTGGGGGCTCGGTGTGGTGCTGGGGTCGTCGAAAAGCAAGCACCATTCATAAACTTATCCGCATGCGACCCGAGGAGGCACGAATGCAACTAACGCTCAACGGTGAAAGGACCACCACCGAAGCCACGACTGTGCAGGAGTTGGTGGCGGAGGTCGGCGCGCCTGAGGCCGGCACTGCCGTAGCGGTCAACGGTGAGGTTGTGCCGCGCTCGCAGTGGGGGCAGGCGCTTATCGACGACGCAGAGGTGGACATCCTCACCGCCGTCCAGGGAGGCTAGACGTGCTTGAAATTGCTGGCCAGCGGTTTGATTCCCACCTGATTATGGGCACGGGTGGGGCGAGTTCCTTTGACATGCTGGAGCGCGCCCTGATGGCATCTGGAACGGAGATGACCACGGTGGCCATGCGCCGCCACTCGGCGACAACCGGTGCGGGCGAGAGCGTGTTTGACCTGCTGGGGCGCCTGAATATCCGTCCGCTGCCGAACACCGCGGGCTGCCGCACGGCGCGCGACGCGGTGATCACGGCGAAACTCGCGCGTGAGGCGCTGGGCACGGATTGGGTGAAACTAGAGGTCATCGCGGACGACCGCACCTTGCTGCCCGACGTGGTGGAAACGGTCGACGCCTGCGAGATGCTCGTAGACGAGGGCTTTACGGTGCTGGCGTACACCTCAGACGACCCGGTGGCCGCCAAGCGCCTGGAGGATCTCGGTGCTGCGGCGGTGATGCCGTTGGGCTCCCCGATTGGCACGGGGCTTGGAATCCTCAACCCGCACAACATTGAGTTGATCTGCTCGCGCGCGCAGGTGCCGGTGCTTATCGACGCCGGCCTGGGCACCGCATCCGACGCCTCCCTTGCCATGGAACTCGGGTGTTCTGGCGTGCTGCTCGCCAGCGCGGTGAACCGTTGCCAGGACCCGGTGGCCATGGCGCACGCGATGCGCCACGCGGTGGAGGCCGGCCGCCTGGCCCGCGCTGCTGGGCGCATCCCGAAGCGCGAGCACGCCGTGGCGTCGTCCACCTTCGACGGTTTGGCCAGCTGGGCCGACTGGGAAGACGCGGTGCTCTAAGTGCTCCCCCACCACGAGCTCAAGCGCACCGCGCGCCAGATGAACCTGCCCGGATTCGGTCCGGAGCAGCAGGAACGCCTGCACAACTCGCGCGTGCTGGTCATCGGCGCGGGCGGCCTGGGCTGCCCGGTCATGCAGACGCTGGCCGCTACGGGCGTGGGCAGCATTACGGTGTGGGATGACGACCACGTGGACATCACCAACATCCACCGCCAGATCCTCTTCGGCGCAGACGATGTGGGCCGCAGCAAGGTGGAGGTGGCCGCCGAGCGCCTGCGCGCCCTCCAGCCCGGCATCACTGTCACGCCGGTCAAGGATCGCCTGACCACCGACAACTTCCTCGAGGCGCTTGACGGCATCGATTTACTTATCGACGGCTCCGATACCTTTGCCACCAAATTCCTCGCCGCCGACGCCGCCGAAATCACCGGCACACCGCTTCTGTGGGGCTCGGTGCTGCGCTACCGCGGCGACATCGCCCTGTGGCACTCCGGCCCCGGCGCGCCCGAAAACGGCGTGGGTATGCGGGACCTCTACCCCACCCAGCCGGATGCGGATTCCGTGCCGGATTGCGCCACCGCGGGTGTGCTCGGCGTGACCACCTCCGTGGTGGGTGGCCTGATGTCCACCGAGGCCGTGAAGTTCCTCGCGGGCATCGGCGAGGCGGAGATCGGCCGGCTGCACATGTACGACGCGCTGACCACCACCATCCGCCGTTTCACCGTCCCCCGCGACCCGGCGCGCCCACTGACCACGCGCTTGAGCACCTACACCGATGCCTGCGCCGTGAGCACTGAGGGGCAGTTGCTTTACGACGACATCACTACCCGCAAAGCTCACGCCCTGGACATCCGCGAACCCCACGAGCGGGCGATCGCGGACCTGCCGGTTAACTCTACCCACCTGCCACTGACCCAGATCGAACGTGACCCCGAGGCGGTTTCTCGCGCGCTGTCGCAGTACGCCGAAGGCGACGACGTGGTGGTCTATTGCGCCGGTGGAGTGCGTTCTGAAAAATTTGTGAAAACCTATGCGGAACAGGCGAAACAACTCGGAATTGTGCTGAAATCCTTGCCTGGAGGCGTGCAGCGTTGGGGTTAACCTGCCATAATTTTGTTATGCAGATCACACGTACAGCCCCAGTAACCGTCGCTGCCGTCGCGATCCTTACCGCCACCGCAGCCCTCACCCCCTCCGCCGCCGCCCAAAGCAACGTTGGTACCTACTCCAACCAGAACGGCAACGTGCGTTGCGAGTCCTACCAAGTCGGCGGCGAAACCAAAACCATTTGTGTCTCCGACACCGCCCGCACAACCCAGCCGGAGTGCAACCCGCCAGAGCAGCTCATCCCCGCAGTGTCCATCAGCCGAGGCTTTACCGGCACCCACTGCTGGAACCAAGGCTTTGTGGGCCAGCCGAAGAAGCTCAACCCGCTGCAGGTGCAGCGCTTCGGCTCCGCGTTCATTGTCCCGGGCTTTACCGGTGAGCTCTACGTCTTCGACACCGCCAACATCGCGCTCGTGCGCGCAGGTTCCACGAACTCCGTGATCTGGAAGTTGCAGCGCTAACCACAAACCACACATCCGTTCGAGAATCCGCCTCCCGGTGTCGGAGGCGGATTTATAATGTCTCCTTGTCCGAACACAACCGAATAAGGAGGCGTTGTTGGGCGAACTGCTCAAAGCCGCAGTGGGGTGCATTGAAGCCCCGTCCCTATTTCCCCGAGAACTGAAAATTTTGATGCAGGTGGCGTTGCTTGCAGACGACACCACTGGCCCCACCCTCACCCCCACCGGCACCGTCCGCCAAGCAACAGCGGGCCGGGTGGAAAACTTCGGTGGGCCCCGCATGACCAACTGGCTGAAGCGCGACATCATCGATGCGACACTGCCCACCTTCACCGGCACGGGTTGGCTCCAGGAGGTCCCCGGCCCCGAAAACGACGGTGCTTACCAACTCAACCTGACACGGTTGAAGCGGCTTCTCGACGAGGCGGAGGCGCACCTTGCCACCGGCGAGCACGACCAGGAAGCGCTCGAGCAGGCGGATCGGGAACTGCCCGGCGACTTCGACACCACCCCCGAGGACCTGGCTGAGCAGGTGGACCGCATCCTGGTCAGCAACCCGGCGCGTTAAGCAGCCGACACGAATACGCCGAAGCTCCCATAGTGGGACGCATGAAAATTCTTGCACTGTCCGCCAGCGTCCACCGTTACGAGACCTCCGGCATCCACACCGGCATGTGGCTCGGCGAATTCACCCACTTTTACGACGTGCTCACCGCCGCCGGCCACGAGGTCACCCTCGCCAGCGTCGACGGTGGCGCCGTGCCCATCGACCCGGCGAGCCTGAAAACTCCGGTCATCCAGATGGGCGGCACGAACAAGCGTTACGAGGACCCCGAGTTCATGTCGCTCCTCGACGACCGCACCGTCACCGGCTACTCCTAGACCGAAGAAAAACTAGCCAACCGCACCGACGAGGTCCCGTTCAGCCTGGAAGACAAACTGGGCGAGCAGGCCGGCGAGTACACCACCACCAAGATCCTGATGACCAAGCACGTGGTTGTCGACGGCAACCTCATCACCGGCCAAAACCCCACCTCCGCCGCCGGAGTCGGCGAAGCGGTGCTGAAGGTGGTTGGGTAAACCACTCCGGTTCAACGCAAATATAAAACCTCTCGCCTCCATGGCGGAGTGCGGGTGATCGTGGGGCATCACCTAGCCGTGGGTGTCGGCATCTGCGTGGCGTTCGTGGCTGGCATGATCCGGGTGGTGGGGGTGGTCTGTTTCCGGAACGGGGTGATCACCATGGTGATCACCAGAATGGTGGGGGGTGAAACTGATCAGGATAAGACGGTGTAGCCGGCCTCCTCGATGGCTCGGCGAACCATCTCCGGAGGTACGTCACCGGTGACCGTGACGGTGGAAACACCACCAGAAGCGAGATCAATCTGGACGTCGTCGACCTGGGGGAGGGCCTGAAGGGCCTGGGTCACGCTTTTCACGCAGTGCCCACAGGTCAGGCCGGTGACCTGGTAGCTAGCGGAGGCCCCTCCTGCTGACGAGTCGCTGGTGGCAGGGATGGAGGCGGTGTCGGCGCGAGAGGCAGGTCCGCAACAGCTGCAGCCGTGGGAGGCCATCGGCAAGAGACTGGGCTTGGAGGTGTTCATGGAAAAGCTCCTTCGGGTCGGTGGGATGCGGTAACGCTCGCTAGCATATACCCCCCTGGGGTATATTTTCAAGAGGTGGAGGGCACGGCCCTCACGCGGGGCAGGGTGTGGTCATCGAGCAGCTTCCTCACTGTCGGGTGGGGACAACGGGAGGCGGAGGGCAAACACCGCTCCGCGACCGGGTCCGGGGGAGGTGGCGGTGAGAGTGCCGCCGTGGGCCTCGATCAATGCCTTGGAGATGGTCAGACCAATACCGGACCCGCCGTTGTCCCGGCTGCGGGCGGCATCCCCCCGGTAGAAGCGTTCGAAGATGTGTCCGAGCTGGCTAGGTGGGATGCCCTCGCCGTCATCGGCGACGTGGATGAGCGCGGTGGACGCCCCCTGTCGGTGGACGCTGATCCGGACCTGCCCGCCGGCAGGGGTGTGCCGTAGCGCGTTCGACAGGAGATTGCTCATCACCTGGCCGAAGCGTTGCCGGTCCACGCGCACCCGGGCGGTGTCCGTAATGGTCTCGACCTGTAAATCGACGCCTTTGTCAGCATAAGCTTCCGCCGCGGCAGCAGCGGCGGTATGGAGCAGATCCCCGAGCCCTTCCTCCGCCAGGTCCAAATCGATCCGGTGTTCCTGGGCCCGGGAGACATCGTCAATGTCTTCCATCAACCGGGTCAGGCGGGTGAGTTGGTCAGCCATGATCGTGTGGTTGGCATTATTCCAGTCCACGACCCCGTCCTGCAGACCATCGAGGTAGGCCGTGAGCACCGATAAGGGGGTGCCCATTTCGTGGGCCAGATCAGAGAGCATCTGGCGGCGGACCTGTTCGGTGCGTTCCAGCCGGTCGGCCATCGTGTTGAAGGCATGCGCCAGGGTGGCGACCTCGGGGCCTACTTCTCCGGCGGGCACGCGGATACGCGAGTTACCGGCCGCCAGGCTGGTAGCGGCGCGGGTGAGATCCTGCAGGGGGGTGCGCAGACGACGCGATAACCACAGGCTGGCCAGTAGGGCGCTGATCAAGGCAGTGGGCAGGGCGACGGCCAGGGTGATCAGGTTGGCGTCCCGGTAGGCCTGCTCGGCATGGAACAGCTCCAGCGAGGGGTCCTCTCGGCCAGCCATCAACATATGATCATGGAACAGGGTCGGGCCCACCGTCGTGGCCACGGCCGCGGCCACCAGCAGGCTAATCACCACGACCAACACCTGGGCGGCCAGGAAGCGGAAGGTCAGGCCGGGTCCGTGATTCATGGCTGCCCCACCCGGTAGCCCACGCCACGCACGGTGTCGATAAACCCCCGGCCTCGGGTGTCGGTACCGAGCTTGCGACGCAAGTTGCCGATGTGGACATCGACGATGCGTTCATCACCGACCCAGGTGGTGTCCCAGACCTCGGTGACCAGGTCGTGGCGGGTCAGCGTCTGGCCGGGGCGCAGGGCCAGGGCAACCAGCAGCTCGAACTCCGTGCGGGTGAGCTCCACGGTCGTCTCCCCCACCCGCACCTGATGGGCGACGGGGTCAAGGATGAGGTCACCAACGATCAAGGGGGTGGTCACCTGCGGTGGGGTGGTGCTGGTGCGCGGGCGGCGCAGCACTGCATGCACCCGGGTCACCAGTTCCCGGATGCTAAAAGGTTTGGTGATGTAGTCATCCGCCCCCAGGGTCAAACCGCTGATCTTGTCGTCCTCGCTGCCACGCGCGGTGAGCATGAGGATGTAGCAGTCCGAGAAGGTGCGGATCCGTCGGCACACCTCCAGGCCGTCGAGTTCGGGCAGCCCCAGATCCAGCACCACAACATCGGGGGAAAAGCGTCGGGCCTCGTCCACGGCCTGGGTGCCGGTGTGCGCCTGGCGGGTATCGAAGCCTGCCCGGATGAGGTAGGAGGCCACCATCTGAGCCAGGGGTTGTTCATCATCGACGACCAGCACCCGCCCCGGGGGCGTGGCGGTGGTCGGTGTGTGGTCAGCCATAGACCCCAGTATCGCTCCGGCCAGGGAGGAAGACCACCCTCGCTCAGTGCCCGGCGGGAAATCTTCATCAAATCTTCAAACATCACCCTTCGATCGCCGACACCCCTGTGCCCCACCCCGGGCCGGCGGCATCGCCTCCCCTGGTCGGTTCAGCAGGCGCCACCAGGGATTTCATTGCCTGACCGCATACCCGGGGCGGGTAGAAGGACATCGCCCACTGCTGTGGGGTGGTGTCCCGGTGGTGATCCAGCCCACCAAGTTCACCCTCTTTTCGCCCTGTTATACGACCGTGAGCAGGGTTTTTGGTTTCTAGTCCGTCGGGCACCCGTGCTAGATAAAGGTATGGCACCGACCTTGAGGCGGTGTCTTCTCACAGTGTTACCGCGGTCCAAGGAGATTGACGTGAAACGAGCAGCGATCGCAGCCGCAGCCCTTGCCCTCGCCCTCACGGGGTGTTCGGCCGCCGACCCGGAACCCACCGCCGACGGGACGGTGTCCCAGGACACATTCCTGACTACCCACGGCCTGGCCGACATGGACGCGGTGGAGATCATTGATCACCTCGACCGGCAGAAGGTCACTGAGCGTCCCACGGATCTGATCGCCTCAGTGCGTCCCGATGAACTGCTGCTCTCGAGCGATGACCAGGAAGTCGCGCTCGATCTTCCCGACGATCAGATGTATGTCTCGATCGCCCCCTATCTCACCTCCACCCACGACTGCTTCTACCACAGCCTCACGACCTGCGTGGGGGAACTCGACAATGAGGAAATCCAGGTCACGATCACCGATGAGGCAACCGGTGAGGTGCTGGTGGACGAGGCGACAACCACCTTTGACAACGGGTTTATTGGCTTCTGGCTTCCCGATGATGTCACCGGCCTGATTGAGGTCAGCTACCAGGGGCGTACCGGCACCACGGAGTTTTCCACCACCGACGACGGTGCCACCTGTGTCACAGACCTGCGCCTGACGTGATGGCTCAGCAGGATCCTCACCTGCGCCTGTCTCCCGTGCCACTGAAATCTTGCACCAAGGAAGTTTAAATCATGACGAACGCGTTTTCTCGACGACGGTTTCTGCTCAGCGGGCTCGTCCTCGCCGGCACCGGGGCCGTGGCCGCCTGCACCAGCGACCCTGGACCCGCCGCGTCGGCACCAGGTTCCTCCCTTCGCCCCACTCCCACCCCCACTGCGCTCGGTGAGCCGACGGTGCGCCGGACACTAACCGCCCGGCCCCTCTCCCTGGATATCGGCGGCATCGAAGCCAAGACGTGGGGATACGTCTCTGACACCGGGGATGCGGCCATTGAGGCCACCGCCGGCGACGTCCTCCAGGTCGATATCACCAATGAACTGCCTGAGAGCACCTCCATCCACTGGCATGGCATCGCACTCCACAACGCTGCTGACGGTGTGCCCGGCATGACCCAGGACCCCATTGAACCTGGCAAGTCTTTCTCCTATGTTTTTGAAGTCCCCCACGGTGGCACCTACTTCTACCATTCCCACACCGGCCTGCAGCTTGATCGCGGCCTCCACGCCCCACTGATCATCCGTGACCCGCAAGACGCTGAGGACCAGGACGTCGAGTGGACCATCGTGCTCGACGACTGGGTCGATGGTATTCAGGGCACTCCCGACGATGAGCTCGACAAGCTCACCGGAATGGGTTCGGGCGATCATAACGGAAAGGGAGGTCACGGCCATATGATGCACGGCACCCCGGACCGGGTACTGGGCGGGGATGCCGGCGATGTGATGTATCCGCACTACCTCATCAACGGACGTATCCCCCGTGCTCACCGGACCTTCGAGGCTCGCCCGGGCGACAAGGCCCGCCTGCGGTTTATCAACGCCGGCGGTGACACCATCTTCAAGGTGGCCCTCGGTGGTCACCGCATGACCGTCACCCACACCGACGGTTTCCCTGTCCAGCCCAAGGAGACCGAATCGATCTACCTGTCGATGGGCGAGCGTGTCGACGTCGAGGTCATCCTCGACGACGGCGTCTTCCCTCTCACGGCTTTGGCGGTGGGTAAGGACGACCGCGCCTTCGCCGTCATCCGCACCGCCGGCGGCCAGGCCCCCCGCCCCGATGTCGACTTCCCCGAGTTGTCGTCGACCGGACTGCTCCTGTCCTCTCTGAAGCCTGCAGACCGTGCACTCCTGCCCGAGGGCACACCAGACCGAGAAGTTGGCATCGACCTGGGCGGGCAGATGATGCCGTATGAATGGAGCATTCTCACCGACGGCCAATCGTCCTCCGCGACCGTGCAGGAGGGCCAGCGCCTGCGGATGGTCATGCGCAACAGGACCATGATGCCCCATCCCATGCACATCCACGGACACACGTGGGCGCTGCCCGGCAGTGGCGGGCTGCGCAAGGACACCGTCCTTCTCCGCCACGGTGAAACCATGGTCGCCGACCTGATCGCTGACAACCCCGGTGAGTGGGCATTTCACTGCCATAACGCCTATCACATGGAAACCGGGATGTTCAGCTCGCTTCGCTACGGGTAACGCCCACAGCAGGGTTGAGTGCCGAGGTGGGCAGAGTCGCTGCAGACCACCCACCAGGCAGCACGATGACCTTCCTCGGTGTTGTGGTCTTCCGGGACAACCAGAACACCGTCTTCTTCCCCACCGCCGCGGAATATGAAGATCTAATCCATGCCGAGCACACCCCCGCAGAGCGGCTGCGTCCCTTAGTGTGGTGTAACGCTTGCTGATGGTGGGCTCTGCGAAATAGTGGGGCGGCCACCGTTACGAGAGCTCCGGCATCCACACCGGCATGTGGCTCGGCGAATTCACCCACTTTTACGACGTGCTTACCGACGTCGGCCACGAGGTCACCCTCGACGACTACGCCGGCATCTATCTCATCGGCGGCCACGGCACCATGTTCGACTTTTCCAACGACGAGGTGAAAAAGGCCGTCGCTTACTTCGCTGACAACGACAAGATCGTCTCCGCAGTCTGCCACGGCCCGTGCGGTCTCCTCGACGTCACGCTGGCCAACGGCAGCAAGCTTCTCGACGACCGCACCGTCACCGGCTACTCCTGGACCGAAGAAAAGCTAGCCAACCGCACCGACGAGGTCCCGTTCAGCCTGGAGGACAAACTGCGCGAGCAGGCCGGCGAGTACACCACCGCCAAGATCCCGATGACCAAGCATGTGGTTGTCGACGGCAACCTCATCACCGGCCAGAACCCCATGAGCGCCGCCGGCGTCGGCGAAGCGGTGCTGGACGCGCTGAGCTAGTGGCTTGCTCTCACTACCTCACCGGAGCGAATCCCGGTCCATTCCCCATCTCGAACCACATGAGCCCCATTTACAAAGACATGGTCAATGCCATCAGGGTGCCGGACAGGGTCTGCAAAAGTGGCGTTATCGGTAACACCACTTTGCTTGAAAGCGACCAAATCTGCGGTCATACCGGGTTTGATCCTGCCCCTGGTTGTAAAACCGAAGATATCGGCGGGCAGGCTCGTCATCCGTCGAATCGCTTCAGGAAGTGAGATCACTTTCTCCTGGCCAACGTATCGGTCAAGGATTCGAGCGAACGTCCCATACGTTCGTGGATGCGGTCGTCCCCCGGTGCCCATTGGCAGGCCATCTGACCCAATTGTCGTGAATGGGTCTTTCAAGATTTCAATAACGTCTTCTTCCCGCATCGCATGCACCACCATCGAAGCCTGAAGGTCTTCTTCAATAAGCACACGCGCTAACGCGTAACCCGGTTCGAGATCGAAGACATGTGAGAGCTCCAGGATCGATTTGCCATCGAATCGGCCCGTCTTGCTGCTGCCGATCACTACTCCGTCCCAGCCTGCAGCGCGAGCAAAATTCTCAAAGTCGTAAGAGTTCTCGATCTGATCAAGTGCGGTATCTAGATCTTTTTCGCTCTTCAGATATTGGAGCAGACGGCCGCTACCACCAGCGTGCATCCACGGCGGAAGAACTGCCGTGAGCATCGTAGCTGCTGCCGGGTACGGATAAAGGTCCTGCGTAATACGCATTCCCCGATCACGGCTCCGCTGAAGAACCTCCAGTGCATCCGGTACGAGCGAGTTCTCCCGCTTGTTTGCAAACTTCAAGTGCGAGATATGTACCTTTGCCTGCGAATTCACTGCATGCCCGAGAATTTCAGAAATACTATCAAGCAGCCCGAGACTTTCATTTCGCATATGGCTGGTATAAACCGCAGTTGAAGGAAGCCTACTCACTAGATAGCCAAGCTCGTCTGGCGGAGTGAAGACGCCAGGGGGATAAATCAGTCCGGACGATAATCCAACAGCACCTTCCCCCAAGGCATCATCCAGCAGCCTCGACAGCTCTAGTTTCTCCATTCTTGATAGTTCTGACGAGTCCTCCCCTTTCACTGCAATACGAAGAGAGTTATGCCCAACTAGCATCGCATAGTTGGTTATTGGACCTGCCTGCTCAATCGCCGTCACATATTCGCGATACGAGTTCCACTCGAACTCTTGGCTTGGAAAAATGCGCCGCACTAACCGATAAAAACCTTCGGTTGTGGCTGGGTTGATCGGCGCCAAGCTAAAACCGCAATTTCCAACTATTTCTGTTGTAACCCCCTGCAACACCTTCGATAAGTCTTCGAACCCTAGGAGAGGCGAGTTGTCCGAGTGCGCATGCGTTTCTATGAAACCTGGAGCGAGGAAGTAGCCGCTTAAATCAACTACGTTGCCTGTCCTTACTGAGGGTTCCTCGGCACGGTCAAACACTTGCTTAATAGAGGCCCCCTCTATTAACAAGTCGAGAGCCTTCGGCTCGGATCCGTCTCCGTCAAGAACAAGAGCGCCGGTCAGCAGAGTATGCGTCACTTCACTCCCCCATTCTCTACTTCCGCGATGGTTTGGCGCTCGCGGGCTGGATCGAGCTCAATCCGTTTCAGAATTATGAGCGCGATACACGAAACCACAAGAAGCACCACCATCGCCATGAGGCCACCGGCGGATGATCCGGTCGCATCCCGCACATATCCCATAATGGTCGGTGCAACGAATCCGCCCAGAATTCCAAATGTGTTGATATACGCAATTCCGCCAGCTGCGGCGGTGCCCCCGAAAATTTCACCGGGGACAGCCCAAAACACGGTGTAAGCCGCCCAAACCATGCAAACAGCAACCAACAACATAAGGTAGGGAAGCAAGAATGCCTCTGTTTTCACAAAGGCGGCACCAACGAGTCCGACGATTGCGACGCAGGATGGGATAAATGTGTGCCAGAACCGCTCTCGTTGTTTGTCTGAGCTCCGCGTAATCATGATCATCACAACGATGGTGAAGAAATAGGGCAGCGAAGTCAGTATGCCGTTCTGAAAACGATCTTCGATGCCATAGTCCCCCAGAATCGATGGAAGCCAGAAACTCGTGGCGTAAATGCCACACATGATGCCAAAGTAAGCAGCAGCCATAACGTGGACCTGCGGCAGCTTGAGAGCGTCGGAGAACTTAGTCGAGGCGTGCCCCTCCGCTGTTTCTTCCAGAGTTTCACCGAGCGTGCGCTTTTCTTCCTCACTCAACCAAGTAGCTTCCTCGGGGGAATCCGCCATCGTAAACCAGAAGATGATTCCGAGCACTGCGGCCGGTAGGCCCTGAATCGGGAACATCCATTGCCATCCAGATAGCCCCAGAACGCCATCCATCCCTTCGATAACCAAGGCTGAACCGGCGGAACCAAGAATCGACCCAATCGGCCCAGCTAGCATATAGACGCCCATCGCGGTCGCCATTCGTTTCGCTGGGTACCAGTAGGTCAGGTACAAAATGATTCCCGGCGCAAAACCCGCCTCGAAAATCCCCAAGAGCACTCGTAGCAGATAGAGGTGCCACGCCTCGGAAACAAACATTGTGGCCGAGGACGCTAATCCCCACAGGACCATGATCCGGGTGATTGTTCGACGCGCCCCTACCCGGTTCATCCAAAGGTTGCTAGGAATCTCAAGACTTGCATATGCGAGGAAGAAGATGCCGGCTGCAAGACCGAATACTGCATCTGTCAGGTAGGGGTAGTCATCTTGGATATACAACTTTGCAAAACCGAGGTTGACTCGATCCAAGTACGCAAACACATAGCAGAGCAGGAGAAGCGGCAAAATTCGCTTGTTTATCTTCTTAAACAGAGCATCCTCACGCTGTTTCTGTGCGATCGACATCACATTTCCTTTCCTATGCGTGGATTTGCCACAGATTAGAGTCGATTGTGCTCTAGGCTGCAGATTGCATTATTTTCATTAAATACAATCCGTTTCCGCGTTTTTTAACCAATAGGGTGACTTATATGCACGTTGACATCACGGACCTTGAGATTGTCGACTACATCCAAAGAGACCCCACGATTAGTCTTAAAGAAATTTCGAAAGAAATCGGGCTGTCTGAATCGACTGTTCAGCGAAGATGGCGGCGACTCACAGGGGAAGGACTCGCCTGGACAGGAGCGGCTCTACACCCCAGTGCATCTGCCGGCCTCTTTATCAAGTTTTCGGTCCAAGAAAGTCACCTTGCGAGCTTGCTTTACAAGAATGACCTCGTCACGGTCGGACGTCTTCCTGGTGTCAACCGTTACTTCGGCCTCATCATCCGTGATGATCTAGAAAAAGCGCTCTTAGGACTGCAAGACAATTACCCCGAGCTGCGTGATGCGGAGGACCTCACTGTTTACCCTTTCGTTGCGATCGGGGGAGGCGTCACATGGAAGCAGGAAATCATCGATCACCCGGGCCCCAACACTCCCCTTCCTCTACCGCTCGAAGGCACTCCACCGCCTCACAGATCGTTTAGCCCCCTCGACAAAAAGGTATTTTCTGCGTTATCGAAGGATGCGAGAGCATCGATCCGAGAAATCGCAGCAGTAGTGGGGACCTCGTCGAGTTCGGTTCAGCGCTCGCGAGACCGGCTACTGGATGATCGGGTAATGGTTTTTCGGTGCGATGTGGCTCGTCGAAAGTTCGACTACAAATTCTCCATCGTGGTGAGCATGCGTGCGAGCCAAGACTCAGCCAGAGCATTGGTTAGAGAACTTAGCGAATGGTCGGAATCCCGCTTCTGTGCGGAGGTGATCAGCGCAAACAATGTGGTAGCAGTTTTCGGCGTACGTGACGCTCACCTTATCGGTGACCTGCTCTCACGGATCGAAAAGACACATCCCACAGCGAGAATCATGGACTACGAAATCTGTTCCGGGATGGAGAAAGTTTACGGATGGGTGCTTGATCGGCGAGGACATCAAATCGGACATGTGACACCACAACCGTGGTGAATCTCCTACACAACAGTTACGACCGAGAGGTCCTACCCGCATCGCACAGATCAAGGGAACTCACGCTAGGAGCGAGCGCGCTAGCTCCTAGTTCAGCACGTTACCCCGGCTGAACAGACAGCCGAGAAGACCTATGTCACACGTTCAAGGTGGACGGGCATGGGTTTTACTCGATACCCCCTGTACGTAAACCAAAACCCACAGCACCGTTACTAAACACGTGGTCTAAACAATTCAAACAGCGAACGCCATCACCCTGATAGCACCCCGCTACAATGCCGAGAAACGATCCACGAACGCAGACAGCTTCTCTCTCACACGTGACCGGGCCTCATCGCGGTCCGTTTGGTTCCCAGGTCTGGGTGCAGTCGGCAGTAGTTTCGTCATAGCGGTACCAGACGTTTGCAAGACACCGGTGCGGAGCGCTTCCTCTACAAGCGAATACGCCTGATCGGTGTTAAGCTGCTCCGCTTCGATAAGCTCTATTAGCTCTCGATCCCGTCGGTTCGCAATGAACATCTCCCAGCGCTGATCTGTATCGCCTGGTACTCCTGCACCCTCTTCAGAGCACAGAAACTCTTCTATCAGGTCACGCTTGCTGCGCAAGGTTGGGGAGGTTTCAACACTGCGTTCGATCATCTCCCGAGACTCCTTCGCTCCGACGTTGTCGCCTTGCCCCTGCTTTGTGCGGTAGTCATCAATCAACATGATTATGTAATCGATTTCCTTCTCAACCTGCGCATCCGGTACCGATGCAGCCCCGCCGAATTGGTTCTCTTCGAGCTCAGACGCCGTCTCTCTTAGGTCGGCAGGCAGGTTTTGGTGCAGGACGTACTGGCGCAGCAACCTGTCGATGGCCATGCGGATCTTAAGGCGTGAAAGCTTCTTCCCGGCCTGTCGACTGAAGTACTCAGCTGCAGTGTCCATGTCTACAGAGTTAATAACGTCATCGAAGCGACCATACTCGTTGATATTGGCCTCATCGACGTGTGCAGCGAGGATTGTCCTCAATAGGTCGGGATCAACGCCGACCGCGCGAACGAGTTGCTTGAGTTCACGATCTTGTTGCGTGAGTTTGTAGTCATTGACGTAATCCTGCACGGTCTTGCCAGGGCTTAAGACTGCATCGCCAGATTGGATGTCATGGAGCCAACGGTTCGCAAAGACTTGATCTTCCGCACTTAACCGTGCAAAACCAGCATGCAAGTCTGAGAGCAACCCATCAAGTTCAGCCTGCGGTAGCCCGGCTTCAATGGCGCGTAGGTACTTTGTGTACTTCGCGTTGAGGTAATCAGCGTCGATTCGCGCAGTGTCGATATGCGTGATGTGGACGTTGATGTCGTACGGCGGACGCTCATCATCTCCTCCCCCACCTGGTTCCGGCTCAGGTTCGCCGTCTGGACGGTCAAGTTCCTTGTAGCGTGACAGCAGCGCGATATACACCGGCTCGGTGAGTTCCACTGCTATCGCGGTGTCGGCAAACTGGTACGTGTCCTTCTCCCAGGTAAAGCCCTGGACCTGAGCCGCCTGGAGATGTTCATAGAGTTCAGGTAATACTCTCGCGAATTCAAGGCGATCTGCTTCTTCATCGGGCAGCCGAGAGAAATCATCGATACCAGCAAAAAGTCGCTTGATAACGCCAAAACACTGGTTGATTTGATTTAAATGCTCATCAAGGTGATCGACAAACAGTCCGAAAGGCTTATCCCCCGAATACAGCTTCACGGCGGCGCCAATGTTGCGCGTCATCGTGTGAGGCTTGCGGTAGTAGCGAATAGAACCGAAGGGCTTTTCCGGTCCAAAGACGCGGTTAGTTCGTGAGAACGCTTGAATAATGTTTTCGTAAGCGATGACCTTGTCAAGGTACAGAGTGTTCATGTTGCGCGGTCGTATCTAGTAACACCGTGGTGAGTATCGAGTAACGCATTGGTGAGCATCCAGTAACAGTCCGGGGGAGGATTCTGGTGACCGCGTGACTTCAGGGCACGCGGCGTTACCAGAGGAGTCTGATTGTGACTGACTACCGGGCGGTAATGGATCAAGTGCTCAAAGGCTGGTCTTTCCGCCAAATCTGTTCGAGTCTGCGGTGCTCGCACACCACGGTGCAAAAAGCACGCGATGCGCTTGTGGAACACAACATCACAACGCGTGAGCAACTTCGTGGGGTTGCAGATCATGAGCTAGCGGACTGGTTCGTCGACGGGCGCAGCCATGCTCAGGGCGATTTCGTTCCGATCGATTTCGACGCTGTCGCCAAGGCGCGTATCGGGCGCAACAAGGTGACTTTGCAGGTGCTGTGGAGCCGCTACACCGCGCAGCCTGCGGGGCTGGGCCAGCGGTATTACAGCTACGAGCGGTTTCGCCAGCTTGTAGCCCAACACGTTGATGTAGCTGGGATAACCGCCAGGATCACCCATGCCCCAGGCCATACGATGCAGGTGGACTGGGCAGGCACGAAGATGCGACTGTTTGACCCCACCGGCGGGCAAGGCTCGAAGGTCAGTATCTTCGTCGCCTCGCTGCCGTACTCGGGCATGGTATTCGCCTGCGCGTGCGCTAATGAGCGCCAAGACGCGTGGCTTGCAGCCCATATCCGCGCGTTCGAGTACTTCGGCGGGGTCGCCGAGGTCATCGTGCCAGATAACGCCTCGACAGCCTCGAACGCGATCAGTGCTGCGGACAGGAATCGCCGGGTCAACTCCACCTACGAGGAGTTTTTGGAGTATTACAACACCGCCGCGTTGCCGGCCCGTGCAAAACGCCCCAAAGACAAGGCCAGCGTCGAAGCTGCAGTCAAGATCATCACCCAGAACGTCATCCACGCACTCGATGGCCACCAGTGCGTCGGGATAGACGAGCTCAACACAAAAATCACTGCCCTGGTTAATGGGATCAACGCTGCCGAACCGTTTCGCGGCAATGCGACGAGCAGGCGCGCATTGTTTGATCAGTTCGAACGCGACGTGCTCACCGCGCTGCCTGAAACACCGTGGCAGCGTACCGAATGGAAACGCGCCAAAGTCGCACCGAATTTCCACATCAGAGTGCACAACGCGCATTACTCGGTACCCCACCTACTGGTGGGCCGCACCGTGGACGTGCGTATCACCGGTGATAGCCTTGCCGTCTTCGACGCTGGGCAGCGTGTGGCCACTCACCAACTCGCACGTGCCCGTGGAGTGTACGTCACCGACACTGACCACATCCCGGCGAACATAAGTGACACCCGTGGGTTGTGGACAAGCGAGTACTTCCTGCGCGAAGCTGCCAAAATCGGGCCAGCCACCCGCCAAGTGATCTCCGAGCTCATCGAAGCCAAGGCGATCCCTGCCCAGGCGTACCAAGCGTGCCGCAACGTACTCAACATGGGCAAACACGCCAACAAGCCAATCCTCGAAGAAGCCTGCCGGCGTTTGGTGTCCACTGACGGCGCCAGGCGTTCTGTGTCGTATACCGCGGTGAAAAACATGATGGCCGCCGTACGCAAAGACACCTCCACACGCCCCACAGGCACCGATGTACCAACCGACCAATCAACCGGCAGACCCATTGACGGTGTGCCTGCCCCCGCAACCCGTGACACACGCGGCGCCTACCTCGGTGGTGCTGCCCAGTTCAGCCTCGAAAACCTCACCAAGAAAGGATCTGCATAACCCATGCCCCACCCACAGCCAGCATCAGCATCCGCCCGCTTCCTCGACGAATCAGTCCTGCCGATCTTTACCGACCTGCGCATGACCGCCTTCGGACAAAGCGTCATCGACATCGCCGCCGATCCTGCATTCGACGACTGGAGTTTCTTAAGACAAAGTGCTCTACGCACTCGACAAAGAGGTAGCGGCCAAGCGTGAGAGACGAGTCAACAAACTACTCAAAGCATCCCGATCGCCAAATCCCGATGCTTGTATCGAAGACATCACCTACACGCCCGACCGCACCATCAACAAAGAGCAAATCACCCGACTCGCTCACTGCCAATGGTGCCAAAGCGCACAAAACATTGTCATCCTGGGCAAATCCTCCGTCGGCAAAACCTACCTCGCCCAAGCACTGCTCACCGCGGCGTGCCGAAACGACTACTCCGCACGCTTCTTCCGTACCGACACACTCGCCAACCACCTCGCCGTGCTCAAACACGATGATCCAGCCCGCATCACATTCCTCGAAGACCTACACAACACAGACGTGTTAGTCCTCGATGATTTCCTCACCACCCCAATCGATGCCGCCACCGCACACCAACTGCTCAACATCCTTGCAGAACGCGAACCCCGCGGATCGACCATCGTGACATCCCAGTTCACACCCGACGAGTGGTACAAATCCATCCCCGACGCCGTTATCGCCGAATCAATACTCAACCGACTCGTCGCCGGCGCCGAAATCATCACACTCGAAGGCACCAATATGCGACTGACCCAATAACCCCCGCTACCAACCCAAACGCCCGGGTGTTACTGGATACTCACCCGGGCGTTACTCGATACTCACCACACCGTTACTAAACACGTGGTCTAAACACCCCCCCGACGGCGGCAAGCCGTAGATGGGGGTCTCCCCTGCCCTGTATGGCCCTGTAGCGGCCTAACAGGATGTCGCCAGGGTCAGTGTCCAGCGACAGCGCTAAAACCGCTCTAATTCAGCGAAAATCGAAGAATTAGAGCGGTGTTTTTTGAAGCGTCCTGGGTTCAGATTCAGGTAACTCAAGGATGAGTGTGAATCCGGGGTTTGTGTCTTTGAGAAGGCCCTTTAGAAGCCTTCAAGTACTTCGTAGAGGGCGGTGGCTAGGGTTAGTCGCCGTCGCTAGCTGTGCTTGGCTGTTAATGTCATGTCGACCAACTGCAGGAAGCGTATAACGTAGTCTTTGACAAAGCCTGCGGTGCCTTCATTGAGATGGCCGGAGTCTTCGAAGAGGGTGGGGGATTGGCCAAGGAATACCTCGGGCTGACCAGGAAGCGGCATATCGAAGTAGGACAGGGCGAGCCGGAGGTTCTTCTGTGAACTGTAGCCGCCCATGCGGCCTACAGAGTGACTGATGATACCTGCGGGAAGGTTCTTCCAAGCCACATCCGAGTTGGGCTTGGAACCGATGTCCACTGCATTCTTGAGACAGGCAGGGATAGTACGGTTATTTTCCGGGGTAACAAAGAGGACGCCGCTCGAGTTCTTGATGGTGTCGCGGAAAGTGGTGTACTCAGCTGGAATGGGCTTGTCCGTGACCGAGGGGTCATCGTAGTCGAAGTCATAGAGCGGCAAGTCACGGATTTCAACGATGTCTGCCTGGTAGTTTTCAGGGATCATTGTGAGCACTTCGTGTGCAATCTTGCGCGCAAATGAGCCGCGGCGCAGGCTGCCGACGATAACACTAATGCGTGGGGTGGTCATAGGAAGTCCTTTCTTCTTAGTTGGGCGTAGGTACGTGCGATCAAGGGAGAAAAGGCTTGCAGCCAAAGGCAGGCGGTGGCCCGGCGGCGTGGGCGGCAGTAAGAAAGTTATCCACTTTGTCTTCTTCATGGCGGAAGTACAGTTCGATGAGTCCTAACAGTCCCCCGAGGACGGCCTCCCGTGCGGCGGACGTATCCAAAAGCCGCATGGCTGCTGGTTGGTTTCCTTCGCGGATGGCTTCAAACAGCGCGATGGTCTCAAGCCAGCTTCCTTGGTCTGGTCGTGGAAACGGTTTAGAAATCCCAGTCATCATCACTCGTTTCTTCAGCGGTGCCAATGACATAGGAGGAACCGGAGCCGGAGAAGAAGTCATGGTTTTCATCTGCTCCAGGTGCTAGGGCAGCGAGGATTTCCGGGTTCACTTCCGTTTCTTCAGGTGGGAAGTAGTCCGGGTAGCCCAAATTCATGAGCGCCTTATTGGCGTTATAGCGAACGAATACAGCTACATCATCCATGAGCCCCAACGGCTCATATAGCTCGCCGGAATAATCCAGCTCTAGGGCATAAAGCTCTTCGAGCAAGGAAATAGTGAAATCATGCATCTCCTGTTGCCGTTGTGGAGCAGACGTTTCCAGTCCGCGCTGGTACTTGTAGCCTGAGTAGTAACCGTGCACTGCCTTGTCACGCAGAATGAGGCGAATCATGTCTGCTGTATTTGTCAGGGTGGCGTGGACGGAAAAATGCAGGGGAAGATAGAAACCCGCGTAGAGAAGCAGCGAGGAAAGCAGCGTCGATGACACTTTGCGCTTGAGTGGATCGGGTCCAAAATAATGAGTGAGCACTTTTTTGGCGCGTGCCTGGAGAAGGTCATTATTCACCGCCCAGCGGTATGCCTCATCAATTTCTTTCGTACTGCTCAAAGTAGAAAACACTGAAGAGTAAGAACGGGCATGGACTGATTGCATGAAGGCGATGTTGGTATACACGGCCTCCTCGTGCTCGGTGCGGGCATCTTGGATCTGACAGATTTCGCCCACAGTGGCCTGGACGGTGTCCAGGGTGGTGAGTCCCGTGAACACCCGCATGGTGAGGTTGCGTTCCTCCGGTGTCATCCTCTGCCACGCCGGGAGATCGTTTGAAAGTGGAACCTTTTCTGGCAACCAAAAGTTGGCGGTGAGGCGGTTCCACACTTCAAGATCCTTCTCATCGCTCACCCGATTCCAATTGATGGCGCGGATGCGGGCTGAAGGGTCATGCCGGTAACTTGGCGGCGTAACTGAGATGCTGGTTAGCTCAGCAGTGTTTGATGTTGAAGACATAGCTTCTTTCTTTCTTGATGGATGGTTGTGAATGAAGGAAGGACCGTGTTCCTACAGAGCACAGGAAACGCAGCCTTCGACCTCGGTTCCCTGGAGTGCAGGTTGGCGTAAACGGATGTAGTACAAGGTCTTGATTCCGGCTTTCCAGGCATAGATTTGTGCCTTGTTGATGTCCCGCGTAGTGGTGTCAGCGGTGAAGAACAAAGTCAGGGAAAGCCCTTGGTCCACGTGTTGGGTGGCCATAGCGTAGGTGTCGATGATTTTTTTGTACCCCACGGTGTAGGAGTCATCGAAATACTCCAAGTTGTCGTTGGTCATTTCCGGTGCGGGGTAGTACACGCGCCCCAAGCGGCCTTCCTTGCGTATTTCAATCTTGGAGGCAATCGGGTGTATGGACGCGGTGGAGTCATTGATGTAGGAAATTGATCCAGTGGGTGGAACTGCCTGCAAGTAGGCGTTGTAGATGCCGTCTTGCATCACTTGGTTCTTGAGCCGTAGCCAATCCTCGCGTTGAGGAATCTGCACGCCAGCCTCATGGAATAGCTGTTTTACGTGGTCAGTGGCCGGCGCCCAGTCTTGGTCGATGTACTTGTCGAAGTAGACGCCAGTGGCATAGGTGGATTCTTCAAAGCCAGTGAATCGTTGACCTTTCTCAACCGCTAGCGCATGGGATGCACGGAGCGCATGATAGGTCACGGTCAGGAAATAGATATTTGTAAAGTCCAGTGCTTCGGCGCAGCCATAAGGAATACGCTTGGAAGCCAGGAAACCGTGGAGATTCATTTGGCCCAACCCGATGGCATGCATGGATGCATTACCGTGAGCGATGGAAGGAACAGCTTCGATATTTGTTAGGTCTGAGACCTTCGTGAGAGCGCGCACCGCGGTTTCAACAGTTTCCCCAAAGTCCGGTGATTCAAAAGCTTTAGCGATGTTGAGCGACCCTAGATTGCAGGAAATGTCCTGGCCAACGGTGGTGTAGTTACCTGAGGCGCCGTAGGTGGATGGCGTGTTGACCTGGAGGATCTCACTACACAGATTGGACATATTGATATGTCCTTTGAGGGGATTAGCGCGGTTGACCGTATCCTCAAAGAGTATGTAGGGGTATCCAGATTCAAACTGAAGCTCAGCCAGCGTGGTGAAAAACTCGCGGGCCTTGATAGTCGTATGAGAAATTCGCGGATTGGAAACCAGCTCGTCGTAATACTCGGTGATAGACATGTCAGACATGGCTACGCCGTACTCGCGAGCGATGTCATACGGGCTAAAAAGATGCATATCCTTGTTCTCTTTGGCCAGCTGGAAGGTTATATCTGGAATAACAACTCCCAGCGAAAGAGTCTTAATGCGGACTTTCTCATCGGCATTTTCCCGCTTGGTATCCAGGAAACGAAGAATATCTGGATGGTGCGCATGTAGGTAGACGGCTCCAGCGCCCTGTCGAGCGCCCAATTGGTTGGCATAGCTGAAGCTATCTTCCAGAATTTTCATGACTGGGACTACGCCGGAAGCTTGGTTCTCAATCTTTTTGATTGGGGCTCCGGATTCGCGCAGATTGCTCAGTAACAAGGCCACACCACCGCCGCGTTTTGAAAGCTGCAGTGCAGAGTTCACGCTGCGGCCAATGCTTTCCAAATTGTCTTCGATGCGAAGGAGGAAGCAGGAGACCATTTCGCCACGCTGGGCTTTTCCTGCGTTGAGAAAAGTAGGGGTGGCGGGCTGGAAGCGTCCGGTCATGATGTCATCCACCAGCTTCTCCGCAAGCTCTTCATCGCCCTGTGCAAGGTACAAAGCTGTGGTGGCGACGCGTTCTTCGTAGCCTTCCAGAAATCGCGAGCCATCAAAGGTTTTCAGTGCGTATGAAGTAAAGAACTTAAATGCGCCGAGGAAAGTGCGGAACTGATGCTTGGCTCGGTGGGCTCTGTCGTACATAGTGCACAGAAAATCGTCATCATAAAGCTCAAGGAATTCCCGCTCGTAGTATTCGTTATCAACCAACCACTCCAAGCGCTGCTTGGTGGATTCAAACTGATGCATGCGGGGAGTGACATGGTGCGCTAAAAAGTCTTGTGTTGCCTCAATGTCCTTGTCGAACTGGATTCTTCCCGAATCGTCGAATAGGTTCAGCTGCGCGTTGAGTGCATGGTAGCTCTTGCGCTTACCGACACCGCCGGCATCGTCTGCTGAAGCGGTGCGGGGCGTAGGGCCAATGGGCTGTGTGGGGGTGGCCTTAAGTGGCGGCATTGTGGTTTCCAATCTGTGTGTTGCGGATGTGGTCTTCATTTTGTGGGAAATCAATGGGGTATAATTGTTAGTTGCTTTGCTGCTCCCAAAACTTGTGAAGGCCCTGCTTTACAGCGGCAACGTCCTTCTGCGTGCCGAGTAGCTCGAAGTGATACAGCTCTGGAACGTGGCACTTAGCGGAAATGATGCGGCCGGCGACGCAGTAAGCGCTTCCGAAGTTGGTATTGCCTGAGGTAATCACGCCCCGGATAAAGGAACGGTTGATTGGGTCATTGAGGAAGTCGATGACCTGTTTGGGGACTGCGCGTTTGAGCGAGCCACCGCCGTAGGTTGGAACGATGAGTACGTACGGGTGTGAAACCTGGATCATTCCGGTTTTCTTGGGCCGCAGTGGAATGCGCACTGCGGGTCTATCTAAGCGTTCGACGAATCTTTTTGTGTTTTCAGAAACGCTAGAAAAGTACACCAAATCTGGTGAGTCTGACATGACAATCCTGCTCATCCTGGCCTTAGCCATAAGTGGGATAGGTGATGATCGAAAAGATTAACTACGTACTACCGTAGTTGCAAACTACGCCGCACCGTAGTTTTTAAAAGGGCAGGTAGGGACAGGATTAATGAGAAAGGGAAAGACTACAGGCTGTGGTGTGCTACAAACACTGCGTCCGTAGCTGGGCGCCCAAGTACTACCCACTGAGTACTGTCGGCTACCTGTACTTCGAGCGATTCTGAAAAGGGCGTTCCTTCGCGCGTGGTAAGAACAGCCCCAATGACGATGCCTTGCTCTTTGAGGAAGGCCAGCAGTTGTGGGTCGGAATCAGAAATGCGTTCCACGGTCACCTGCGGTTGTGCGCCGCTGTCGGTGAGACGGTGCGCACTGGGGATAGTGACCTGTCCATCAACCGTAGGGATAGGGTCGCCGTGTGGATCCCTAGTGGGGTAATTGAGGAACTTATCCACGCGCTCTATGAGCATGTCAGACACCGCGTGTTCAAGATTTTCGGCTTCATCATGGACCTCGTCCCACGTATAATCCAATGCTTGAACCAAAAAAGACTCAAGCAATCGGTGGCGGCGCACCATGACCAATGCGTACTGCCTGCCAAGTTCGGTTAACTCCACAGAGCCATAGGGCGTGTGTGACACGAGCCCTTGCTTCGACATTTTGCGCACTGCATCGGAGACCGAGGAGAGCTTGAGTCCCAGCTGTTTCGCTATAAGTGTGGCGGTAACGGGCTCGGATGACCATTCCTTTAGCCCCCAGATAGCTTTCAAATAGTTCTGGGTACTGGTGGACAGCTCAGAAACAGACATGAGTAAATGTTAACCCAGCTTCCGTATGCGCCTTAGGCGCTGTGCTGTTGCGACCGGTTATTTGGTAGCAGTGTCGTG
>NZ_KV827973.1:0-5364 GCF_001836265.1 Corynebacterium sp. HMSC036E10
CAACCGGCTTCGGAGTGCCATCAACCGTGGTCTTCTGGCCAACAGGCAGCGGAACGCGGTCGGTGACCTTGTACTCCTTGTTGTTGTGATCCACCAAGGTGTACGTCACGGTGACGTTTGGCGTGTCCTCATCAGCCTCGACTTCCTCAGTCGGAGTACCGGTGATTTTTCCGTTTTTCTCATCGAAGTCCAGACCTGCAGGAAGGTTAGCAACCTCAAGCGAGCCGTCCTTCACCTTGAGCTTGTGCGGGTGACTCTCAAAGCCGGTCGGCACAACTTCCTGCTCATACTCGGTATTGATCGTTGCAGCCTTCAGCGGCGAATCCGTGACGGTCAGCAGGGTCGGCACGCGAACGTGCTGGACTTCCTCAACATCAACCGTTTCGGTCTTGATGACGCGCTTGTCCTCAGGAGCCGACGGGTCCATGAACTTCGGATTGCCGTCTTCGTCGAGAACCGGACGTTCTTCCTTCACCGTGACCTTGACGTCACGCGTCACGATCACCTCAGAGGTGCCCGGCGTCGTCGGCGTACCAGAGATCTTGCCGGTCTCTGGGTCGAACGTCAGCACTTCAGGAAGACCATCGACCTTGTAGGTCGGCCTAGCGCCTTCAACCTTGTTCTCCGGCTCATTCGGCAGTACGGACAGTGCATCAAACTCTTTGTACTCGTCCTTCACCGAACCGAACGGAAGAACAACCGGAACGACAACGGTGAACGAGTCAGCGGCCAGCACCGTGTTCTCGCCAGTGACGAACTCAGCGGTGAAGATATCGCCCGTCTCAGCGTCCTCCGGAACGGTGATGGTGCAGGCGTTGGCATCAGCAACGCTACCGATGTTGTCGCAGGTCTTGACGACCTTGCCGTTCTTCTTCCAAACAACCTTGTTTGGCGTCACCGGGAACGGGCCGGTCACATTCAGCTTCGCGGTATCGCCGATATCAGCCGGCTTGTCCGTCATGTTGAAGTTCGTGATATCCAACTTCACATCATGGCGCGGCACCAACGCGAAGTTCACGTTGTACCACATCGGATTCTGCACAAAGTTTTCAGCAGCAATAGGCGCAGGGTTACGCGTGCCGTTGTTCTTCGGCGAGTTAAACAGCGGAACACGCCATGCAGAGTAAGCGCTCGGGATCTTGCCGTCGGCAGTCTCTACGTGCGCGTACAGGTACTTCTTCGTGTCATTCGTGAGAGTTCCCTCAGGGAACTTCACCGAGTAGTACCCATCTTCACCAACCTTCGAGCGCACCGTAGCCGCGATGTATTCCGGGTGCTCAGTGAGGAGCTTCTTCGCAGCGGCCAGCTTCTGTGCCTCAGGCAACGTGTCCACTGCTTCCGCATACGCGCCGATACCCTCCTGGGTCAGCACACTCATGACCACGTACATGTCCTTAGCCGGGACATCGCCAGTGTCGTTCGGGCCGTTGAGACGAGCGTCCTTCGTCTCGTGCCAGACCTTGCCGCCAACATGCCCCTTCATCGCAGAAGAGACCGACTGGGACTTCACCGTCGGAGTGGTATCCGCAATCCAATCAGCCTTCGGCTTATGCATGTACGGCACATCACGATCAGCCTGCATCAGTACAGCAGTGCGCTGCATGTTCGTGCCGATGGTGTTCCATGCACCCTGCTGGTCAGCACCCATGGAGTTGCGGTATGCGCCTGGGAAGAAGCCGCCGACCTGGCGGAACGGGTAGACGGTGAAGCCGTTGCGCTCGTCAACAAACGGGTCGATCCACAGACGGTAGTACTGATTCGTGGAAGCCTTGTACGTGTGCTTCTTCCCGTGGTGGTCAATCCACGGCTCGCGGAGATCGAACACATAGGAGCCCGGACCAGCCTGCGAGGTGTTGCTCTTGCTGAGCTGGTCAGAGGTGCGGGCAACGTACACCGGCGAAACGGCACCATCCTTATCGATCCACTGCATGTAGACCTTCGTGCCTTCCGGAACAGCCTGCTGGCCACCGTCGGTCGGGCTGAAGCCGTAGCCATCGTCAATAAACGCGCGACCAGACAGGGTCGACTTGGCATTCGTCATGCCAGTAGCGCTCTTGACGTAGCCGTTCGCAATGCCGTCGGCGACAATCGCACCGTTTTCCTCAGTGGCCGGCGCCTGGGAGACAGCAGCAGTTTCCTCCTGCGCAAACGCGACCGGCTGAGCGAACGGAGCAACCAGCGCAAATGACAGCGCAGCCGCGGCTACGGACGTGCCGCGACGGCGGCCAATGTGACGTTTATTCATTAATTTCCCTCCAGAAAGGATTAGCGTCAAAGGTTCACGACCCTGACGAGCAAACAAAACACACCTACTAACAGGGCCTACGAACACCACCGTAGAGAACCTGACAGGAGGCGGCAAAGGTCCCTCAAGCCACCCAACAGCTGTTCACATCCTGAGGAAATTTATTGACACTCGCCACTAAAAGCGCTGGCCATTGCTGTTGTACGGCCGTAAAATACTACCTGTGACACAGCTAAGGGAGCCGAGATAGTGGGGCGGACGGACCACGCAAGCACACTTCCAGCAGTTTCCGCAGTTGTCTACAGATTTGAGCAATATCGAGCACCTTTAGCCAGTTGCCGGCTTAGGAAAATCTGAACCTTTCACTGCCACCCCATAACGGGGGTGTATAGTGACGTTTTAATGGTCACGTGTAAAGACTGCGGAAACGTAAAAACGCCTGTGATGGGAAGAATCCACCACAGGCGTCGAGCCGGAGAGACAGCCGGCCCCCGGAGCCGTGAGCCTAGAACGGCAGCTTGAACTGCTCGCCGTTCTTGAACCACCAGCCGAACAGAGCGGTGAGGGCGCCGAGGATTACCAAGGCGGCGCCGGCGATCGCCCCGCCGTTCATGGAGGAGCCATCAGACGGCTCCCCTGCCGAATCCGAAGGGTTGGCGGTCTCCACCGGACCGCGGGTCTGGGTCACCGGGGCGGGCGCCGGCTTCGGCGTCGGCGTCACGGTGACGGTCTGCTTCGGTGCGGCCGCAGGCGACGGCGCCGAGGTGGTCGGGGCCGGCGGCTGCACGACCGGGCGCAGCACCTGCTCGACCTTCTTCTGCTCCTCCTTGTTCACCTTCGCGGACGGGAGGTCCTTGAGTACCTTTTCGGCTTCCTGCTTGGTCAGGTCGAGGACGGGGACACGGAAGGTCTCATCGAACACGGTCTCGCCGTTCTGGTTCTTCACCGACAGCTCGACAGGCGTGTTCGGGCCCTTCACCCCGGCGAGGTCCTGCATCGGGATGGCGAGGTCACCGGCGTAGTTGTCCTTATCCGCGATGCCGGCCAGGGCAATGTCCTTGCGTGCGGACTTGCCGTTGCCCCAACGGGCTTCCACGGTGAAGGTGTGGGCGTCGATACCCTTGTTTTCCACGCGGACATTCACGGCGTTGTTGGGGCGGTGGAGAACGATGCCGTTGTGGGCGTCGTCGATAAGCAATGCCCCTGCTTTGAGATTGTTATCGGCAGCAGCGAGCACCGCGAGCTCGTAGACAGTCAGGTCCTCCTCCGCCAACTGATCGTGCTCGTGCGTGACGCCAATGATGCCGTCGGCCTTGCCGATGTAGTTGGAACGCAACACCAGATTCTTCCAGTCCGCGGGGATGGTGGACTGGCCGACGAAACAGAACTGATCCTTCAGGCCCTCCGGGCACTTGTCGTAGAAGTTCTTGCCCGAGTTCAGCGCGTAGCCGTCCGCCTTCGTCTCCTTGGCGGAAATGCCGGCATCGCCAAGCCAGCAGACCCAGGCCCGTGGTGTTGCGGTAATCGCGCCCCACCACAGAAAAACCCGATTGCTAAAGCTAATCACCCCGCCCACCGATTGGTGAGCGGGGCGATCGTTAGCGCTTATCTTCAGCCTACGAGAGACTCAAGACTTAACTACTTCGTCCGCTTTGCCGGAGTAGTCGGCTTCTCCTCCTTGGAGGAACCAGCGTAGGTCTTGCCGGAAGAACCCTTCAGTTCCAGGTCCTTCACGGAAGAGCCGCCACCGTTCGGGGAGCAGTTGTCGTAGATGATCGTGCCGGCGAGGATGCCAGCGGCGATCAGAGCCAGACCACCTGCAACCGTAGCGAGGTCAGTGCCGTACTGGCCCAGCTTCGCGTTGATTGCGTCCACCTGGGTAGCCAGCTGCGGGTTGAAGATGCCCAGCTGCTGCTGGATCTGGGTGTTGGCGTTCTGGATCTGCGCGTTCGCCTGAGCAGCGAAGTCGGACAGACCCGGGATCTCCAACTGGGTAGCCAGACCGATCGGCAGAAGCGCGATCAGCGGCAGACCGAAGCCGACGGAGGTAGCAACACACTTCGCGGTGTCGATGCCGACAGTTGCCTCAGTCCTGTTCTCATCGCCGTCTTCAACGATGACCTTCTGACCAGGCTTCAGGTCGACGTCAGACGGAACCTCGATCTTCCACTTGCCGTCCTTATCGGTCGTGGTCTCGACGACCTTACCGTTCGGCAGGGTGACCTTAATGTCCTCGTTCGGACGGTCGCCCTTACCAGAGATGGTCTTATCGCCAGGCTTGATCGGGTCGACCTCCGGCGCCTTGTTGTCCGGAACCTGACCCTTATCAGCCGGGTTGGAGCCGCCCTCGATCTCTTCACGGTTCGAGATGCCGTCCTTGTCGAAGTCACCGTCCGGATCCAGCAGGGACTTGCCATCCTTGCCAATCAGATCGAAGTCAGCGGTTGCGCTGTCCATCGAACCACCCGGGTAGGTGAACTCAACATCCACAGAAGGCTTCGCGAACGGGGTGAAGATCTTCACGAACTCATCCCAACGCTTACCCTTCTTCTGCTTCTGGATCTCCGGCAGCTTCTCAGCGATCTTCTCGCCAACCTTCTCGTAAGAAGGAGCCTTCGCCGTGACGACGCCATCCTCACCAGGCTTAACGACGTCCCCATCCTTCGGACCGAACTCCCAGTCCTCGGATCCCTCGGACGGAGTACCCGTTGCCTTAGTGCCCTTCGGAGCCTTGGCGTCACCGAACGGGTTGTTCGAGGTCTCGGTCTTACCAGCCTCAACCTTCTTGGCGCCGCCGTAGTTCGGGTTCACGATCTTGACATCGATCTCGCCGATCTTCTCATCATCACCATTGGAGACGATGACCTTGGCATCCTGCGGATCAGTACCCTCCGGCACCGTCACCTTGATGTTGCCATCCTTGTCGATGTCGACCTTGGAGTCCGGGATCTCATTGCCGTCCTTATCGACGAGCTTGCCGGTCTCATCACCAGTCGGGTTCTCGACCTTGCCAACGGTGTGCTCGCCACCGTTATTCGGAACCGTGGTGTTGTCACCCTCAGTCACCGACGGGACCGGAGCCGGAGCATCCGGGTTTTCAACCGTGACAGTGACCTCAA
>NZ_KV827974.1:0-291 GCF_001836265.1 Corynebacterium sp. HMSC036E10
GCATTTTGCGTTGGTGCTCACCGCGTCTGCCGCGATGAGTTCTCGCAAGGAGCTTCAGCTGGGCGTTGATGCCGCCTTCAAGGCTGTTGGTGGTGGATTTGATCCGATGCGGCTTAAGCACACCTTTCGGGGGCTTGAGGTAGACAAACAGCAGGTCATTGCGCCACAGGTGGTTGAGACTGTTGTAGGCCTTGCGCACGTTGACATGGGTCCACACGAGTGTGTCTTTGCCTGTTTTCGGGTCTTTGACCTGTGTCTTTTCGTTGAGCCAATCCTTGTAGAGCGTGTGGA
>NZ_KV827974.1:391-703 GCF_001836265.1 Corynebacterium sp. HMSC036E10
TGTTTGGCCAGCACGTTTTAATTGCGCTTGTGGCTCCTCGGCCACCGTCGATCACAGCGATCAACGGTGCTTCGATGCGCTCGAGCAGGCGCTTGTAGTCCTGCGTGGTTTCTTGTTTGCACCAGTGCCAGGCGATGACGTGGTCGAGCGTTGCCGCCACGATCAGACAGCCACCTGCGGTGTAGGTGCCGTCGATGAAGATCTGGTCGTAGACCCTGCCTGTATGGCCGATGGTCGGGTCAGGCACGTCAACCAGCCAAAAGGCATCGAATTTGCGCTGCAGCGTACGTGTCGAGCAGCTCATGTTGCCGG
>NZ_KV827975.1:0-704 GCF_001836265.1 Corynebacterium sp. HMSC036E10
TGTCAGATGCGGGTTTTTGGTACCGGTGTTCCGGAGACCCGGTACTGCTGTGTTCCGGGTAGTTGGTACCGGGGCCGGGCCGACGGAGTCGGCCCGGCTGTTTGTCTTATTCGTCCGGTTCTATTGGGGCGGTGGCCTTGCGCATGTCGAAGTCTCCGATGCGGATTCGGTGGCCGTTGTTGAGGCGGCTAACGAGTGAATCGGCTCCGACTCTGTCGGGGAGGGCTTCGACCCAATAGGCGGCGGCCGATTGGGAGGAGATCAGTGTTGGGAGCCGACCGTCGCGGTCGAATATGATCTTGCTCAGGTCTTCTTGCCCGCGCTGGTTGATGCTCATGGTCATAAAATCGTCGATGATAAGGACATCGACATTGATCAGTTTCCGCATCTTATCGAGGTAGTTTTGGTCAGTCGGTGAGAAGACCGCCAACATGTCTACGAGTTGGTCTAGCCGGTAGTAGGCCACGGAGTATCCGGCTTGGCATGCGGCGACGCCGATGGCGCAGACTATGTATGTTTTCCCTGTTCCGGTCGGTGCGAGGATGTGAATGTTGGTCGGGTTTTCCCGCCAGTTGGTCGCCGCGATTCGTTTCAGTTGGCGCATGTTGATGCCGCGTTGTTCTGCTCGGGTGACTTCAGCAAGGCTCGCGTCCGGGTATCGGAATTGTGCCTGGGTGATGGCTTTGGCGATGTTGCGTTGTTGC
>NZ_KV827976.1:0-12829 GCF_001836265.1 Corynebacterium sp. HMSC036E10
GCGAGACGTTCATCGCCGAAAACGGCGCGGTGGTGTGGCACGGCGGCGAGGTCGTCTCCACCACCGACCTGCCCCTGGATGCTGCCCGCAACCTCATCGCAGCGCTTCCCGACGCACCATTTCCCGCCCACACCGTCATCTGTGCACCAGAAGTGGCCACCACCCTCCCGCTGCCACCGGCCATCGACGCCGAGGTAGACAAGTACTACGCCTCCCGCACAACACTGGCGGCGCTCGGCGACCACCCCACCCCCGTGATCAAAATCGCCCTCTACGTCGAAACCGACGCCGAACGCGACGCCCTGCCCTGGGTCCGCAAACACGCCCCCGAGCTGCGCGCTGTAGTCAGCGGCAAACACTGGCTAGACATCATGCACCCAGACGCCGACAAAGGACAGGCACTCGAAGCGCTCGCCGACACGCTGGACATCCCCCTTGCACAGACCGCAGCATTCGGCGACTTCCTCAACGACTACGGCATGCTTCGCGCCGCCGGCTACGCCGTCGCCATGGAAAACGCACACCCCGACCTCAAAGCGATCGCGGACGAGGTGATTGGGTCAAATGGGGACGAGGCGGTCGTCGATAAGCTTGCGCAATGGCTGAAATGATCGACTTCACCCAACCCGCCGACATCGTCGCACCGCAGTTGCTGGGGTGCCTCATCACCCACAACGGGGTGACTGTGCGCCTGACCGAAGTCGAGGCATACCTCGGCGACGACGACCCCGCCGCCCACACCCACAACGGCAAAACCGCCCGCAACGCCGCCATGTTCGGCCCACCCGGCAGACTGTACGTCTACCTCTCCTACGGCATCCACCACAACAGCAACATCGTCTGCGCGCCCGAAGGCATCGGCCAAGGCTGCCTCATGCGCGGCGGCGAAATCATCACCGGCGAAGCACTCGCCCGCCAGCGACGCCAACGCCCCGACCGTGCCATAATCCCGTTTGAAAACCTCGCACGCGGACCAGGCAACCTCGGCCAAGCTCTCGGACTGGGGTTAGGCGACAACGGCACCCCGGTGGAGATCACCCCGCGCACGCAGGAGCCGGAGTGGGTCGCAGGACCCCGCATCGGGATCTCCAAAAACAAAGACGCCCCGTGGCGGTTCTGGATCCCCGGCGACAAGACCGTATCCACACCACGCGGGCGCCCGAAGCGGATCAACCTTTTGGGTGATTGATTGAAGGTTAGGCTTACCTATATCCTCAATCTGTAACTAAGGGTAACCTACCCTTCATTCCTAGATTGGAGAAGCAGATGACCATGGCCGCCCCCACTGACCAGCGACTGTCGGCCGCACTCAAAGACCAGACCGCCACTGCGCACTCCAGCGCCGAGAATTCCCCCTTCATGTCGAGGCTTGGAAAAGGCGAGCTGGACCGGGCGGCCGTAGCAGAGCTGACAGTGCAGTACTTCCACATCTATTCGGCACTCGAAGATGCGGTGCGCCGCGCCGCTTCCCACCCCGCGGTGGCGCAGATCGCCGACGAGCGCCTCGAGCGCGTGCCCGCCCTCGAAGCCGATCTCACCGCCATGCTCGGCGCCGGCTGGAAGGAAACCACCGCCCCACTCGATGCCACGAGGCGCTACGTTGCCGAACTCGAGGCGCTCACCCCGGACTCTGGCCCGGAGGTCATCGCCCACCACTACGTGCGCTACCTCGGCGACATTGCCGGCGGACAGGTGCTCGCACGCGTGTTCCAGAACGCGTACGCACTGCCCGACGAGGCATTGCACTTCTACGACTTCTCCGCGGTAGGCAAGATCCCGCACTACCGCGCGCACTACAAGGCAGCGCTCGACGCGATGCAGCTTGACGACGAAGAGCGCGCACGAATCATCTCCACCGCCCAGCACGTTTTCGACCTGAACCAGGCGGTGTTCCAGGACCTTTCGGCCCACGCCGGCTAGGCCGGGCGCGCTAACGCCTGTCGACGTAGGCGATCGCACCCCAGATCGCCCCAGCCGCCACGAGCGCAGTGAGCACTCCGCCAGTGAGCGTGAACTGCGCTGGCACCAGAAACAGCACGAGCACCGCCAAGCAAACGATCAAACCCCAAGCCACCGCGAGGACGATCCCCGCGCGTTTGCCCAGTCGAGCACCGGCATCGCGGCCCTTGTGCGAGGGCAGTGACGACAGCCCGAGAACCGCGGCCACCAACGCCACGCTCGCAGGGAACGCCCCCCAGATGTTTCCGGTGCCGCCCCGAACGCGATCACACCTGTGATCAAGGCGATCAGGGCCCCTTAGTGCCAGGGTGGTTGTGAACAACGAACCGTAGGAGGTTTTGTTCATGACCGATTCTCAGTTGCCTCAGTCGGTGCCGTCGGTGTTGACGTCGCCATCGGCTGTTGAGGTCCCCGTGGCTGCCCGGAAGGTCAAGTCTCAGACGTCGCGTGAGGAGGTTGAGGAGATTTTGGCGATGCCGCCGCGTGTGCTGGCGGCGGGGGAAGTGCTCGATGAGGAGACGTTGGTATCGCTTGAGGCGGTGGCGTTCGTGTTTTCCCCGTTCCGCGAGACCGGTTCTGGCAGTTGGTTTCATCCAGCGCAGCAGCGGCAGATGATCACGATTTACAACCTGTTGCCCTATGGCACGAAGGGCCTGTGGTGTGCGCGGCAGGGGATCCAATACTTCAATCTCAAGCGTTGGGCCCGCGCATTGCAGAAATCGAAAACCACTGATGACGGCCTCGACGGTACCGAGCGTGCCAAACGCTTGGCGGATGCTGCCTATCTGGGAAAACCTAGTGCGGAATACATCCGTGAGGTGGTCGTCGAGTACGGGTTAGTACCGCATGGCCAGAAAGAAGCTTGGTTGGTTGCGCATGGACTTGCTGCCCATACCGTGCGACGCTGGACAGCAATGGTGGCGGACGGTGATCTGCCAACACGCACAAGGCCAAGGGGGGTGGAGCGTTGACGATGGATGAATGCGCTGAAATTCAGCAGCTGCGCAAGGAAATCTCCGCGCTAACGCAGGATAAACGCAAGCTTGAACTCGACGCGAAACGTCGGGAAGAAGCAATGCAGAGTGCCCTGGATAAGGCGACGGAAAGGGCAGAGCGGGCTGAGTTGGCCACTGATGTGTTGGGAAAAGCTGTAACGTCCATGCCAGGAGCACCTGGCGTGGACTCAGACGCGGAGGAAAAGTCCTCACCGGCGCCCAACAACGCCTCTACGAGCAAGGACGCCAAGCGGAAGAAACGCTGATCAATCAGCTTGTTTCCGTCGGTTACTCCAAAACGAAGGCGATGGGAATTATCGGTGTGTCGCGCAGCCGGGTCTTCTACGAAACTCATCCGCGCCCGCGCACCGACAACCCGATCCCGTATCACCAACGCCGGATCAGCCGGCTGCCGGATGCCACTGTCAAACGCATCGTAGAAATGCTGGACGACAATCCGCATTGCGGGGTGGACCAGGTGTTTTACGCCACGTTGAACAACGGGATCTATCTGGCGAGTCTGCGCAGCTTTTACCGGGTGGCCAAAGCGCACGGCAAACTGTTGCACCAACGCCACAACACCAAAGCCAGACAAGCCAAACGCCGCCACGACGCCGCGCCGCCGCATGTGCACGCCACCGCCCCCGGACAAGTGTTGTGCTGGGATATTACGTTTTTGCCTGGCCGGTGCTACGGGCAAACCTTCGCGTTGCACATGGTGATCGATCTGTACTCGCGTGCCATCGTCGGGTTCGTCGTCGCAGAACGAGAAAACAGCTAACTTGCAGCAGCGATGTTCGCCGACATCTTCACTCGTTTTCCTGATGTGCACACCGTGCACTCCGACAACGGTGCTGCGATGACCAGCAAACGACTCGGTAAACTCTTCGCCGAACATGGTGTGGCCCGCTCGTTGAACCGGCCGCATACCAGCAACGACAACCCACACGCCGAGTCGGTGTTTCACACCCTCAAGACCAGGACGTACTATCCGAAAACCTTTACCACGCTGGGTGAAGCAGACGCCTAGGTCAGCGCTTGGGCGCCGGTCTATAACACCACCCCACACAGCGGGATCAACTACTACCCACCACAAGCAGTCCTCGACGGTACCTGGATAAACCTGCAACGCAAGCGAGAAGAAGGGATGCGAACCGCACTGAGCGAAGGCGCCATCGCACAACTACCGGACACCAAAGCTGGCACAGACCTTCCGGCAGAAGTCAGCATCATCCGTACCACCACCCAAACCGCCCAAACCCCACACCCCATCACGATCTAACACCCAGACCCGTTCACAACCACTTGACACAAAGCGCGACATTCAGCTCGCGCACGGAGTGGTCGAGGTGGCGGGCAAGGATGCGTCGGAAAGCACAGCCTCCGAACTCGCGCGCACGCGCGCTGTCATGCTCCAAGACGTCAGCGTGGCGTTTTCCTTCCTCGTGCGCGATGTCGTCGAAATGGGCCGCCACCCCTGGGGCCGTGGGCCGGACGATGCGGCGATCGTGGATGCGGCGCTCGACGCGACGGGGATCACCCACCTACAGGACCGCGAGATTGTGACGCTGTCCGGCGGAGAGCGAGCCCGCGCAGCCTTCGCGCGGGTGCTCACGCAGCAAACGCAGGTCGTGCTTCTCGACGAACCCACGGCCGCCATGGATGTCCACTTCCAAGAACAAACGATGGGAGCCGTTCGCGCGCTTGCCCGCCACGGCGTGACAGTCATCGTCGTGTTGCACGATCTGCAGCTCGCGGCGCGATATTGCGACCGCGTCGTGTGTCTTAAGGCGGGCGAGGTAACAGCGGCAGGCTCCGTTGACGAGGTGTACGACGACGCGATTCTCAGCTCCGTCTACGACTGGCCCATCACTGTGCTACGGAGCGGCGGGCGGATCTTTGTGGCGCCCGACGAGGCGAGCGAACCAGCCTCCGGGCTCTGGTGTCCTACCCCGACTACCCCCAATCCATTGTAAAAGTTAGGCATACCTTGCTAAGGTAAGCCTGGCCTATTCAAATGGTGTAGCACCTACATCCGCCACACCAACTCACCGAAAGGCTTCATCAATGTCCCGCACCACCACCCTCGCGGCCATCACCGCCACGGCCATGATCTCGACTGCATTCGCCACCCCCGCTGCCTTCGCGGATGCGCCAACCATCGAGTCGGGAAATGCGCACTGGAACATCAAGGAATCGTTCCTGCGCTACGTGCAATCCCCGTTCGTCGCCAGCACCATCACAACCACGGAAGGCGCGGAGAAGGTGCTTCGCGACGGCAAGCTTGCTGACTTCGCACTTCCGGTCAATGCCGCCGACTCCGCCCTCGATGCCAACGGCAACGGCACCATTGACCTCGACGGCGCCATTTCGATCGAGGGCCACCACGGCGCTATGGACATCAAGATGTCCGACTTCAAGATTGTGGTCAACGGCACGAAGGGCGTCCTGCAGGCGGATTACGTGCGCAAGGGCGCAATGCCGGGCTCTGAGCCCACCACCGCCACCGGAGACGACAAGCCGATCGCAGAGTTCGAGGTCACAGATGCGCTGAAGCCCGGCAAGGACAACAAGTTGTCTGCGACGTTCACCCCGACCAAGCTGACCGAGTTCGGCGTCGACATCTTCGGCTCGAGCTACGAAGTCGGCAAGCCATTGGATGACTCGAAGGTCGACGTCGACCTCACATTCAAGGCACCGAAGGAGGAGATGAAGCCGGCTGACCCGAAGCCGACCGACCCGAAGCCGACCGATGAGGACGGCTCGAGCACCGGCGCAATCGTCGGCATTGTCATGGCGGTCATCGCAGTGCTGGGTGGCCTGGGCTTTGCGGCGACTCAGCCTTCGGTCCAGAAGCTGATTAACCAGTTCATGGGCAAGTAGCGTCCATGTGCAAGGCGCGATTGTCCACCGCGGTGGCGGTGGCGCTATTGCTTTGTCCTCCTGCCGTCGCTGAGAGCAAAACCGTGGAGAAAAGACACTCGCACGGAGATTTCATCGACGGAGGACGGCTCGCCGGCTACGCAAGTCACGCGGGCAATCGCACTGGCGATGGCTTTCACCGGTTTAGGGTTCGCGCTCGGCGCCCTCATACAGGGGGCCGCGTCAATCCTCGGCATCAAGCCTCCACAACTGCCCCAATTGGTGCGTTAAAACACTGTCCCCAGGGCCCGCCGTCCGGCGGGGCCCTCATTTGATTCGAAAAGGATTCGCCTCCATGCTCATCTCCCGAAACGCCGCTGCGGCGGGGTTCTCCGCGCTCTTGCTCACCACCGCGCTGGCAGTACCTGCCAGCGCGGCCGACAGCTCCTCGGCTGACCCCGACGAGGTCAGCGGCACATTTGTGTGGCCCATTTCCAGCGGTTTTCTACATCAGGCCGTCATCAAAGGCCAAGGTCGCGTGCTCACGGACGGGGGCGCGACGTGGAACCAGGAATCGCTTGAATTCTCCTTCCCGGTCACCTCCGCGACGCGGACCGGAAAGACGTGGACGTTCGCGCTCGACGGCTCAGCGCAGGTACAGGGATACAAGAATGCGGGTGGCTACGACGGCTGGGCCGTAGATGTAAAATACTCGGACCTCAAGCTGAAGGTGGAGGGAAAAAACGCCACTTTGTACGGCGATTACCTCCTCGCCGGGGTCGCGAACAAGACGTACAAGCCAGTCGGTGCCAAGGGGGACGACGAGCCGCTGGTCACCTTCACACTCGGCAGCGAGATTACCCCGCCGAAACGAGTGACAGAGCACAACCGGACAACGGTGTCGGATACCGGCATGGAGAAGTCCCTCAGGCACTACCCGAAGGGCACGTTGCTAAAAGACTCTGAAGTGGATCTCAACGTGACATTCGGGGCGACTGCTCTCAGCCCTGGGGCGATCGCGGGCATCGCCGTGGGCGTGCTCGCCGTACTTGGCGGTCTCGCCTACGCATCAACCCTTACCCCGGTCCGGGCGCTCCTTGCGCAGTGGCTGCCCCGGTAACTACTTTCTCTTTTTCTTCTTACTGCCCTTGCCCACTTTGCGCTTCTCCAACTTGGCGGCGACATCGGGCACGTAGCGGAACTCGTCGCGAGGCGGACGCTCATAGTCCGTGATCGCCGGACGCTCGGGAATCTCTGGGAGGTCAGGCTCAATATGCTCATACGGAATCGTCGACAGCAAGTGCGAAATGACATTGATGCGAGACCGCTTCTTGTCCTCGCTCTCCACCGTGTACCACGGCGCCGCCGGAATATCGGTGTGGACAAACATCTCGTCCTTCGCGCGGGAGTACTCCTCCCACTTCGTAATGGACTCCAGATCCATCGGCGAAAGCTTCCACTGACGCAACGGATCCTCACGACGGGACTGGAAACGCTTGTACTGCTCCTCATCCGAAACGGAGAACCAGTACTTGCGCAGCATGATGCCGTCCTCAACCAGCAGGCGCTCAAAGATCGGCACCTGGTGCAGGAAGCGGCGGTACTCCTCAGAGGTGGCAAAGCCCATCACGCGCTCGACGCCGGCACGGTTGTACCAGGAACGGTCAAAGATGACGATCTCGCCTGCCGTCGGCAGCTTCTCCACATAGCGCTGGAAGTACCACTGACCCGCCTCGCGGTCCGTCGGCTTCGGCAGCGCCTCCACACGGCACTGACGCGGGTTGAGGTACTGGGTGATGCGCTTAATTGCGGAGCCCTTGCCCGCAGCGTCACGCCCCTCCATAATGATCACAACACGCTCGCCGTTTTCGACGACCCACTGCTGCATCGCAACCAACTCAGCCTGGAGGCGCAGCAACTCCTGCTCATAGGCATCACGGGACAACTTCGGCGGCTTTTTAGCTTGGCTCATAGGTATAACCGTACTCACAGACAAAAACGACACAACAATTATCTCGCGAGGGAAGACATTGTTGAACAATCTATGGGCTATACTTCTCCCGAAACCTTTTCAATACCGTACCGGGTCACTCAAAAAGTCCCGGTAACGCTGACCTAAACGGATGCCATGCTTGCACATAACGTTTCCGCCGAAGTTCGCAGAGCGATTTCGCGCGGTGAGTTTATCCCCGGACAGAAGCTCAACGAGGTGGCCCTCGCTGACCGCTTCGGGGTATCTCGCAATACGCTGCGCGAAGCCTTCGCAATGTTGACCGCTGAAGGCCTGGTCGAGCGCATCCCCAACCGCGGTGTGTTCCTCGCGACCCCAACAGCGGAATTCATCACCGACACCTTCCGCGCACGTGCAGCAATCGAACCTGCTGCACTGCTATGGGGTACCGACCTGGACGTCGACCGCCTCGAGGAGCTCAACGCCGAAGGCCGCACCGCAATTGAGGAACAGGACGACGACCTGTTCATCGCTGTGAACCAGGCATTCCACCACGTCGTACTGTCCTCGATGGGTTCAAAGACCCTCGGCGACACCATGGACCAGCTCGACGCCTTCCTCCGCCTAGCCACCCTCCCAATTCTGGAGAAGGACCCCTCCTTCAACCGCCGTTTCATCGGCATTAATGAGCACATCGTGGAGCTGCTGCGTGCCGACGATCGCCAGGGCGCATCCGACTACCTCCAGCACCAACTGATTGAGCTAAGCACCGAAATCATCGAGATGATCGAGAAGATCAACAGCGGGCAGCTCATCTAGCCCCGCACCCCCCCTTATGTTCGGGGTCACACTCGAACAGCGGTATAACTGGGGTCATGCATATAGACCTCAACGCCGACCTCGGTGAAACGACTGCGGGCAACCCGGTCGCAGACGATGCGGCGATGCTGCAGATGGTCTCCAGCGCAAACGTTGCGACCGGCTTCCACGCTGGAGACCCCCACTCCATAGCCGGAACGCTCAAAGACGCCGCAGCACATAACGTCACACTCGGCGCACACGTGGCATACAACGACCCCGTCGGTTTCGGCCGCCGATTCATGGACTACACCCCGGCCGAACTCGCCGACGAAACCCTCTACCAAATCGGCGCCCTCGACGCGCTTGCCCGCGTCCACGGCATGCGCGTGCGCTACGTCAAACCACACGGCGCGCTGTACAACACCATCGTCCACCACAAGGCCCACGCCAAAGCCGTCATCGACGGCATCAAAGCTTTCAGCCCCGACCTGGCCGTCATGCTGCTGCCAGGTGGTGTTGCAGTCGACATCGCAGAAAAAGCCGGCATGCGCGTCATCCGCGAAGCGTTCGCCGACCGCGGCTACAACCCCGACGGCACGCTGGTATCGCGCCGCGAACCCAACGCCGTCCTGCACGACCCAGCCGCCGTCGCAGAACGCGTTCTCCAGGTCGCCTCCACCGGCTCCGTCACAGCCATCGACGGCACCGAAGTCAAAGTGCAGGCCGAATCCGTCTGCGTACACGGCGACTCCCCAGGCTCGGTCGAGCTGACACGCAGTGTCGTCGCCAAGCTTCGCGACGAAAACATCACGATCGCGAGCGTCCTATGACCCTCAGCATCAAACGGGTCGGCACCCGCGGCCTCATCGTCGATCTGCCCGACCTGGCCACGGTGATGAACTACTACGCCGCACTCACGGCAAGCCCGCTCGACCACCAAACCGACGTCGTTGCAGCCGCACGCACCGTACTGCTTACCTTCGACTCGCCCACCGCGACCACCAAGGCAATCGACACGCTGCAGACCTACAGCCCCGCAGCCGCCGAACACACCGAACCGCGCGACATCGCCATCGACGTGCTCTACAACGGCCAAGACCTCGCCCCGCTGGCCGAATCGCTCGGCATGGCTACCCACGAACTCATCGACTGGCACACCTCCACCACCTGGGTCGCAGCCTTCGGCGGATTCGCCCCAGGCTTCACCTACTGCGTGCCCGAAGACGCCACCCGCGCCCTGAGCATCCCGCGCCGCGACACCCCACGCACCGCCGTGCCCGCCGGCGCCGTGGCACTAGCAGGCGAATTCTCCGCCGTCTACCCACGCACCTCCCCCGGCGGCTGGCAACTCATCGGCACCACCAACACCCCCATGTGGGACTCCACCGCCACCCCGCCCGCCCTCGTCGCCCCCGGCGACCGTGTGCACTACAGAGCAGCCGACACACTTAACGACGACACCACCCTCGCCCGCCACCACCTCGCCACCCCACCACGCCGCCCCGTCTTCACACTCGACGACGCCGGGCTGCAAACCCTCTACCAAGACCTCGGCCGCCAAGGCAACGGCAACCTCGGCGTGACCACCTCCGGCTCCGCCGACCGCGCCTCCGCACGCACCGCCAACGCAGCCGTAGGCAACAAACGAAACGCCACCCTGCTCGAAAACATCGGCGGGCTCACCATGACCGCACTGACCGAAACCGTCATCTGCGTCACCGGTGCCGACACGGACGTCACCGTCGGCGGAAGGCCCGTACTGCTGGCAACGCCGACGATTGTCCCGGCGGGTGCGGAGGTCGTCGTCAAGCAAGCGCGCCTCGGGTTCCGCACCTACATCGCCGTACGTGGCGGACTCATCGCCGACACCGAACTCAACTCCGCCGCAACCGACATGCTCTCCGGCCTCGGACCCAAACCACTCCAAAGCGGCGACACCATCGCCATGTCCCTAGCCAAACCACAATCCGCCAACTCACTACTCACCAACCCCCTGCGTGTCGAACGCGACGGAGCAGACGTCGTCGGGACCGTACGCTGCGTCCTCGGCCCCCGCGACGACTGGTTCAGCAACGACGCCGTCGAACGCTTCTTCAACACCACATTCACCGTCACCGCCGACTCCAACCGCGTCGGCCTCCGACTCGAATCCGACGTCCCCCTCACACGCGAACGCGAAGGCGAACTCCCCAGCGAAGGCATGGTCGCAGGCTCCATCCAAATCCCACCCTCTGGCCAACCCGTCCTGTTCCTCCGCGACCACGCCGTCACCGGCGGATACCCCGTCATGGCCACCGTGATCAACGAAGACGTCGACATCGCCGCCCAACTCCCACCCGGCGCCAAACTCCGCTTCGAACGCTTTTCCCTCTAACGCACTTACGCCCCAGTTAGGACCCTGTAATGACTCTGAACGCAGTACTCATCGCCAACCGCGGCGAAATCGCCGTACGCATCGCACGCACCGCACGCGACCTCGGCATCCGCTCCATCGCCGTCTACTCCGAACCCGACACCGGAGCACTCCACACCCAAGTCGCCGACGAGGCCTACCTCCTCCCCGGCAAAACCTCCGCCGAGACCTACATGAACATCCCGGCGCTCATCGAAATCGCCCACCGCGCCGGCGCCGACTGCCTCCACCCCGGATACGGATTCCTCTCCGAAAACGCCGACTTCGCCCGCACCGTCGAACAAGCCGGCCTCACATGGATCGGCCCATCGCCCGACGCCATCGAACTGCTCGGCGACAAACTCTCCGCACGTGCCCTCGCCGTCGAAGCCAACGCGCCACTCGCCCCCGGCACCGGCGAACCACTGGAAACGTGGGAGGAAGCGCGCGACTTCGCCGAAGAACACGGCATGCCCATCGCCATCAAGGCCGCATTCGGTGGCGGCGGCCGCGGCCTGAAAGTCGTCTTCGACGAGGCGGACATCGAGGAAGGCTTCGCCTCCGCCGGACGTGAGGCACGCGAAGCGTTCGGCCGCGGCGAATGCTACGTAGAGAAGTTCCTCACCCACCCACGCCACGTCGAAGCGCAAGTGCTTGCCGACGCCCACGGCAACGTCGCCGTACTTGGCACCCGCGACTGCTCCACCCAGCGCCGCTTCCAAAAACTCATTGAAGAAGCCCCCGCGCCATTCCTGACCGACGAGCAACGCAACGCCATCGAAGAAGGCGCACGCGAGATCATCCGCAAGGCCAACTACCAGTCCGCCGGCACCGTCGAATACATCGTCTCCGAGGACGGCACCGTGTCGTTTTTGGAGGTCAACACGCGCGTGCAGGTCGAGCACCCCGTCACCGAGGTCGTCACTGGTGTGGACATCATCGCCGAGCAGTTCCGCATCGCCGACGGGCTTCCCCTCTCCTTCGTCGACGGGGACTCGGTCGACCCACAGATCAACGGCCACGCCTTCGAATTCCGCATCAACGCCGAGGACGTCACCAACGGCTTCGCGCCGTCGCCCGGGGCCGTGACGCGTTTCGACGTCCCCACCGGCCCCGGCGTACGCGTCGACACCGGCGTACTCACCGGTGGGCAGATCCCGCCCTACTACGACTCACTCATGGGCAAACTCATCGTCTGGGGCCCCAACCGCGACACCGCCCTGCGGCGCGCCGAACAATCCCTGTCCGAGTTCACCATCGAAGGCGTGCGCACCGTCATCCCGTTCCACCGCGACATGGTCGTCGCCCCGGAACTGACCGGCGACACCCTGGACGTCTACACCGACTGGGTGGACCACAACTACTCGCCGTCGCAGCGCCACAACAACGTGGACATCGAGCACATTTACGACGAACGCCGCAACGTCGTCGTCGAAATCGACGGCAAACTCCACACCATCGGCTTCCCCGTCGCCCTCCTCGGCACCGGCGGAGGAAACGCAGCCCCGGCCGAGGCTTCCACTCCGGCTGCTGATGCCGCAGGGGCCGTCACCACCAAGTACGAAGCCACCATCGTGGAGTGGCTCGTGGCTGACGGCGACGTTGTTGCCAAGGGCGACCCAATTGCCACGATCGAGGCCATGAAGATGGAATCCCAGATCAAGGCAACCCGCGACGGCCAGATTTCACTGGCGGCGCAGCAGGGTGAGCGAGTCAAGGCGAACGCCACGATCGCGACGATCTCCTAGCCGAAGAGTTGGTCCATTGCCCCGCGGTTGGTGTTTTTCACCGGGTAGCCGCGGGGTGAGATCCATACCGGTGCACCCCGCACCATCACGATCCGGCCGCGTTTCTTACGCCACGGGTCAT
>NZ_KV827977.1:0-210361 GCF_001836265.1 Corynebacterium sp. HMSC036E10
ACCGCCGACCCAACAACTTCACACACAAACACCCAAAGTACAACACCCACGTTGCACTTTGGGTGTTTTCACGTATACCCACATGATTGTTGTCGCCGACAACAGCAACATTGGTGCACACCCACCAGACCGCAATACAAAACCAGAAACGCAGCAGGCGTCACTATGCCGCCGCATAGTGGATGCTGACTTGTCTCACTATGCCACCGCATAGTCGTTGGGGTCCACCCACTAGTCCGCAATGCAGAATCAGAAACAGTGCGGGCGTCACTATGCCACTGCATAGTCGTTGGGATGTACCCGTTAGTCCGCAATGCAGAGTCGGTTCCCACGGTGCTTGATTGCGCTCTTGTCAGCGCTCTTGGAAAAGTAGCCCAGCCGATACAAGGAAATAGTTGGTGTCCACCCACTTGTCCGCAATGCAGAGCGAAGCGACTTCACGCCACCGAAGACTCGACTAAAGCCACCAGCACACAGTCGTAAATGCAAAATGAAGCTTCACGGCCGCGGCGTTTTACACTCTGCCCAAGTCAGCGAAAGATATGACGTCGGGTTTTGCATACAGCACAGCCAGGAGAGGGACGTAACCGCAATGCGGAGAACGAATCTCCGGTAGCCCATTACGGAGTCGAATGCTCGCCAAGTCCGCTCGGCTGAGGGGGATCAGCATAACTGTGTTGAGCATCCCTATAATGGCTTGGATACGAATTGGAGGGATTCCATGGCAGAGGCCGGCAACGGAGATAACCAGGGACGTCAACGTTCTTATGGTGGTGGCGGAGACCGTCGCGGTAGGAATAACCGCGGGCAGTCTCGTGGTCGTCGTGAATTTGGCGACGGAGAGCGCGGACGTCGCGAGGATCGCTACGGTGGAGCACGCGGCGACAATAAACGCGGCGGTCACGGTGGTGGCCGCGGCCGTGGCAAGCCCCACGGTAAGGGCGGCCGCCCGGGCCACGGCGGGCAGGACAACCGTGTCCGCCACGATCGCTCGAACCCATATCGTGAGGGATACCGCGAGGAACGGATGGCGCAGAAGGAGCGCGAACCTGACTTGCCGTCGGGCCTGGATATTAACGACCTTGACCCGTCTGTGCTGCAGGATCTCAAGGTGCTTTCCAAGGACAATGCGGAACGCGTTGCACAGCACATGCTGATGGCTACTGATCTCCTGGAAGACGATCCGAAGCTCGCACTTGAGCACGCCCGCGCCGCAAAGAACCGTGCTGGTCGTGTCGGCGTTGTCCGTGAGACTGCTGGCGTAGTTGCATATCGCGCTGGTGAGTGGAAGGAAGCGCTTTCAGAACTTCGTGCGGCGCGGCGGATGTCTGGTGGCCCGGGGCTGCTAGCTGTGATGGCTGATGCGGAGCGTGGATTGGGCCGACCTCAGAAGGCGCTTGAACTTGGTCGTAGCCCTGAAGCTAATGAATTGGACGAAGCGGGGAAGATCGAATTGGCGATTGTGCTTGCCGGCGCACGCCATGATCTCGGTCAGCACGATTCTGCACTTGCGACGCTGCAGCGCATGAATCCTTCTTTGGATTCGCAGGGATTTGAGCAAGTGCGTCTTTCCTACGCATATGCTGATGCCCTTCTTGCGACTGGCCAGCGTGGTGAGGCCAAGACGTGGTTTGAACACGCTGCGAAGATTGATACGGATGGTTTCACGGATGCGGCGGAGCGCGCCGCAGAATTGGACTAGACAATGGCGCTGAAGGATAACTACGACGCTCTCCTGCTTGACCTCGACGGCACTGTGTGGAATGGCGGAGTGGCGATTCCAAACGCTGTAGAGGCCATTACGGCGTCGGGGATTCCGGCTATGTATGTGACGAACAATGCGTCGCGTAGCGCAGCGGATGTGGCTGCGATGCTGGGCAAGATTGGCCTCGATACGAAGACCGAGGATGTGATCACTTCAGCACAGGCTGCGTTGTCGATGGCTGAGGCGCACCTCGTCCCCGGAGATCCTGTTCTTGTGGTTGGCGCGCCGTCGTTTAAGCAGCTTGTCGACGATGCGGGTTACGTCGTCGTCGATAGTGCAGATGCGAATCCGAAGGCGGTGCTGCACGGCCACAACCCGGGGACCGGTTGGGTGCAGTTGTCGGAAGCTGCGTTGGCAATTCAGCGGGGCGCAATCTATCTTGCGTCAAACCTGGATACGTCTTTGCCAATGGAGCGTGGGTTGATGATCGGCAATGGTTCGATGGTTGCTGCGGTGACATCGGCGACAGGTGTGACTCCGGAAAGCGCGGGCAAGCCGGGGCCGGCGATGTTCATTCAGGCTTCTGAACGCATGAATGCGAAGCGTCCGCTTGCCGTGGGAGACAGGCTAGATACTGATATTGCAGGTGGCGTTGCGGCGGGGATTCCGTCGCTGCACGTGCTTACCGGTGTTTCTGGCCCGTTGGCGCTTATGGAGGCGCCCAAGGAGCAGCGACCGACGTTTATTGCGGAGGATATGCGCGGACTCAACGAGAACCCAGAGGTTTTGCTCCCGGGACCGCAGGGCGGTTTCGCTGCGCGAATCGACGGTAACGACATCATTTTGAGCTACGGCAAGGATGGTGCGACACCGATTCAGGCCCTGCGCACGGTTTTGGAGGTCGCGTGGCATATGGAGACTCCACCGGAGTTTGTGCGGCCCAACTCAGAGGCTGCTGAAGCTGCTACAGCTCAGTGGTGGTGACATGAAGCCAGCCATGCCCAGGGATCCGCGGGCGCCGCATACGACGCCTGAGGAGGTCACGTCACAGTTTGAAGCGATTCTCGCGGAAGATACTGAATCGCTTGCCGATGAGGTTGACGCACTGACGCGCGCGCATGCGGTACTGGGGCATGCGTTGCAAGAAAGGAACAGCTAATGCCGCCCAAACGGAGGCGTTTGGATGCAGAGCTTGTGCGCCGCAAGATTGCACGTTCGCGCGAGCAGGCTCAAACGTGGATCAAGGAGGGCCGTGTCGAGGTCGGTGGGTTTGTGGCGTCGAAGCCGGCGACAGTGGTAGAGCCAGAGGCGTCGATACGCGTCAATGTCGAGGACATTGATGACTGGGCGTCTCGTGGCGCGCACAAGTTACTTGGCGCACTGGAAGCCTTCGGGCCACGTGGCCTGAGCGTCGAAGGGCGTAGGGCGCTGGATGCTGGCGCGTCGACAGGTGGGTTTACAGACGTGTTGCTCAGAAACGGCGCACGTGAGGTTGTTGCCGTGGACGTTGGCTACGGTCAGCTCGTGTGGCGCTTGCAGAACGATCCGCGGGTGCGGGTGCTCGATCGGACGAATATCCGAAACCTGACGCCGGACATGATGGGTGGACTCGCGGACCTGATGGTCGGGGACCTGTCTTTCATCTCGTTGAAGCTGGTGTTGCCGGCACTGGTGGAATGTCTTGAGGATGGCGCTGACTTGTTGCCGATGGTCAAGCCTCAATTTGAGGTTGGCAAGGACCGTTTAGGCTCTGGTGGCGTTGTCCGTTCACAGGAGTTGCGCGAAGAAGTCACTGTGGATGTCGCCCAGTTCGCACAGGGGCTGGGGCTCAGCGTGCGTGGGGTGGCTGCGTCGCCTCTGCCAGGGCCGAGCGGTAACGTGGAGTACTTCCTGTGGCTTGTAAAGGATGGAGGCGAGGCAATGCTTGACGACGATTCCCTCGCCGCCGCAGTCCAAAAGGCCGTGAAGGAGGGGCCGCAATGACGGCTGAGCGTGAGATCTTGTTGGTTCCGCACTTGTTCCGCGAGTCGAATATCGCGTCCGCAGCGAGGGCTGCGGAGATGCTCCAGGAAGCCCGCATTACGGTGCGGTTGCTTGAACAGGAACAGATGGATGCGATTGAGACGCATCCGGTGCTCAGTGGGCTGACACGTGCCGCTGCTGACGACAATGCGGCGCTTGGCTGCGAGCTGGTGCTGGTGCTCGGCGGAGATGGAACATTTCTGCGCGCCGCAGAGCATGCCCGGGCGCAGGATATTCCGGTGTTGGGAGTCAACCTCGGACATGTCGGGTTCCTCGCAGAAGGTGACGCGGAGAGTCTTGAGGAGTCGGTGAGGCAGGTCGTCGATAAGACGTACCGCGTTGTCGACAGAATGACCATCGACGTGGCAGTCATCGACCAAGAGGGGCAGGTCGTCGGGACGGATTGGGCGCTGAATGAATGCAGCGTGGAGAATCTGGATCGTACACGGGTGCTTGATGCCACGTTGGAGGTTGATTTTCGGCCTGTGTCGTCGTTTGGCTGCGATGGCGTACTGGTGGCCACACCGACCGGATCCACAGCCTATGCGTTTTCTGCTGGCGGTCCGGTGATGTGGCCAGAACTCGATGCGTTGCTGGTGGTGCCGAATAACGCACATGCGTTGTTTGCAAAGCCACTTGTTGTCTCGCCGCGCTCGACGGTTGCTGTGGAGTCAGAACACACGACGTCGAGTGCCATGGCGGTAATGGATGGGTTCCGTCGCATCCCGGTGCCTCCTGGTTCGAGGGTTGAAGTAAGTAGGGGGTCGCGTCCGGTGCGGTGGGTACGCTTGGACGACAAACCGTTCACCGACAGGCTGGTGGATAAGTTCCGGCTGCCGGTGTCCGGCTGGCGCGGCCCGCGGACGGGTCGTGGTGTACGCGGCGTTGATGCGTAAGGAGGCAGAGTGCTCGCAGAGATCGCGATTTCTAACTTGGGCGTGATCCGTCATGCCTCGGCGGAGCTTGCTCCTGGGTTGACGGTGCTCACCGGTGAAACCGGTGCAGGTAAGACCATGGTTGTCACCGGCTTGCGGCTGCTGACAGGAGGCCGCGCTGATGCCTCCCGAGTGCGAACCGGGGCGCAGGAAGCTGTGGTTGAAGGCGCGCTCAGCATCGCAGATCTGCCGGAATCGACATTGTCCGCCGTGCATGCGATTGCAGAGGGCGCTGGTGCAGGGCCTGATGAAAACGGCGAATACGTCGTCTCACGTGCTGTGAAAGCGACGGGGCGATCGAGCGCTCACCTAGGAGGCCGAAAGGTTCCGGCCGCGACACTGGGTGATCTTGCCGGGCATCTGCTCACGATTCATGGCCAGAACGACCAGTTGAGGCTTCTCGCGCCGGAACAGCAGCTGGCGGCGTTGGACCGGTTCGACCCGGCGATCGCTCAGAAGCTCTCCTCCTATCGCGATGTTTATGTCCAGTGGCGCGAGGCATCGAAAGATCTGAAGGACCGCACCGAGAAACGCCTTGAGTTGGCACAGGAGATGGACCGGCTGCGGTTTGCAATTGAGGAAATCGACGCAGTTGCACCCGTAGACGGCGAAGATGCCGATCTCGTTGCAACCATTAACCGTCTTCAGGATGTTGATGCGCTGCGTGAGGCCGCCCAGACCGCGCTGGTGGCAATTGATGGTGCTGAAGCCGTCGGCGGCTACAGCGCAGAGGCGGAAGAAGCTGCATCAGACCTTGTTGGCAGGGCGCAGGCGGCGTTGGTAGGAGCTAGTGACGAGGAGTTACGGGAGCTTGGTGTGCGCCTCGGGGAGGTCGCCGGTGTGCTTGCGGATGTGTCTGCGGAACTCGGTAGTTTCACCGCAGATCTTCCGACCGACCCGGATGAGCTAGAGCGCCTTCTGCAGCGCCAACAGGAACTCAAGGGGCTCACACGAAAATATGCTCCGGACATCGCGGGTGTGTTGGCGTGGCGAGAGAAGGCCGGGAAACGGCTGAGCAAGATTGATACGTCAGAAGAAGCTATCGACGAGCTGAAGCGCCGCGTTGCTGATCTTGAAGCCGAACTAAAAAAGCGAGCGGCAGCGTTGACCAAGGCACGCAACAAGGCTGCCAAAAACCTCGGGGAGGCGGTGACGGAAGAGCTTCACGGGCTTGCCATGCCGAAGGCGCAGCTGCGCGTCGAGCTGGCGGAGGCCAAGTTTGGCCGCGATGGTGCGGACGCTGTGGAGATCACGCTCGCACCGAACAGCGCGTTGGAGCCAAAGCCGTTGGCCACGAGCGCATCTGGTGGTGAGCTCTCACGAGTCATGCTGGCACTTGAGGTGATCCTTTCGGAGTCGTCTGCGGGCGGCACGCTGGTCTTTGATGAGGTGGACGCTGGTGTCGGTGGACGTGCTGCGGTGGAGATTGGGCGCCGTTTGGCGAGGTTGGCGTTGAGGCATCAGGTCATCGTCGTTACGCACTTGCCCCAGGTTGCGGCGTATGCGAACACGCACCTGCATGTGTCAAAGGACGTGGGCGACGAGGCGGTGACGTCGGGTGTGGGCAATCTGACTGACGAGCAGCGGATTGAGGAGCTCGCGCGCATGATGGCGGGCCTTGATGATTCGGATACAGGGCGTGCCCACGCGGCAGAATTGTTCAAGCGTGCGCAGCGCGAAGTGGAGGAAATGCGGACGTAGCCCGCGCGCCTCCACAGTTCTGGCAGGTCAACGTTGCACAATGGTCGCTATGACTGTTGGAACTGGGGAAGCGCCCGCGCAGGAATTGCGCGGTACGCTGCGCGACTGCACACCGCAGGGCAAAGGCCTTGCTCGCCTGCATGAGGGCGATATTGCGATTGTGGATGCGCCGGACATGCAGCGTCGTTTAGCAGAGCAGCTCATTGCCCGCCGTCCTGCTGCGGTGATCAATCTTGCGCCGTACAGCACTGGATCCTTACCGACGTTCGGTCCGCATTTGCTTCTCGACGCCAACGTTCCGATCTTCGAAGTGGCCGACGCAGCAGTTCGCGAGAAGACCCGCGACGGCAAGAAGGTCACGGTCACGCCAGAGGGGACGATCACCGTCGGAAGGAAAGACGTCGGTGTTGCACAGCGTGTCACACGTGAGCAGGTGGACAACTCCTTCGCTGAGGCACAGCAAGGTCTCGTGGAGAACATGGAAGCCTATTTCGGCAACACCATCGAGTTCATCCACTCGGAAGCGCCGTTGCTTATCGACGGTGTCGGCGCACCCGAACTTGGCGACGCGATGGCGGACCGCAAGGTCGTTGTTGTCTCTCCAGGAGATGACACGCGGCGCCGTCTGACAGGCATCCGCAACTTTATGCGGGAGTACACCCCGGTCATCATTGGTGTGGGAAGCGCCGCGAACACGCTGGCAGAGATGGGTTATGTCGCTGATTTCATTGTCGGTGACCCCGCGGATGTCGCGTCGGAGAACTTGCGTTCTGAAGCACGGGTGATTCTGCCGGCTGACCCAGACGGTTATGCGCCTGGCTTGGAGCGTATCCAAGATTTGGGTGTGGGTGCGATGACGTTCCCAACAGCGACTGATTCGCCGACAGACCTCGCGATCTTGCTTGCTGCGTTCCATGATGCGGAGACGATTGTCACCGTAGGCGAGCCGGTGGAGTTGGACGGGATGCTCACGGACCCGGCGAATGCCGATCCGGCTGCGTTGCTTGCTCGCTTGAAGGCCGGCCGCAAGGTTGTTGATTCTACGGTTATTGAGAATCTTTACGCAGTCGAATCCACCAGCGGTGTCGCATGGGCCTGGGCGTTACTCGGCCTGCTGGTCGCTGCTGCCGCCGTCATTCTCGTCGTTGGGCTTGGCGGAAATGGGACGTTCGCCGACAACCTGGTCAATACCTGGGACACAGTTGCCAACACGGTGCGCGGCTGGATTCCGGCAGGGGAAGGGGAGTAAACCGTGGGAAAGCAAAAAGGGACGGGTGGGCTTGTCACTGCTGGTCTGTGTTGGGGGTTAGCTCTCGGCGTGGTGTTGGGGGCCTCGGTACTCGCGCCGGCTATTCCTGGCGGCCCGGATCTGTTCAATGGTGCGTTTCTCAGCGACATCGACCGGAACGCGAATGGTGATGGAGCCGAGGAACCGACAAAGGAAAGCAGCGAAGCGCAGCAGCGGCTTGATGCTGCCGATGCTCTTCTGGGCAGTGAGTCGGTGTCCATCGTCTCTGGAGCGCTCAAAGAGGTGCCGGTCGCTATCGTGCGTACGCATACGGCCGCCGATATCGATGTTGATTCCGTGCGGTGGCTGCTCAACGCGGCGGGCGCTTCCGATGCTGGTGAGTTGAAATTGACAGAGAAGTTTACGTCGCAAAACTCTGCCGACGAGTTGTCCACGGTGATTGCGTCGACGTTGCCGTCCGGTGCGCAGTTGAGCGTGGAGAACCGTTCACCGGGCACCCATGCGGGTGAGTCGTTGGCGTCGATTATGTTGATCGACCCTGAGACGAAGGAAGCGCCAGCACAGGCTTCGGATCGCAAAATCGTAATTGACACGCTGCAACAATCCGGTTTCGTCGAGACGAAAGGTGAGATCGTGCCCGCGGAGGCTGTCGTGATTGTGGATGGCGCCTCCGGTGACGCCGGCGGAGACTTTGGTGCGAAGCTGGTGCAGGACCTTGCGGAAGCACTTGGCCATGCAGGCAAAACCGTGCTGACTAGTCAAGACATCGCGCCAAAGGAACTGCGCGGCGTGACAACGGTAGGCAACGTGAGCTACGAGTCCGGCAGGATTTCTTCAGTGCTGGCGGTGGCAGAGTGAGCCACGAATTTACCGTCGAGTCCTCCGAGGTACTGATCGACGCCCCAATCATCGCTGTGCGCCGCGACAGTGTGGTCATGCCGGGTGGCAAGCCAGTTAACCGTGAGATCGTCGAGCATTTCGGCGCAGTGGCAGTAGTTGCACTTGACGACGACGGGCGCGTCGCGCTCGTCGAGCAGTACCGGCACAGCGTAGGCAAGCGGCTGCTTGAACTGCCTGCGGGGCTTCTGGACATGTACGAAGAAGACGAGTTGGTATGTGCGAAGCGCGAACTGGTTGAGGAAGCCGGTCTCGAGGCTGAGCAGTGGGGCGTGCTGGTGGATTTGGTGACGTCTCCGGGGTTTGCGGAAGAGGCGGTGCGGGTATTCGTCGCAAAGCAACTGCGCGAGGTGGAACGCCCGGACGCCGAGGACGAAGAAGCCGACATGGACTTTCGGTGGGTGCCACTGAGCGAGGCCGCACAAATGGTGCTTCGAGGCGAGATTGTGAACTCAATCGCCGTGGGCGGCATTTTGGCTGCTTGCCGTGTCGCAGAGGGTAAAGCGCAGTCACGTGATGTGTCGGAGCCATTCGAGTTGCGCCCGCAATCGCTGCCGAAGCGGCGAGCCGAGCGTGGCATCGTGCCGGATATGAAGCGCATCTAGATGGCGGTAAAAGCCGACGAACTAGCTGCGCGCTGGTTGCAGCATCTCGCTGTTGAGCGGGGAGTCTCCCCTCACACGTTGAGTAACTACACCCGCGACGTCAACCGGTACACACGATGGTTGGCAGCCGCTGGGAAAAGCGACTTGGCAACAGTCAGTGCCACCGATGTAGAGGCGTACGTTGCTGACTTGCGCCGCGGGGTGGACGGCGCACGCCCCCTCGCGGCATCTTCGGCTGCGCGTGCGCTGACTGTCGCCCGAGGCTTGCACCGCTTTGGCGTAGAAGAAGGCGTATTGCCGGCAGATACCGCTGCCGAAGTTTCCCCACCGTCAGCTGGCGAGAAGCTACCCGACACTTTGAGCATTGGGGAGGTGGCGACGCTTCTCGATGCCTGCCCGACCGAACAGCCCCTCGGCCTACGCGACAAGGCGCTGTTGGAAACGCTATACGCCACAGGTGCGCGAGTTTCTGAGGTGCTTGATCTGAGCGTCGATGATGCGACAGCCGCAATAGATACTGAAGGCATTCTGACCGTGACTGGCAAGGGAAGTAAGCAGCGCCTCGTCCCGCTCGGCCGGCATGCACAAGATGCGATCGAGGCGTACCTCGTGCGAGGCAGACCCGTATTCGCCACCGGGAAGTCACACGCGTTGTTCTTGAATAGGCGCGGTGGAGCCTTAACTCGCCAGAGCGCCTGGACTGTAATCAAGCAGGCTGCGGAGCGTGCGGGGATAGACAAAGAGATCTCCCCGCACACGCTCCGGCACTCGTTTGCCACGCATCTGCTGGAAGGTGGCGCAGATGTGCGCTCCGTGCAGGAATTGTTGGGGCACGCTTCAGTGACGACTACGCAGATTTACACACATGTCACAGCAGATAGCCTGCGCGAGGTTTGGCGTAGTTCGCATCCACGTGCGTAAGCTTTTACGCTTATGAGTGAGTACACATTTGCACGAGCACGTCGCGCAACACTTGCGGTTCCGGCAGCCCTGCTGCTTGCCGTGGGGCTTGGCGGAGGTGTGGGAGCACACCCTGCCTCGGCGCAGATCCCGGGCGGGCTAAGCCCGGATGCAATGGCGAACATGATTCCCTCGGAGATCACCGTGCCTGCGGGGCAGACGACGACGGTTGATGTGGGCGTGCCGGTGGATGTGAATTACTCCGCAGGCGGCTGGGTGGTCACATCCAATGGCACGTCGGTGTCGGTGACCGCTCCAGCGGAAGAGGGCGCGACCGCAGCAGTGCCTGCGAGCGCCGGCGGTTACACGGCGACAGTTAACCTCGTCGCTGTGGGCGGCGGACAGGCAACTGATGCAGACGAAATTGCGGGCGGTGGCGCTGGAGAAAACACCGAGCACCACGGTGGTGGAGGCCACTCCGAAGACAACGGTGGCGGTGGCGCAAACGGCGGTGGCGACGCAAACGGTGAAGCCCCGAACGGCGGATCCGGTGCGGGTGCAGGCAGTGGCAGCGGCGCCGTCAATCGCCCTGAGCGTAAGCCAGCGGAAAAGGCGGACACCGCGGATGCGAAGCGCCTCGATTTCGAGGGAGAGATTCACGGCAACGAGATCGTCGTCAAAGTGCCCCTGAGCAAGGCGCGCGATTTGATGAAATACGCCAACTACGACTCGTCGAATGCGAAACTGCGTTACCTCGATGTCAACGGCAACATCATCGAAGGGGTCAAGCGTGACGTGAACGTCGCAGGGCGCACGTTGACGCTGACGTACCCGGAAGGCGAGACGCCTGACAACCCGTTCATTATGGAGGTCGTGGAGAACGGCGCGGCGACGTTTGTCGCGGTGATTACGTCGACGAATGCTCCGGTTGAGCAGGCTGCCGAAACGGATGAAGAAAACCCGTATGCGGGAGCAGACAACAAAGGTCAAGGCGATAGCGTTGACTCGGGTTCGTCGGTAGGTGATCTTGTCCCGCTCATCATTGGTGGTGGTGCGCTTATCGCGGCACTTGCGCTGCTGATTATCTTCCTTCGGAAGCGAAGCCGTGGGCAGGTCTAATCACAGCGTTGTAAGATGACTGCAGTCAAGGGTTTAGACGTGATCGAGGGAAGGATCGGCCATGGCGGACGAGGCGCTGTTTGACGCGGCTGACCAGAAGACGTTTTTGACGGGTCGGCCGTGGCGTGAGTTTGCCAAGCCGAAGGAGCTTGAGCGGCACGGTCCCGCAACCATCATCTCGATGGTGAACCAAAAGGGCGGCGTGGGTAAGACCACGTCCACTATCAATCTCGGTGCATGCTTGGCAGAGCAAGGGCGCAAGGTGCTACTGGTAGACCTCGACCCGCAGGGTGCACTCTCCGCTGGCCTTGGTGTGTCCTATGAGGAGGATCAGGTCACGGTCTACGACTTGCTGTTTGACAACACTGCCAGCATTCACGCGGCGATCAAGCGCTCAAACGTGTCCGGGCTTGATCTGGTACCCGCGAATATTGACCTGTCTGCGGCTGAAATCCAACTGGTCAACGAAGTCGGCCGCGAGCACACGCTAGCTCGTGCGCTGCGCCCGGTGCGCGGGGAGTACGACTTCATCATCCTGGACTGTGGCCCGTCGCTCGGTTTGCTCACTGTGAATGCGTTGGCGTGCTCGCAGGGCGTGATCATCCCCATGGAGTGTGAGTACTTCTCGCTCCGAGGTCTCGCGCTGCTCACCGATACCGTGGAAAAGGTGCGCGACCGCATCAACTTCGACCTGGACATCGTGGGCATCCTTGTCACTATGTTTGATCGTCGCACGACCCACGCCCGTGAGGTCATGGATCGTGTAGTTGAGGTGTTCGGCGACCGCGTCTTCGACACCGTGATTACCCGTACCGTGCGTTTCCCGGAGACATCGGTCGCGGGTGAGCCGATTATTACGTGGGCTCCCAACTCGCAAGGTGCGGAACAGTACCGCAATCTGGCCCTTGAGGTGTTGGAGCGCACTAGCTAGTGGCCCAGGCACCTGAGCAGTACCCCCAGCCGGAGATCACGGGCTTTACCCTCGCGCTGAATAACTTCGAGGGGCCGTTTGATCTGCTGCTCAGCTTGATTCAGGCGAAGAAACTCGACGTGACCGAGGTTGCGCTCGCCGAGGTGACCGACGAGTTCATTGCGTATACCCGTGCGTTGGGGCAGACGGAGTCGCTTGACGAGGTCACTGAGTTCCTCGTGGTCGCGGCCACCTTGTTGGACATGAAGACTGCGCGGCTGTTGCCACGTGGTGATCATGACCTGGAGGAAGACTACGACCTTCTGGAGGCCCGGGACCTCCTGTTCGCACGTCTTCTGCAGTACCGTGCATATCAGCAGGTTGCTGACCAGTTTGCTACGTGGCAAGCATCTGCTAATCGACGACACCCGCGTGCCGTATCCATGGAGCCCCGGTTCGTGGACCTTTTGCCTCCGGTGGAACTCGGCCATACAGCGGCGAGTTTCGCGGAACTGGCAGCCAGCGTATTTCGCCCGAAACCACCGGAGGAAGTACGCACCGACCACCTGCACGCCGTTGCTGTGTCCGTGCCTGAGCAGGCGGGCAAGATCCTGGATACACTCAAGCTCGCCGGCTCAGGTACCTGGATGACGTTCGCCGCACTGACACGCGATTGCACGAGGTCCATGGAGGTGGTCGGCCGGTTCCTCGCCCTGCTGGAGTTGTACAAGGCCCGAGCGGTGGAAACAGAGCAGCCCGAAGCGCTTGGCCAACTTGACGTGTCCTGGACCGGGCTTGAGGTCGATCCGGCGGTCGTTGCGGCGTCGAACTGGAACTAGGCGCCGATTCAGTACCGGCAGCTACACTTCGGCGGTATGGAAGACATGCCGATGGTTGCGCAGTTGCGTTCGCGGATTGAGTCGGTGCTGTTGGTCGTCGATACGCCGGTGTCTGTGGAGGACCTCGCGGGTGCGCTCGGAGCAACGACTGCGGAAGTGTCGGATCACCTTCGCGCGTGGTCGCGAGAACTCGACACCCGTGGCAGTGGCATTGATTTGCGTGAGACCGCAGAGGGCTGGCGGCTGTATACCCGGCCCGAAAATGCCGATGCGGTCGAGGCGTTCTTGCTCGACGGCACGCAGAAGAAACTCTCGCGCGCGGCAATGGAGACGCTCGCAGTGGTTGCTTACCGCCAGCCGGTGACGCGCTCGCAGGTTGCCGGAGTGCGCGGGGTCAATGTTGATGGCGTCATGCGCACCCTTGCGCTGCGCGGCTTGATTGCGGAGGTTGATCCTGAGCAAGAATCTGGCGCACACCGCTATGTGACGACGGAGCTGTTCCTCGAACTTCTGGGCATTGACTCGCTTGAGCGCCTTCCTGACCTTGCGCCACTGCTTCCGGACATCGATGCAATCGAAGATGCCTGGTAGGATCGGCCCAAAAACCGCATACGACTGAAAAGGAATTGAGGAAACATGACTCCTCCCGCTCGCCGAGACGGCACACCGGACAAGCCCGAGAAGGACGAAACGTTCTACATCTCGTACGCGAAGCCGGCAAAGAAGCAGAATGTCCGTTTGGACAAGCGACGCGCAAATGCCGCGAAGAATGAGCCCCACCCGCTGGATGACAACTGGTGGGACGACAACCCGCAGGATAAGACCCGCAAAACTGAGGGGATCCGTCTGCAGAAGGTGTTGGCGCAGGCAGGTGTGGCGTCTCGTCGTCACGCAGAGGCCATGATCGACCAGGGCCGCATTGAGGTCAACGGCAAGATCGTCAACGTGCAAGGCATGCGTGTTAACCCGAACGTGGACATCATCCGCGTGGACGGGGAGCGCATCAACGTCAACGAGGAGCACGAATACTTCGTGTTTAACAAGCCGCGTGGCGTGCACTCGACGATGAAGGATGAGCTTGACCGCACCTCGGTCGGCTCCTACCTTTCGGAGCGCACCGCCGCGGGTCAGCGTCTGTTCCACGTGGGACGCCTCGACGCCAACACGGAGGGCCTGTTGCTGTTGACCAACGACGGTGAACTGGCGAATCGTCTGATGCACCCGAAGTACGAGGTGTCGAAGACCTACATGGCCACTGTCCTGGGTGAGGCGAACAATGCGCTGGTCAAGCAGCTCAAGGAGGGCATTGAGCTTGACGACGGCCCCGCGAAGGCCGACTACGCTCAGATCGTGGATGTCCACAATGGGCAGTCGATCATCCGAGTGGAGCTCCACGAAGGCCGTAAGCACATTGTGCGCCGCATGCTGAAGGAAGCTGGCTTCCCGGTGCAACGACTGGTTCGCACCAAGTTCCACACGGTCCAGCTCGGCGAGATGAAGCCAGGCATGATGCGTGCGCTCAATTCCTCCGAGCTTGCGTCGCTGTACAAGGCGGTGGGGATGTAATGGCAGACCAGAAGATTTCCAACTTGGCTGACGGCGGGCTGATTCTCGCAGTGGACGGCCCGTCCGGCACCGGTAAATCTACGATGTGTCGCGCGTTAGCGAAGAAGCTCGACGCGAAGTATGTGGATACGGGTGCGATGTACCGCGTTGCCACCCTGGCCGTCTTGCGCGCTGGTGTCGACCCGGTTGATACGGATGCGGTGATCGAAGCGACCGCTGATCTGCCGCTTGAGGTATCCGACGATCCGGATTCCACCGCAGTGTTGTTTGCAGGTGAGGATGTTGCCCGCGAGATCCGAGGACCGGAAGTCACCCAGCACGTTTCTGCGGTCTCTGCGATCCCGCAGGTCCGCGTGAACCTTGTGGAACTGCAGCGCAAGTTGGCCCGCGAGGCCGGCCGCGCGATCGTGGAGGGCCGCGATATCGGCACTGTCGTGTTGCCGGATGCTCCGGCAAAGGTCTACATGACGGCAAGCGCTGAAGTACGTGCGAAGCGTCGCTTCGATCAGGATGTAGCCGCTGGCCGTGACGTGGACTTTGATGCAGTGTTGGCGGATGTGAAGCGGCGCGACGAGGCGGACTCGTCACGCAAGACCAGCCCGCTGCGTCCCGCTGACGACGCCGAGATCGTGGATACGTCTGAAATGACCCCGGATGAGGTGCTCGCTGCGCTGACTGCCGTGGTGGAAAGGAGCGCACGATGAGCGACAAGAGGAACATTGAAGACGGTCTCGAGCCGGAGACTCAATTCATCCAACCCGGCATCGATGCCTCTGGCTACGACGACCTTGAAGCCTATGAGGTCGATGCGGACGACGCTGAGTACTACGACGACCTCGAGGACTTCGATGAGTCGGAGTTCAGCGAGGCCGACTTCGGCGACGATACCGATGCTGGCGACGAGACCGACGACTACACCGACGAAGAATGGGCCGAAATCGAAGCCGAATACGGCATCATCCGCCCGGACGTGGTCAAGGAAGCGTTGCCGACGGTGTCTATCGTGGGCCGCCCGAATGTGGGTAAGTCTTCGCTGGTAAACCGGTTCTTGGGTCGTCGTGAAGCAGTTGTGGAGGACCATCCCGGCGTGACCCGCGACCGTGTGAGCTACATGGCGGAGTGGAACGGACGTCGTTTCTGGGTGCAGGACACCGGTGGCTGGGACCCGGACGCAAAGGGCATCCACGCCTCGATCGCGCGCCAGTCCGAGGCAGCCATGGAGACCTCGGACGTCATCGTCATGGTTGTCGACGCAAAGACCACCGTGACCGAGACAGACATGGTGATGGCCCGCAACCTGCAGCGCGCTGAGGTGCCTGTCATCCTCGTTGCAAACAAGTTTGAGTCCGACAGTCAGTGGGGCGAGGTCGCCGAGTTCTATTCGCTGGGTCTTGGCGATCCGTGGCCGGTCTCTGCGCTGCACGGCCGCGGCGGTGCCGACGTGCTCGATGAGATCCTGCGCAACTTCCCCGAGGTTCCGCGTGCTGCCGCGTCGGTCACTCAGGGCCCGCGACGTGTTGCACTTGTGGGCCGCCCGAACGTGGGCAAGTCCAGCCTGCTGAACAAGCTGACCAAGTCCAATCGCTCTGTCGTGGACAACGTCGCCGGCACCACCGTCGACCCGGTCGACGAGTTGGTGCAGTTGGACGAGGACCTTTGGACGTTCATCGATACCGCCGGCCTGCGGAAGAAAGTTAAGAACGCCCAGGGCCACGAGTACTACGCATCACTGCGCACTCGCGGCACGATCGAGGCCGCTGAAGTGTGTGTGGTGCTCATCGACGCCTCCCAGGAGATCTCCGAGCAGGACCAGCGCGTGATCTCGATGGTGCTCGAAGCCGGTAAGGCCATGGTGATCTGCTTTAACAAGTGGGATCTGATGGACGAGGATCGTCGTTACGAGTTCGACCGCGAATTCGACCTGACCATGGGCCAGTTGAAGTGGGTAACCAAGCTCAACATTTCCGCGGACACCGGTCGTGGTCTGCACCGCCTGGAGCCAGCGATGAAGGAAGCGCTGGAGAACTGGGACAAGCGCATCTCTACCGGCCAGCTCAACAACTGGCTGCGTGAGGCGATTGCCGCGAACCCGCCTCCGATGAAGAACAACCGTCTGCCCAAGCTGCTCTTTGCCACCATGGCGACGACGCGCCCGCCGACAATCATTCTGTTCACCACGGGCTTCCTCGATGGCGGTTACCGCCGCTACCTTGAGCGCAAGTTCCGCGAGCAGTTCGGCTACCACGGCACTCCGGTGCGCATCGCGGTGCGTGTGCGTGAGCGTCGCGGAAAGAAGTAGGCAGGACTATGGACTCGACGGTCTATTCCGCGCCCTCAGATCCGAAGGGGCCGTTGCCCCTGATTGTTGCGCTGCACGGTCGTGGCGATAATGGGCGGAACTTCCTCGGCGGTACCGGCCTCGTGCAGGCCAACGCAGTGGTCGTTGCGCCGACGGGTGCCGGTCTGGCGTGGGCTCCTGCGCCGTATGCGCTGAACACGATTGAGCAGGACAAGGCGCGTATCGACGACATCATCGCCCAAACCAGCGAACACTTCGACATCGACCCCGAACGCATTTATGCTGTCGGTTTCTCCAATGGTGGCGGTCTCGCGGTCTACTTGTCGACGCTCAGCGATACCTTCGCGGGTGTTGCCTCTGTGTCTGCGGCTGTGCGCTGCACCGAGGCGCAGATCGAGGCAGCCGAGCCGGTGGACTACCTCAACATCCACGGCACCCACGACGACGTAGTGCCATATAACGGCGAGGTCCGGCCGGGATACGGCAGCCCCGCTGAGGACGGCATTCTCGGCGCTCCCGAAGTGGTTGCCGCGTTTGAGCGTCGCAATGGCGACAAGGCTCGTACCCTGCACCACCGAGTGGAGGGCATGGGCCACGAGTGGCCTACCGGACCGTGGGCTGCGCATCGTGGCATCGACGTGACCGAGGAGATCTTCCACTTCTTCGGGATTGAGAAGCGGACCGACTTGTTTTAGCAGCCCGCCCTATCGCCGGTACACAAACGCGTCCGTGCGGTAGGGCAGCGGGATGATTTGTCCCTCATCGAACCCGAGGCGCTCGTAGAGGTACCACGTCAGATTCGCCTCCATCTTTGCCCGGGTGCGCTCGGAGGCTTTCAGCCAGTACGAGCGTGTGGCCATGAGCTCGAAGCAGTGTTCGACTGGGATCTGATCGACCCACTCCGTGCGGACCTCCCGTTCGAGTTTCCACGGGGCGTGCACGGTGGGGTAGAAGCCTTCGCGCTGCACATCACCCGAGTGCATGATGCGGCTGAGCCGCAGCACCCAAGGGTGATGTACCGCGAGCGTATTCCAACACAAAACGAGAGATCCGCCATCGCGAATGACGCGGTCTGCCTCAGCACTGGCCTCTGCCGGGTCCACCCAGTGCCAGGTCTGTGCGCACGCGATCGCATCGACGGCATTGTCCGCGAGCCCCGTCGCTTCCGCCGTCGCCCGCCACACAGGCACCTCCGGCAACTGGTGATGGAGTACCCGCGTCATGTCGGGGGAGGGGTCGCATGCATAGACGGTGCGGTGGTCGTCGATAAGCAACTGCGTTAATTTCCCAGTGCCGGCGCCGACGTCGCACACGACATCGGCGCCGTCGAACAACTCGGCAACCTCACGAGGATACGACGGACGCGCGTCGTGGTAGCGATCCGCATCGCGCACAAACGCACTCGCCGCGGTGTGTTGGTGAGCGCGGTCACGAAAGGTCGGCTGCGACTTCTTGCTCGGACCTGGCTGTGTTCCGCTTATTGGCATGATGCACTAATCTACCTGTCGTGTTTTATCCGGAGCAGCAGACGTAATGGGCAAAGTTTCAACCGTCACCGCGGCGGCGTTGTCCACAGTCCTGCTCGTACTCACCGGCTGCTCCGGAGGGGACGGAAGCGTCAAGGAACCCGGGGTAACAACCAAAGCACTGCCCGCTGCGGACGACGTGCGCGAGGTCGAACCATGGGGGCCACCAGGCAGCGAACATCGCAACATCACCGCAGGTGGGTTGAAGCGCGACTACATCGTCTCTACCCCTGCGGGAGCGCGTCAGCGTGACCGTCTGCCAGTGATCTTCGTGTTCCACGGCTATAAGGAAGACGCCGAAAAGATCCGGAAAAACTCCGGGCTCGATGCCGCAGACGCCATTGTGGCGTACCTCGACGGCAAAGATTCTGCCTGGGCGCCTGCACCGTACGCCTCGACTTCTGGGCAACAAGACCTTGCGTTTGTGGACGCCGTCCTCGCCGCGCTCGAAGGCGAATTTTCGGTCGACCACTCCCGTATTTTTGCGGCGGGGTTCTCAAACGGTGGGGGCTTCGCCGCGTTTGTGGGTTGCCAACGACCACAGGCATTCACAGGCATTGCCACGGTTGCAGGCGCCTATTATCAACGCGTTTCTGCAGGCTGTTCCCAGATACCGATGATGCACGTCGATTTCCACAGCACGGGCGACAATGTCATTGCCTACAACGGCGGGCAACGCCACGCCACGGCATACAACTCGGTGGAGGAAATGCTTCACGAGTCCGCGTCGCGCAACCACTGCGACGCCCGCCACGAAGACATTGAGGTAGCCCCTGGCGTTATCCGCGAGGCGTGGACAGGTTGCGACGCCGAACTTGCCCACTACCGCATCGAAAATGGCCCCCACGTGTGGCCAGGCGGCGCCGGCGACTCATCTGGGACGGTGCCGAAAGGCTTCGCCACCGACGCCATGCTGAAGTTCTTCCGGCTCGGCCGGGCGACGCAGCAGTAGCGCACTGCTTGACGACGACCACCCGAACAGGCGCGGTTACGCACTTTTCAGCGCCACGCGTTGGGCAATTCCGGCACACTGGAACGCATGATCTATAGCTTCGAAGGCAAAACCCCCAAGATTCATCCATCGGCGTACATCTCTGATGAGGCGACGATTATCGGCGATGTTGAGATAGGCGAGGACGCCAACATCTGGCCCGGCGTGGTCATCCGTGGCGATGTGGGCGCAATCCGTATCGGTGCACGTGTGAACGTGCAAGACGGCTCAGTCCTGCACGTGGATACGGATGGGGAGACAGTGCTCGAAGAGGACGTGACGATTGGCCACCTTGCGATGATCCACGGTTGCCATATCGAGCCAGGCTGCCTGATCGGGATGAATGCGACGGTGCTGTCGCGGTCGCGCATCGGCAAGGGCAGCATCATCGCCGGCGGGGCAGTGGTACTGGAGGGGCAGCAGTTGCCGGAGTTCTCTCTTGCAGCAGGTGTGCCGGCAAAGGTCAAGCGCGCACTCGAGTCGGACACCTTTGAGGCGCGGTTGAGGCACGCGGCGTATTACGTGGAGCTGGGCCGGCGGGCAGCGACAGGTCTCATGGCGGTGGACCGGGCGTCGCTTGCGTAAAACTTCACACTAGAACTGCTGTGAAAGTCACATAAACAGGATTAACGTGACGGGCATGACATTCAATAACGTAACAGTACTTGGTGCAGGTGTCCTGGGCGCGCAGATCGCTTTTTGCTCTGCTTTCGCGGGCAAGAAGGTAGTGTCCTACGACATTAACGAGGAGGCCCTCGCGGCCGGCAAACAGCGTTTCGACGCCATCGGTGAGCAAATGAAGGCGGAGCTCGAGTCCGCTAACGACGAAACCATCGCGGCGGCGCACGAAAACCTCACCCAGACCTCGGACCTTAAGGAAGCGCTAGCGAACGCGGACCTGGTCATCGAGGCGATCCCGGAGAACCTCGAGCTCAAGCGCAAGGTGTGGGCCGAAGTGGGGCAGTACGCCCCGGCGACCACCGTCTTTGCCACCAACACGTCGACGCTCATGCCGAGCAAGTTCGCGGACGCGACGGGTGCGCCGGAGCGCTTCTTGGCACTGCACTTTGCCAACCACATCTGGATTCAGAACACCGCCGAGATCATGCCTCACGAGGGCACTGACCCGAAGTATGTGGACCAACTCGTGGAGTTTGCGGAGCAGATCAACATGGTACCGGTCCCGCTCAAGCGCGAGCAGCCCGGCTACGTGCTGAACACCCTGCTGGTGCCGCTGCTCAGTGCCGGCATGTACCTGCTGCACCACGACATCGCTGACCCCGTCGACATCGACCGCGACTGGTGCAACTCCACCGGCTCCCCGCGCGGGCCGATTGAGATCATGGACCTCGTCGGCGTGCGCACCTTGGTCGCCGTGATCGAGTCCAACGAGAATGCCCCGCAGTGGCAGAAGGATTTCGTTGAGACGACACTGAAGCCGATGGTCGCAGAAGGTAGGACCGGCCTGGAGGCTGGGCAGGGCTTCTACACCTACGACGCGAACGGCAAGATCGTGTCTTAACCTACAGTCGCAAATACCCCTGGGGCCTGGCGTTTATCGCAGCGGCCCCAGGGGTGTTTTGTCGGACTGACAGGATTTGAACCTGCGACCCCCACACCCCCAGTGTGGTGCGCTACCAAACTGCGCCACAGCCCGATCCGTTACTGCTCAGCGCGAGGCTGAAACCGTAACTCGCCCGATATTACAACACTGTCATACGCGCCCAAAACTGGCTGGTCACCGAACTACGCCGTCGACGTAAACCCAGGCGCCGTCGCGCCGTTCGAAGGTGGAGCGCTCGCGGAGGGAACCGCCGGGGTAGTGGGCTTCGAAGGTCACGACACCCTCGGCGTCGAAGGGGCCGCCGCCTTCAGTTTCCAGGACGATCAGGCGGGTAAACGGCTCGCCTTCAGGATTCACGTCGAGGCCGGCGGGCAACTTTTCCGGTGCCCAGGTGCGGGCGATGTAGTCACCGTCGCCGATGACAAAGGCGGTGTAGCGCGACCGCATGAGGGCCTCAGCGGTGGGGGCTTTCGCAGTACCGGAGATGTAGCGGCCGCAGCAGGCTTCATATGGCATGCCAAGCCCACATCGGCAAAGCCCGCGTACTTCGCTCCACAAGTCACCGGAGCCAGCAGCGCCCCCAGAGCCCTTAACGTCAGCCATTACTTGCCCAACCGTTCTGCGCGGTGCAGTTGGTTCTGGCGACGGCGACGCTCAAGCGAAGCGGTCTCCGCAGTTGTTTCGATCTCGCTCTTGGCCACGTAGCCGTCGACAGTGGACGCGGCACCGGCGGCGCGCAGGGTTTCCACCTGGTCGTCGGTCAGGTCGCCGTAGAGGGTGATCAGGCGGGTGAAGGTGCCGTCGCCGTTGTGGTTGACTTCCACGCGGACGTCGTCAAGCGACATGCCCTTGGCTGCCTCGCGCACTGCCTGGGAGCAGGACACGGCGAGCGCGGACATGTACAGGCCTGTGGAGGTGACACCCTGGCCCTTGCCTCCGGTGTTCTTCGAGCGGTCCGTGGTGATGGCACGGTTAGAGGTGCGCACCACGTCGCCGTACTTCGTGCCGCGGGCAGAGTAGGACACCGCGTTGTCGTCGGTGGTCTTCGCTGGCACAAACAGTGGCTGGAGGTATTGCACGGCCCAGGACCCGATGATGTCTGCAGCGCGTTGTGCAGTGCCTTCGCGGGTGAGTAGGTGGTCTGCCTTGTCCAGCGTCATAAGCGACTTGGGGTAGCGGGCCTTGGTGAAAATATTCTGCGCGTTGTCGATACCGACGGTGACGTCGATAGGCGAGTGCACGATGAGCAACGGCTTGCGCAACTTCGGCAGGTATTCTTCTGGGTTGGTCTCTGCGAGGTCTTCGAGGAATTCGCGCGAGATGATCAGTTCGCGCCCGCCGAGGGTGACAGGGACGGAGCCGTGCATGTCGGCGTCGCCGATGGAATGTGCGTAGTGCAGCACCGAGTGGGCGGGGTCGAACGGCGCGCCCACAGTGGCCACCGCCTTGAGCATCTTCTTCAGCTCAGGGCGGGTTGCTGCCTTCAGCGCAGCCGCGCCGCCGAGGGAGTGGCCCATCAGCAGCTGCGGGGCCTTGTAGTTCTCCTCCAGCCACTGCGCTGCGGCGACGATGTCGTCGACGTTCTGCGAAAACGACGTGTCTTTGAATTCGCCTTCAGACTGGCCGAGGCCCGGAAAGTCGAACCGAAGCGTGGCAATGCCGTGCTCGGTCAGGCGCTTGGAAATGCGCGATGCGCCCGGCGTGTGGCGGGACCCGGCGAAGCAGTGCGCGAAGATCGCGTATGCCTGGGCCGGCCCGTCCGGTCGGTCGATGGTGCCTGCCATCATTTTCCCCGTTGACGAGGGGACTTTCACGTTCATAGACAGCATGGTTTGGCTTCCCTCCTTAATTTTGACCATCAGCGTAATCGTGTCACCATCAATTTCGCACGTTGGCGCACCCCTTCAGCGGAACGTTGCGCCAAACCGCATTATCCTTAAGCCTTATGGGCAAATTCGACTGGTTCTGGAAAGCCATGGGCTCCACGGCGGAGCGCAACAATAAGAAGTCCAAGGCTGTCGTCGCCGACGCACATGGGCTCATTGAGGAGCTTTCGCTTCTCGACGACACCGCGCTCGCCGAAACCGTCCGCGCCGCCGTCACCGATGGGGAAGTCAAGGACAAGCCGCGTTTCCTCGCTGGGCTGTCCGTGGCTTCGCAGCGCACACTCGGCATGACGCCGTTTAACGTGCAGAACCAAGCGGTGCTTCGCCTGCTGGAAGGCGACGTGATCCAAATGGCCACCGGTGAGGGCAAGACCCTGGTTGGCGCGATGGCTGCCACGGGTTTTGCGCTGCAGGGCAAGCGCGTCCACCTGATCACTGTGAACAACTACCTTGCGACCCGTGACGCGGAGTGGATGCGCCCGCTCGTGGAATTTTTTGGGTTGTCGGTTGCGGCGGTGACGGAGTCGTCGACACGCGAAGAGCGCATCGCGGCCTACCGCTGTGACGTCATTTATGCCCCGGTGACCGAGATCGGCTTCGATCACCTGCGTGACAACCAGATCACTTCCCGCGATCAGACGGTGCAAGCGCCGGCAGATGTTGCGCTCGTCGATGAGGCGGACAGTGTGCTTGTCGACGAAGCCCTGGTCCCACTCGTCCTCGCCGGCTCCGAAGGCGCCCAACAGGCCACCGGGCAGATCACCGAGGCCGTCTCGCACCTGGTGGAGGAGAAGGACTACACCATCGATTCCGACGGGCGCAACGCGTTTCTTACCGACGAAGGTGCACAGAAAATCGAGCGCTTGCTCGGCATCGACTCGCTGTATTCCGACGAGAACATCGGCACCACACTGGTCCGCGTGAACTTGGCGCTCCACGCTAAGGCGCTGCTGATCCGCGACGTCCACTACATCGTCGAGGATGGCAAGGTCGCACTTGTCGACGCCTCACGTGGCCGAGTCGCTGAACTCCAGCGCTGGCCGGACGGGCTGCAAGCTGCGGTCGAGGCAAAGGAAGGCCTCGACGTGTCCGAGGGCGGGCGCATCCTAGACTCGATCACCCTGCAGGCGCTCATGCGCCGCTACCCGCTCGTGTGCGGCATGACCGGCACCGCCGTCGAGGCGACCGACCAGCTGCGCAGTTTCTACGGCCTGCACGTCTCCGTTATCGACCGAGCCAACGAGCTCAAGCGTTTCGACGAGGCAGACCGGATCTACGCCACCATGGCAGATAAGAACGCGGCGATTGTCGACGAGATTGAGCACATCCACCACACTGGCCAGCCGGTGCTCGTGGGTACGCATGATGTGGCCGAATCTGAAGCGCTCGCGGAAGCACTCGAGGCGCGTGGCATCGACGTCAACGTGCTCAACGCGAAAAACGATGCAGAAGAGGCACGCATCATCGCAGAAGCCGGCGACATCGGACGTGTCACCGTCTCGACCCAGATGGCCGGTCGCGGCACCGACATCCGTCTCGGCGGCGCGAACGAAAACGATCATGCCGAAGTTGCCGCCCTCGGCGGACTCGCCGTGATTGGCACGGCACGTCACCGCACCGCGCGTTTGGACAACCAGCTTCGCGGCCGCGCAGGGCGCCAGGGCGATCCAGGCTTGAGCTTGTTCTTCGTCTCCCTTGACGACGACATCATCACCACCGGAGGGGCCGACGAATCCTTCTCCGCGCAGCCTGAACCGGATGGGCGCCTCACCGGCAATCGAGCCCAGCAGTTCGTTGAGCACTGCCAGCGCGTCACCGAAGGCCAACTGTTGGAGATCCACTCCCAGACGTGGAAGTACAACAAGCTTCTCGCAGACCACCGCGACATTCTCGACGAGCGTCGCGCCACCATTTTGGATACTGACACAGCGTGGCGAGAACTCTCTGAGCGCTCCCCGCAGCGCGCCGCCGAACTGTCGCACCTACCGCAGCCGGTTCTCGACCAAGCAGCGCGCGAAATCATGCTGTTCCATCTCGACGCAGAGTGGTCCGAACACCTCGCGCTGATGGACGATGTCCGTGAATCTATTCACCTTCGCGCTATCGCACGCGAGACCCCGATCGATGAGTACCACCGTATTGCTGTGCGCGAGTTCAAAGACCTCGCCAACCGTGCGGTTGACCAAGCAGTAGAAACCTTTAACACCGTGGATATCGATGAATCCGGGGCGCATCTTGCTGATGCAGGATGGAAGCGTCCAAGCGCCACATGGACCTACATGGTTTCGGATAATCCGCTTGCCGGGTCAGGCAATTCGGTCATTAGTGGCATCGGCAATATTTTCCGTTAAGTCACTAAACACCACCCAATCCCGACTTGGGCGGTACTATTGCAGAAGTTCTCAATCTCGACTCGATAGTCAAGGAGTTAGTCATGAGCGACAACACGCCGCAGAACCAGGTCGAAACCACCTCGGTGTTCCGAGCAGACCTGCTCAAGGAGATGGAATCTGGTGCCGCGGCATCTGTGGATTCCGCAGCAGGAACTGAAAACCTCCCCGAAGGTGCGGCGCTGCTCGTCGTCAAGCGTGGCCCGAACGCTGGTGCACGCTTCCTGCTCGACCAGGAGTCGACCACGGCAGGCCGCCACCCAGAGGCGGATATCTTCCTCGATGACGTGACCGTGTCTCGTCGTCACGCCGAGTTCCGAGCCAACGAGGATGGCTACGAGGTTGTCGACGTCGGATCGCTCAACGGCACCTACGTCAACCGCGAGCCGCGAAACACGCAGCAGCTGACCAATGGCGATGAAATCCAGATTGGCAAGTTCCGACTCGTATTCATCACCGCGGAAGCCTAAGCTTTCCGTTCATCCTTAGCCCGACGTCCCACGAGAAGAAGAGCACGATCACGTGAGCGCAATCCGCAAAACCGCACCGCAGCAGACGGCCGCGAAGCAAGCCAAGCCCAACAAACCGGCAAAGACCATGTCGATTGGTGTTGTGCTTGAGCGTTTGCGGACTGAGTTTCCGGACGTGACCGTCTCCAAGATCCGTTTCCTCGAATCCGAGGGACTGATCACACCGCAGCGCACGGCGTCGGGCTACCGCCGTTTTACTGATCAGGACGTGGAGCGCCTGCGCTACATTCTGGTCACCCAACGTGACAACTACCTCCCGCTGAAGGTGATCCGCGAACAGCTTGAGGCCATGGATTCCGGCCAGGTCACCGCGATTCTGACTGCAAACGATGCTGAGCCGATGATCTCTCCGGAGAACTTCCGGGCCCCGGCACCGACGCGCCTGACCGACGTGGATGTTGCGGAACAGGCTCAGGCTTCGCAGTCCACGGTTGAGGAATACATCAAGGTCGGCCTCATCACCCCAGACGCGGCAGGGCTGTTCAATGTCGACGATGTTCGCACTGTCACTACTGCAATGTCCCTGGCTGAGTTCGGCTTGGACTCGCGTCATCTGAAGACGCTGCGTACTGCTGCCGCTCGTCAGGCTGACATGATCGGTCAGGTCACCGAACCGGTTGCAAAATCGGGCAAGGTCAATGCACAGCAGCAAGCAGAAGAGATTGGCCAGCAGATGTCCGCGCTGGTGGTCTCGCTGCACGCTTCGCTGGTGAAGAACGAACTACGCAAGCAGTCCGGCAACTAGTCGTTATGGAAGCAGTCGAGCTGGTCGGGGTGTACTCCGTCGGTCCCGAGCAATACCTTTGCGCATTGCTGCAGCGATCCTCTAACGGCCGCTGCATTCCTGTCTGGGTACCAACGCATGAGGGTGGGGAATTGGCTGCCCGGCTTTCAGGGTGGTCGCCAATCCGCCCCCGCACCATAGATGCCGTCGTGGATCTGATTCGCAACTCCGGAAAAACAGTAGAAACCATTGAGCTGTCTTCGTACTTAGAGGGCATGTTTATGGCAACCGTGTCGTTTGCTGACGGCTCTGAACTGGACCTGCGGGCGAGTGACGCGCTTCTGCTTGCGCTTGAATTGGACCACGAACTCAGCGTTGATGACCTCGTAGCAAGCCAGGCATCGATCTACCTTTCGCCGGAAGACGCGCAGCGTTTTCTTGGTGCTGAACTCAAGGTCATTGATCCGCAGGAATCTGTTTCAGCAAGCGGCGACGCCCAGGCTGACGCTGATTTTGAAGAACTCATGCGCAATCTTGGTGTGGATGACCTCGACACCGGTGATACTCCTGATACTGATGGGGACGATGGGGCAGACGAGGCGAAATAAAGTCTCAGTGTAAAGTTGAGGTTGAGAGTTCGGCGTGTTGCGCGTGAAACTCTTGACCCAGGTCCTATGCTTGGCATTTAATAGTCAGCAGGCCCTCATATAACTTTCATGGGAGTAATTACGTGAGTATCAACGATCTCAACCAGGTAGGCGAGCAGGAGACCACCTCGGCTGCGGTGCAGGAATCGCTTTTCGACGTCGGTCCGTCCGACGAAGTCGGCTACCGCGTACCGATCGCATGCCAGGTTGCAGGCATCACCTACCGTCAGCTGGATTACTGGGCACGCACTGGGCTGGTTCGCCCGTCGATCCGTGGCGCAAAGGGTTCTGGTTCCCAGCGTCTGTACTCCTTCAAGGACATCTTGGTACTCAAGATCGTCAAGGGTCTTTTGGACACCGGCATTTCCCTGCAGAACATTCGCCTCGCGGTGGACAAGCTGCGTGACCGCGGTGTCTCCGACATTGCGGAAATCACCCTGGTCTCCGACGGTGTAACCGTCTACGAGTGCCGCTCCAACGAAGAGATCATCGACCTCCTTGGCGGTGGCCAAGGCGTGTTCGGCATCGCGGTGCCGCAGATTATGAAGGAACTCACCGGCACCATCTCCGCGTTCCCGTCCGAGCGTGTCGAAGAAGAGATCGACGCTCCTAACGTCATTGGTTTCGACGAGCTGGCTGATCGCCGTCGTCGCAAGACTTCCTAAACAGGCCACACAACAAAGGCCCGGGCTGGGTACTCCCTCCAGCCCGGGCCTTTATTGCTTGCCGATGTTAGTCGTCAGAACCCTGCGGCCTGCTTCACCGCATCCGCGATGTTCTCTGCAGTCTTAGCGTCGACCTGTTTTTGGGCAATCTGCTCCAATGCCGCATCCGGATCGCCGTCTCCGACACGTACCACGGTAAGGTCCAGGTTGTTGCCCGCTGCCTGCCGGAAGCCGTCAATAAATGCTGCGTCATCTCCGGCATCAGCGGTGCCGGTGGTAACGAGCACAATTCGCATTGGCGCATTTGCGTTGCCGTATGCAGCAGCCGCAGCCTGGAGCGCTTCGCGGGTCTGGGGGGTTCCGCCGACGAGGAAGCGACGCACCGCCACGTTGACCGACTCCGCATCAGGGGAGACGGAGATGTTTTGGCGGAATCCATTCACCACACCAGGGGTCAGCGGTGAGGAGTAGTTCCACAGACCTACTTCCTTCCCTGCACCGCCAAGTTCAAGCGCGGTGTTGCCAATCGCATCCTTGGCTGGCTCGATAAACGGCGCCATTGCCTCAGAGGTGTCAAGTAGGAACAACGTGTTGACCGGCTCGAGAACATTCGCTGCCTCCGCCTGATCGCCGAGCTTCTCTCCACCAGAAGGCAGGGCAGCAGCCCAGACCAGATCCGAAATCACCGGCTGATCTTTCTCGGAGCCATCGAACTTCTCGGCTGCGGCACGTGCGAAGTCCTGGCCAGCGCGCGCTTGATCCTCGTTTACTGCGTCGTTCTGGTTCAATGGGATCGCCGCGTAAACAATGTCTGCGCCGACTGAGGTAAATGAAAGACCTTCCGGAACACTGTCCTCCGCAGTCGCCACAAGCTTGCCGTCTGCTCCTGCGAAGTCCGCCAGCTTACCCAGACGCTGATCGGTGAGGGCCTTCACAGCATCATTGTCGTTGCCGGCGACCTTTGCCGCCACCAACGCGGAAGCCTCAGGCTCTTCCTCAACAGGGAACAGCACAGACTCGGTCTTCACGTCCTCCAACTTCACCTGTTCGGTGCCAGCGACACCTACAGGTTCACTATGGACAGCTTGGGGGTCAGCAACCGCTGCAGTGCGCTCAGCCGACTTCAACGCAGTATGCGTAATCGAGGTATTCGGAGCGATATAGACTGCTGCTTCCTTGATCGAGTCAACATACTGCGGCTTGATGCAGTAGTCCCGGACAACGGGGTTGGCGGCTGCGTAGTCGTCGATAAGTGCACGGCCTACTTTCTCATCGGAAGCGGCGACCGGCAGAACCAGATCACCGGATACGCAATCAGGAGCTGCAGCGCTCGAGTCGGTGCCGTCGCGCTGCCACAAAACCACTGCAAGCACTGCAGCTACAGCGAGAGCGACAAGCAGGGCGATAAGCCAACCCGCTAGCCTGAAATTGTTTTTACCGCTTGCGTGCCTAGCCATTGTGGTCGTAGCCCCTTCAACGTCGAACGATTGAGAAAACCTGCTCCGAGCTTAGCTGTCCAACGCAGCTTCTACGGTCGCGACAAGCCTGGCGCGCAGTGGAGCAGCGGCTTGAGACAATGCGCGTTGACGCGCAACGTATTCCGCTTTACCTTCAGCGGTTTCTACCGCGACAACATCAAAGCCCAACTCTCGGCAGTCGTATGGCGACGCTTCCATATCCAAGCGCCGAGCCCGTGCCGCAAGCTCAAAGCAATCCAGGAAAAGCTCGCCAGGTACCAGCGGTCCTAACTTCAACGCCCACTTGTACAGATCCATGCTGACATGTACACAGCCAGCCTGGTCGTGATCAGGCTGAGACTCGCGAGTAAGAACAGTCAGATTCAGCGGACGCGCTGCAGGGGTGAAGAAACGAAACGCGTCATAATGTGAGCACTTGATGTGGTGAGACTCAACCACGTCGTTGGTGCCCTCTGCTCCAAGGCGAAGTGGCAAATCGTGACGTGGGTGGTCGGTCTTATACACCATCGCCCACTCGTGCATGCCGAAGCAATCAAAGTGGGCAGGACGCGTATCGACGGCACGCAGCAGCCTTCCAACCATCTCCACATCGTTGCGTCGATGCTGGAGGAAAAGGTCCGCGTCCAAGGCCACGGTTCCGTCAGGTGTGGTGACGTAGTCGCGCCAAGACGCTTGCGGTGTATCCGCAGCCTGCGCGAGAGCGACCCCAACCCCTGGATGCCAGCGCTTCAAATGCGATGGGCGAACGGGGTAGTACTCAAAGAGGAAGTCCCATACTGGGTGGTACTCGCCATGCGCACGCCGAGCCGCACGGGCGTCCGCCCAAGGAGCCGCACGCTGCTCGTGCTCGTGTATGCGTGCGAGATATTCCTCAGGTTGCAGGGTTGTGGTCATACGCACGCTAACTATTCGTTTTCGTGTGTCCAGTCCGACACCGTACCCACGTATTCCTCGATGAGGTCTTCGAGGGCGACGATCCCGACGAGGCGGCCGTTCTCATGCACTGCCGCCATGTGCGCTGAACGTCGGTGCAGCAAAGTAAGAGCGTCGTCCATTGACTCGTGGCCGTCGACTGTGATGAGCGGTCGAATGCGTGAAAGCGGCACGCGTGGATCCTTCTCATCTGTCTCCATCAAGTCCAGAATGTCCTTCACATGCAGGTAGCCCGCCAGGGATCCAGTGCTGATCAGTACCGGGAAGCGTGAAAAACCGGTGTCTTGCACTGCCTGCTCGATGATCGAAAGACGGATGCCGCGCGGGTCGTAGGGGATCGTCTTTACCTCTACAAGCGGGATGAGCACCTCGTTGAGGCTGCGGGAATCCTGACGCAACGCCTTTGCCAAACGGACAGTTTCCTCGGCATCCAGGAGCCCCTCTTTGCGAGACTCCTGAATCATTGTGGCTAACTGCTCCTGGTCGACAGTGGAATCCAACTCGTCGCGCTGTTGGATACCGAACGCAGCTAATGTCTTACGAGCCACCCAGTTAAGTGCTTCCAGCACGGGGCGGGTTAGCTTCATCCAAACCGTCATCGGTCTGGTCAGCCACATTGCGGATTGCTCAGGCCCCGCGATGGCAATATTCTTCGGCACCATCTCGCCGAACAAAATGTGCAAGAAAGAAATGAATGCAAGCGCAATAACGAACGAAATTGGATGCAGAATATCTGCCGGTACACCCAGCGCGAGGAACGGCTCCTCCAGATATTTTGCAATCGCCGGCTCGGCAACCTTGCCCAATATCAGCGAGGCCACAGTAATGCCGAACTGCGCACCAGCCAAGTAGATGGAAAGGTGCTCGGTTGCGTACATCACGTCCTGGGCTTTGGTTTTGCCTTGGGCCTGGAGTGACTCGAGACGGTCGCGGCGCGAGGATACGAGAGCGAACTCGGCTCCAACAAAGAATGCGTTAGCAGCGAGGAGGGCGACAATCAGGACAACAGCGAGCCAGATACTCATCGGTCGGCCTCCTCAGGGGTAATCGGGCGCAGCATCGCTTTATCCACACGGCGGCCGTCCATTGCGGTGACCTGGGCAAGCCATAATCCGGCGCCTGCCGATTGGAACTCCTCCTGCAGCGAACCGAACGTTTCGCGCAGGACGACCTCGTCGCCAACCTTCGGGATGCGACCGAGTGTTGCCATGATCAGACCGCCCAACGTCTCGTAGGGGCCGTCGGGTGCTGTGTAGGCGAGGCGCTCTTCGAGCTCGTCGAGACGCACGAGCCCGGAAACCTCCCATGAGGTGCCGTAACGGACAAAGTCCTTTTCGCTTTCGCGGTCATCGTATTCGTCGTACACCTCGCCAAGAATCTCCTCAACGAGGTCTTCGATGGTAACCAGGCCCATGGTGCCGCCGTATTCATCGGCAACAAGTACGACCTGCGAACCAGCAGAGCGCACCCGGTTCAGCACGGAATCGCCGTCCAGCGTGCCCGGGACGATTGGGACACGCCGGGCAAGCGTGGCAAGTTGTGTGGTCGCACGCTCGTCGGGTGGCACGGAGAATGCGTCCTTGATGTGGACGACTCCGAGGGTGTCGTCGAGATCGCCACGCCGCACTGGGAAACGCGAACGCCCAGTTTCGCGAGCAAGTGCGATCAGGTCGACAACAGTATCCTCCGCGTCGAGGGAGTCGATGGTGGAACGGGGCGTCATCACCTCTTCAGCTGTGGTCTCGCCGAAGCGCAGTGATCGGTCGATCACTGCAGCGGTCTCAGCATCCAAACCACCAGCCTCTGCCGACGAACGCACCATGGCGCCAAGCTCTTGAGAAGAGCGGGCCGAGGCAAGCTCGTCGGCAGGCTCGATACCCATCTTGCGCACAATCCAGTTAGCGGAGGTATTGAGAAGGTTGATAAACGGCTTCATCGCCGTGTTAAACCAGTGCACCGGTGGCACGACCACGCGAGCTGTCGCCAGCGGGTCCGTAATAGCCATGTTTTTCGGTACAAGCTCGCCGAAAACCATCGACAAAAACGTTGCGATGACAAGGGCCAAAATAAGTGCGACAGTGGTTGAGGCCGACGCACTAAGTCCGACGGCCTCCAACGCAGGGGTGAAGAACTTACCGAGTACAGGCTCGGCAAGGAAACCTGCCGCCAGCGTCGTCACCGTAATGCCGAGCTGGGCGCCTGAGAGGACGAACGAAAGATTCGCGTGATCACGCGCGATAGCGCGGGCTGTAGCATCCCCGCGTTGTTTAACGTGGGCATCGATTGTGGAGCGCTCGAGCCCCGTCATGGCGAACTCGATTGCGACGAACAACCCGGTAGAGGCTGTCAGCAATACGAACGCCAGAAGAGAAAGTATGGATATGAATATGTCCATGTGTGTTGATCTGCGCCTTAGCGGCCGTTACTCCTTCGTTTGTTCTCTCCACGACGACCCTGCGAGTTGCCGCGTTGCCCACGTGTAGAACGGGAACGTCCAGCGCGGCTCGATCGTTGCGACGACCGACGCCCAGCGCGGGAACCTTGCCCGCCACCACCACGGGGAGCCTGCTTCGGAGCCCCCGGCGGAGGCAATGGCTTTCCATCTGCGACACGTGCTCCTGTAATCGTAACCAACGACTCCGACATTGGAGCCACTCTGACCTCCGGAGCCTTCACGCCTGCCTTGCGCATCAGTTGCGCGACTTCCTTAGCTTGCTCGTCCATGACGAGCGTGACCACTGTGCCGGACGTGCCAGCACGGGCGGTGCGCCCTGCGCGGTGCAAATACGCCTTGTGCTCGGCTGGCGGATCGACGTGGACGACAAGCGAGACGTCGTCGACATCGATACCGCGTGCGGCAATATCAGTAGCGACGAGCACCGGGGTGGTGCCGTCGCTGAAGCCGTCTAAGGCACGCGTACGCGCCCCTTGGGTTTTATCGCCGTGCAACCCTTGGGCATTGATGCCGACACGTCGCAGCTTCTTCACCTGACGGTCAACACCGTGTTTCGTGCGCATAAACATGATGGTCTTGCCGTCACGTGCGGCGATCTGCATCGCGATCTCATTGCGTTGCTCACGGCCACCGACCAAAAGTCGAAAATGCTCCATGGTGTCCACAGCCGCTTCCACCGGCGCAGTGGAGTGCGTCACTGGGTTGTGCATGTAGCGGTCGATGAGCTTTTGTACGTCGCCATCCAGTGTGGCGGAAAACAGCAAACGCTGACCGTTTTTGGGAGTGCGGTCGAGCAGCTTGCGTACCTGTGGCAAAAAGCCCATGTCGGCCATCTGGTCGGCTTCGTCCAGAGCAGTGACCTCCACCTGATCCAGGAAGAGTTTCTTCTGGTTGATGAGATCCTCGGCGCGCCCTGGGGTAGCCACAAGGAGATCGACTGGGGAGGCCAACGCACGAATGTGGTTATTGATGTTCACGCCACCGACAACATCGAGGACGCGTAGGCCGAGGGCGGCAGCGGGGTCGTCGAGACGCTCGCGAATCTGCGTTGCAAGTTCACGCGTCGGCGCAAGCACGAGCGCTCGCGGGTGACCCGGGCGTGATGGGGCTCCAACGAGACGGGCAAGCATAGGCAAACCGAACGTAAACGTTTTGCCCGAGCCTGTTGGACCCCGCCCGAGAACATCACGGCCCGCAAGGGCATCGGGGATAGCCGCCTCTTGGATAGGGAAGGGCTCCGTGATGCCCTGCTTTTTCAGCGTGGCGACGATTTCACGGGGTAGGCCGAGGTCGGCGAATGTAGTCATTCAGATCAGTGTACGCGCGTCGTTGTTTTAGTAGCTCAACTCTTCCCGCTCGCCGGACCAGGTGGTGTGGAACGTGCCTTCCATGTCCACGCGGCGGTAGGTGTGTGCACCAAAGAAGTCGCGCTGTCCCTGGATCAGTGCTGCTGGCAGCCGCTTGGCACGCAGCGAGTCGTAGTAGGACAACGAGGAAGCGAACACCGGCACTGGGAGTCCAAGCTGCGTAGCGACGACAACCACACGGCGCCATGCGTCTACCAGGCCCTTTTGCAGTTCTCCGGTGAAGTACGGATCGAGCAACAACGACGGGAGATTCGGATCGTTTTCGTAGGCCTCGGTAATGCGGTCGAGGAACTTCGCACGAATGATGCAGCCACCGCGCCAAATACGTGCGAGATCGCCCGGTTTGATATCCCAGTTGTGCTCGGCGGACCCAGCGTTAATCTCGTCGAAACCTTGCGCGTAGGCGACCAACTTGGAGGCGTACAGGGCTCGGCGGACATCGTCGATAAACGCAGTCTTCTCCACGCCAAGTGCTTCGAGGGTACTCAACTCGCCCGCCGGAAGTTCGGCTTCCGTCGCAGCCTCGCGCTGGGCAAGTGCCGACGACAGCGCGCGGGCAAACACTGCCTCACCGATAGCTGTGGTCGGTACACCGAGATCCAGTGCCTCCTTGACGGTCCACCGTCCGGTGCCTTTTTGGCCGGCAGCGTCCACGATGACGTCGATAAACGGTTTTCCGGTGCGGGCGTCGACCTGGCGAAGCACCTCCGCGGTGATTTCGATGAGGTAGGAATCCAGATCGCCCTTGTTCCATTCAGTGAAAATGTCGGCGATCTCCGCAGGCTCCAGGCCTGCTGCGTAACGCAGCAGGTGGTACGCCTCGCCGATGACCTGCATGTCGGCGTACTCGATGCCGTTGTGCACCATCTTGACAAAGTGGCCAGCGCCGTCCGGGCCAATGTGGGTCACGCACGGGGTGCCATCGACCTTTGCAGCAATGTCTTCGAGGAGTGGTCCAAGTGTCTCCCAGGATTCGACTGGGCCACCCGGCATAATCGACGGGCCACGCAATGCACCTTCTTCACCGCCGGAAATACCCGCGCCGACAAAATGGCGATTGCGCTTGGCCATCTCACGTTCACGGCGAATCGTGTCGGTGAACAGGGCATTGCCACCGTCGATGATGATGTCACCGTCTTCCATCGCATCAGCGAGCTGTTCGATGACCGCATCAGTTGCTGCACCGGCCTGCACCATGATCACTGCCTTGCGGGGGCGCTGCAGAGATGCGACAAAGTCCTCGATGGTCTCGGCGGCGATGAAGTTTCCCTCATGGCCATACTCGTTGATAACCGCCCGCGTCTTCTCTGGTGAGCGGTTGTAAATAGCGACGGTATGGCCCTTCGACGCAAAATTACGGGCAAGGTTTGAGCCCATTACTGCCATACCGACGACACCGATTTGAGCAAGAGGTTCTGAAGCATCTGCAGTCATAGTGCGAATTCTACGTGGCTGAGGACAGATCATCCGTATCATCGACGAGCATGAACCTAGAATTCGATTTTCGCCTGTACAACGAAGTGCTCGACACGCCGTTGAGCGAAAAAGAACTCGCTGTGATCAACAATCTCAACGTTGATTTCGCCCAACGACTCGGGCTAGTGCTGGATTACTGCTCAAAAGACCGGATGGATGCACACCTCGTTGCAACTGCGGAGCATCTGCAGCCAACCGGCATCGTCAACGGCGGTGTCTACTGCGCAATCGGTGAAACCATGGGGTCAATTGCGGCGGTGGCAGCTAGCGCACAGCCTGCAGTGGGGATGAGCAACTCCACCGACCTTCTGGGCAGCGTGCGCGCGGGGCAGCGTATCGACGCCACCGCGGAGCCGGTCCACATCGGTGCCCGCACCCACCTGTGGCGCGTGAACATGTACTGCGAGGAGAAGTTGGTCGCTGTGACCAACCTCAAACTGATGATCCTGAGCAAATAGTGGCTGATTAAAGCCAGTGGTTCTTGCGGAACCACCACCACATCACCGAGATAGCAATGAACATTGCGAGAAGTGCAGCGGGGTAGCCGTAACGCCAGCCAAGCTCTGGCATGACTTCGAAGTTCATGCCGTAGATTCCGGCAACCAACGTCGGCACCGCCGCCATGCCCACAACGGCCGAAATCGTACGCATGTCAGAGTTCTGCTGCATCGTAATCTTCGCTACCGACGCGTCCAGCAGGGACGTGAGACGTTCGTCGAAGCCTGAAAGACGGTCGCTGACGATCGTGGAGTTATCTTGGACGTCGCGGAAGTAGGTACGCAGAGCCTTACGCATAAAGTCCTTGTTGTTCGTCAACCCGTTGCGAAGCGCTGGCGACAGTGGGTCGATCGCGTGACGCATCTCCAAAATCTCACGCTTGTAGGTGTAGATCTTGTCAATGTTGATCGTGCGACGTGGCGTAAACACTTCGTTTTCCAGCTCGTCGACGTCGCTTTCGAGGAAATCCGCGACCTTCAGGTAGTTGTCTACCAGATAGTCAGATACCGCCCACGCCACAGCAGAAGGCCCGAGCAGCGCTAGCTCTTCTTCGTCCTCGAGCTTGTTGGTGAGGTCAGGGAGACGGACATTATGGCGAATCGTGATGGCAAACTTCTCGCCGATAATCATCTGTACTTCGCCGGTGGAAATGATTTCACGGGCGTCCGACACCTCTTCGTCGTCACGATACGACACTGAACGCACAACCAGGAACAACTGCTCGTCGTGGCGTTCAACCTTCGGTCGCTGATGTGCTGCGACAACATCGTCCACAACCAGGTCCTCAATATCGAAGACCTCGGCGATGCGTTCCATTTGCTCCGTTGTGGGCTCTTTCAGAGACAGCCATACGAAAGCGTTGTCGTAGCGTTCTGCCACCTCAAGTGCGTGAGTCATGCGCACATTTCCCGGCTGGCGTTTGCCGTCGACAAAAACGCGGCAAAAGTCGATCTGACGCTCGACAGGCACCGGGATTTGGTTCACAGACGGGGGCTGCACCTTCTTAGGACGCTGTCCTGGAATTGAAATACGTGGCGGCATAGCTTTAGCCCCCTTTCACGCTTGTGGGGCTTGCCGTATGAGAGGTCGCCCTGTAATGAATAGGCACGCAAAAGGCGCGCACGAATACCGAAAGTGATATTACGCGTGCGCGCCTTAATGTCTAACGGGGGTGATACCCCGGGTTAAAACACCGTCAAACCACGCGAGCGGAAGATTGATCGCACATGCTCAACGGACTCTGCGGACGGGGGAGTGACGTCCTGCAACTCGTAGTCGAGGCCGATTTTGTCCCACTTGTCCGCGCCCATGTTGTGGAAGGGGAGTACTTCCACACGCTCTACGGTGCCCTTCCAACGCGCGACGATATCGGCGACTCGCTGCACGTTTTCCTCAGCGTCGGTCAGACCTGGGACTACAACGAACCGGATCCAGACCGGTTTGCCCTTCTCGTGCAGTCGATCACCAAAATCGATGGTTGGCTGCAATTGGCGCGCGGTGACATTTTCGTATGTGTCAGGATCACCGGACTTGACGTCGAGGAGGAACAAATCAATATTGTCCAGGTCCTCGTCGGTCAAGCGTGCACCAAGGTAACCAGAAGTGTCGATTGTGGTGTGCACACCAGCGTCATGCACTGCCTTGAGCAGTCGTCGTGTAAACGCGATCTGAAACAGTGGTTCGCCGCCTGAAAGGGTCAGCCCGCCACCGGAAGCGTTAAAGACAGGCTTGTATCGCAGTACGCGGCGCACGACGTCGTCGATACGCTCGAGTGTGCCTTCCTTCATTTCCATCGTGTCCGGATTGTGGCAGTACTTGCACCGCAGTGGGCAGCCCGACAAGAAAATCGTCATACGGGTGCCCGGTCCGTCGACGGCAGTGACCAGTTCCCAAGAGTGGATGAGGCCGATCTCGCCAGTGCGGCGAGCCTCAAACAACTCTGGGCGAGTGATCTCAAGGTCGTCGGTGGAAAGTCCGCCTAAACCGGCAGCGACGCCGCGCACGCGCTCGCCTGCTTCAGGCGATAGCGTGACGACGCCGCTCGTTCCGTCTTGGGCCATAAACTACGCGCCCTGGTGGAAGGTACGAGAGATGACGTCGCGCTGCTGCTCCTTGGTCAGCTTCACGAAGTTCACGGCGTAGCCAGAGACACGAACAGTGAGGTTCGGGTAGTTCTCTGGGTGCTCCATTGCATCCTCAAGCGTGGACTCGTCAAGCACGTTGATGTTGGCGTGGTACAGGCCAGAGTCCATGTTGTTCGCGGAACGGGAAGCCTTCATGGAAGCGAGGCGCTCGTCGAAAGTAGGGGTGGTCATGATGTCGTCTCCTTCGGAGTGAATAGGTGAGTGGGAAAGTCTGATTAGGCGGGGTTAACTACCGCATCGGCGTTGTCCATGATGAAGCCGGCGTCGAGAACACCAACTAGGTTGGTGATCTGCTCTTCCTTGTTACGGCCCAGGCCCGACGGGGTGATCGTGTTGGTCAGCGAAATGCCGTCCAATGCGTCGTTGTAGTCGAGCTTGCCCACGGACAGCATCGAAGCGACCATGCCGTGATTGTCTGCGCCGTTCTCCGGGTTCGCACCTGGGGCGAACGGAGTGCCGGCCTTGTGCCCGGACGGGAACGAACCAGTTGCCTTGCCGTAGACCACGTTAGAGGTAATGGTCAGTACCGACTGGGTCGGAATAGCGTCGCGGTACATCGGGATCGCTTTGATCTTCTGCATCACGGTGTGGACCACGGTTGCGGCAATGTCGTCCGCGCGGTCATCGTCGTTGCCGTAGAACGGGAAGTCGCCCTCGGTGATGTAGTCGACGATCAAGCCTGTCTCGTCGCGCACCGGTGTGACCTTCGCGTACTTAATCGCGGACAGAGAGTCAGCAACGATTGAAAGGCCAGCGATGCCACAGCCCATGGTGCGGACGATGTCGGAGTCGTGCAGTGCCATCTCGATGGATTCGTAGGCGTAGCGGTCGTGGCAGTAGTGGATGATGTTCAGCGCCTCGACGTAGGTACCGATAACCCAGTCGAGCATCTCCTCGTACTTCTGCCAGACCTCGTCGAAGTCGAGTGGGCCATCGCCCTCGATCGGCTTGTGGTCACCGTCAGTTATCTGCTTGCCGGTAACTTCGTCACGACCACCGTTCATGGCGTAGAGCAGTGCCTTCGCAGCGTTAACGCGTGCGCCGAAGAACTGCATCTGCTTGCCAACCTTCATCGGAGAGACACAGCACGCAATAGCGGCGTCGTCGCCCCACTGGTCACGGATCTGCTTGTCAGACTCGTATTGCAACGAAGAGGTCTCGATGGAGATCGCGGCGCAGAACTCCTTGTAGCCCTCCGGCAGCGCCGGATCCCAGAAGATGGTGATGTTCGGCTCCGGAGCAGGACCCAGGTTGCGCAGCGTCTGCAGCAGACGGAAGGCGGTCTTGGTGACCTGGTGGCGGCCGTCCTCAGAGAAACCAGCGTCGGTCCAGGTTGCCCAGTACGGGTCACCAGAGAAGATCTGGTCATAGTCCTCTGTACGGAGGAAGCGCACGATGCGCAGCTTGATGACGAGCGCGTCGATGATCTCCTGCGCCTCAACCTCGGTCAAGGTGCCGTTGGCTAGGTCACGCTCGAAGTATGCGTCCAAGAACGGGGAGAGGCGACCAATGGACATTGCGGCGCCGTCCTGGCTCTTTACGGAGGCAAGGTAGCCGAAGTAGGTCCACTGCACAGCTTCCTTGGCGTTGGTTGCCGGGCCGGAGATGTCGAAGCCGTAGTCTTCAGCCATCTTCTTGAGCTTCTTGAGTGCCTTGATCTGCTCCGCGTGCTCCTCGCGGTAACGTGCCCAGTGCTCGGAGAAGCCCTTCTCCAAAGACGCATCCTTGGCCAGCTGCTTTTGCTCGATGAGGTAGTCAACGCCGTAAAGCGCCACACGACGGTAATCACCGATGATGCGTCCACGGCCGTAGGCGTCCGGCAGGCCCGTGACGATGTGGGACGAGCGTGCTGCGCGGATACGAGGGGTGTAGATGTCGAAGACGGCATCGTTGTGGGTCTTGCGGTAGTGGGTGAAGATCTTCTTCACCTCCGGGTTGACCTCTTTGCCGGCCTCTTTGATGGCCTGCTCAACCATGCGCCAGCCACCGTTAGGCATCATGGCACGCTTGGTTGGGGTGTCGGTTTGCAGGCCGACGATGACGTCGTCGTCTTCGGAGATGTATCCGGGCTTGAAGGCGTCGATATCGGCCGGGGTGTCAGTGTCTACGTCGTAGACGCGACGCTCGCGCTCAACGGCGAGGTAATTCTTATCCAGGTAGTCCCAGAGGCGCAGTGTCTTTTCAGTTGCGCCTTCGAGGAAGGATGCGTCCCCGTCGTACGGGGTGTAATTGCGCTGAACAAAGTCGCGGACGTCGATGTGCTCGGTCCACGGTCCTGGCGTGAAACCTTCCCACGCCTTGTTCTGGATTTGCGGCTCTGTAGAAACAGTCACAGTTGCACGATCTTTCACATAGATAACTAGTGGTCTTCATGCGGCTGCGCTTACCCATTCCCAAACACAGTCTCTTTAAAGCGCTTGCCGCTTACCTAAGAGTATAAAGAAGTTTTCCGACTATAGGTAATACGTTTGGGGTGGTGTTGGTCACATAAGGTCTTCGGGGGCGGAGAGTAGCAAAAACCCCGGTCCTGCGCTCGTTGAGAGCGAAGAACCGGGGAAGTTGGGGGCGCTACGAACGCTTACTTCTCACCGTTTTCCAGGTGGATGTTCTCCAGCTGGCCTTCGGTGACAGCCAGGTTGTGGCGGGTGCGGGAGAACGCGTTAATCGTCCACTCGTTGGCAGCCACAATGCGGTTACGGCGGCCGGTGAGGAAGGACATGTGGACGCCAAGCCACATCAGCCAGCCGATGAAGCCGGTGATCTCGACCTTGCCCATCTTCACCACAGCATTGAAGCGGTTGATGATCGCCATGGAGCCCTTGTCGAAGTACTCGAACGGAGCGCGATCCTCCGGAGCGATATCGTGCTCGACTTGGTTCTTGATGACCTTGCCGACATAAGCGCCGGACTGGATTGCAACCTGGGCCACACCTGGCAGACGGTCGCGATTCATCATGTCGCCAACGATGAAGACGTTGGGCTCGTCGCCGACGGAAAGGTCCGCGTTAACAGCAACCTTGCCGGCACGGTCCGCTTCAACACCGATCTGGTCTGCGACCTGCTTGCCCAGCGGGGAAGCCGCAACACCAGCGGACCAGATCTTGGTCGGAGTCTGGATCGTGGTTTCCTGTTCGGTCTTCATGTCCTTGTAGGTGACAGAGTCCGCATCAACGTTGGTCACCATGGCGTTGAGGATCACGGTGACACCGGCCTTTTCAAGCTCGCGCTGTGCCTTCTTGCCCAGGCGCTTGCCAAATGGAGGCAGCACCTGCGGTGCGCCATCAAGCAGGTAAATCTTCGACTGCTCGGTGCTGAAGGAGTATCGGCCCGAGGTGAAGGCACGGTGCGCCATCTCCGCAACCTGGCCAGCAAGCTCGACGCCGGTCGGGCCAGCACCAACGATGACGAAGGTCAGAGCGCGATCGCGCTCTTCTGCGGTTTCCGCAAGTTCTGCACGCTCGAATGCTGCAATGAGGCGTGCGCGGATCTCAAACGCGTGATCCAAGGTCTTCAGGCCCGGCGCGAACTCGGCGAAGTGGTCGTTGCCAAAGTAGGACTGGCCAGCACCAGCGGCGACGATGAGGGAGTCGTAGCCGAAGGTGTATTCCTTGCCACTTTCAACAGAGGTGACGGTCTTGCCCTTGACGTCGATGGTCTCAACAGTGCCACGAACGACGCGGACGTTCTGCTGGTTAGCAAACATCTGACGGATGTCACCGGTGATCTCGCCCGAGGACATCAGGCCGGTTGCCACCTGGTAGAGCAGTGGCGGGAAAAGGTGGTGGGTGGTGCTGTTGATCAGGGTCACATCGACATCAGCATCCGCAAGTTCCTTGGCTGCGTTGACGCCACCGAAGCCAGCGCCGATGATGACAACATGATGGCGGTTTCCGTCTGGGCGAATGACCGTAGAGGCCATAAGTATCTCTCCTCGGTTGAATTTTTATATGTGCAACGCCTATATAGTACGCGCCGCATTTTATCTGAGCCGTGGCGTACCGCAGAAGCAGGTTCTTGGCCACTAGCATTTGTGAAATGGCCGATATCTCCCGCGCACGCAAAAGTTCCATCGACGCCGCGGCCTGGCCGGCTGTCGCTGCGGTTCCCAGGGCGCGTGGAGGAGCGCTGCGCACGAAGATCGCTGAGGCGACATTTGCTCGTGCCTGTGCGAAAGCAGAACTTGCTCTAGAAGGAGACGATGCAGCGCTCACCGTGGAATCCGCGGACATGTTTGAGCGTATCGCTGCGCGCGGGTGGACTGGCCTTGCTGAAAGTTATATGGCAGGCGAGTGGGTGACCTCGACGTCCGAAGGGCTTGTAGATGCACTCCAGGCGCTGATCGGTGCGGGGTACAGGCCGGGGCCAGCACGCGTGTCTGCTCCGAAGCACGGTCGCACACCCCTTGGGGTGATCGGGGAGCTACCTCCGGATCTGGTGCAGCATTTTGCTGGTGGCACCGCAACGCATGCGCAGGGACACTTTGGCACGGGTGTGCCGACGACTCAGCGCACGCGGATGAAGTCCCACACTCCGGGGGCAGGGCGAGGAAACGAGCCAAGGCACCACTTCGTCGACGTCACCGAAATCGGCGCTCCACTTGACGCTCATCGCGATGACCTATCTGATGCGCAACGCAGGAGCATTTCGATGCTTCTCGACGCCGCCGCTGCCGGCCCCAGCACACATTTGCTTGAGATGCCGTGCAGTGGAGGAGCGGTGGCTGCGGAAGCACTTGATCGACGCTGCACCCTGGATGTGGTTACCTTTGACGCCCGCGTGAGAAAAAGTCTTGAAGAACAGTTGATCCTCAGTGGCGCTGAAGGTGCTGCACGCATTGACGTGTTGGATTCCCCAGCCGAAATCGAAGCGTTGGCACGGCAGCGTCGCGGGGTGTACGACGCAGTAGTGAGCATGCAGGCGTTTGAGAACATGCCGCACCAGGAACAGATCGCGTATCTCGTATCCGCGGAACAGATGCTCGCACAGGGCGGCAAGGTAGTGCTGCAAACAATTGTCCGCACGAACAACTATTCCCGGAGTGCAGCGGCAGCCTTGGCCTCAACCACCGGTTATGCGTGGCCACGGATGAACGTTGTGAGTCGCGATGACGTTGCCCGGATCGTCGATAAGCACACTGCATTGCGCGTGACTGCGGTGACAACCGCACCTGAACACCTCGCAGCATCGCTGAGGCTGCAGCGAATGGCCTTCGACGCCCACTTACGCGACGCCGCAGCGGATGGCTACGACGTTGTATTCCGCAGGATGTGGACTTGGCAGCTAGCCCTGCGCGAAGCCCTTGCACGATTGGAAATGCTGGACCTCGCGCAGGTCACGATGGTGCAGCGCCACCGCGGAGGCCGTCGCTAGGCTAACGTGACCTCCGGTCGGGATGCACGCTCGACCAGTACTGCAATCGACTCAAATGGCTTTCCGGCCACCATCTGTAGGCCCATCTCGCAGGTGCGGTTTGCTGACACGAAGCGTGCATAATTGCCACGATTGAGCCCCTCGCGTTCCTCGCGAGTCGCCGACTCAACCAGCTCAGGGTGCAACATCACACGATCGCCAGCTGTGCCACAGCAGGCCGCCCCAGCGGGCACTTCCGCATCGCCACACGCAGCTGCGACACGCATGAGCGCTTCCGTGGTACCAAGGTGCTGACCGGAGCATGGCGGGTGGACAGCAATACGCCCCTGGTCCTGAGTGATGGGCAGGTGCTCCATGATCTCTTCGTCGAGCCACTGCACCAGGTCGAGAACGCGAATCGCCTCGAAACGTTCAAGATCAGCAGGGGAGAGTACCTCCGGCATGGAATCCACCACGGTATGGGTGCACGAGGCTGCATCGATGATCACAGGCAGTGCGCCTTGCTCTGACCACTGCCACATGCACTCCAGCAGGTCGAGTGCCTTCGCACGGTATGCATCGTCGAATCCCTTCGAAGAAAACGGCATGCCACAGCAACCGCCGTCAACGTTTTCCGGGATCCACACAGGTGCTCCGCTTCGTCGGCCGAGTTCAACAACCGCCTGTGGCACAGCAATCTGATCAGCAGAACCAGCAGGTTGGCCGAAGATACGGTTTACACAGGCAGGGAAGTAGACAGCTGCGGAACCGCTGCGCGAGGTTTCCGGCATCTGTGGTGCCTTGTGCGGCATGGGCCCTGGCACAGAGGGGAGGCGCTCGGGCGAGATGAGTGCACGTCCAACCTGGGTGACAGCATTGGCCAGCGCAGGACCGAGAATATTGACGCCAGATACCGCAGTGCGGCCCAACGCCTCGACCGCGCCGTATCCCTTCGCGATCCCAGTTGCGACACGCTTCTCTGCAGGTGTTGCCTGAGCTGCGCGCAGTTGCTTCATTACCTTGCCGGTATCAATGCCAACAGGGCAGGGGATAGCGCAGGTTCCGTCGGCAGCGCACATGTCGATCGCGTCGTACTGGTATTGCTCGCGCAGCGCCCCCAAGACCTCCGAGCCTTCCGGCTGACGCGCCATCTCACGGCGCAGCACAATGCGTTGACGTGGAGTCACAGTGACGTGGCGTGACGGGCATACCGGCTCGCAGAAGCCGCACTCGACGCACATATTGATCTCCTGCTCGACCTTGGGAAAGGACTTGAAGCGCTGCAGGTGGATGTCCGATTGGCGAGTCAACTTCACGTCCGGCGCGAGGATGATGTCCGGGTCAAGCATCTCCTTGACCTCCCAGAACAGGTTCCAGATTTCGTCGCCCCATTCATGGCGCACGAACGGCGCCATGTTGATACCGGTACCGTGCTCAGCCTTCATTGAGCCGTCGTACTTGTCGACGACCAACTCAACCAGCTCGTCAAGGAAGCGCGAGTACTTCTCGAGCTCCTCAGGGTTGGAGAAGTCCGGGGTGATAAAGAAGTGCAGGTTCCCGTAGGGTGCGTGTCCCATCACACCTTCGGGGTAGCCGTAGCGCCGGAGCAACTCCATAAGTTCAGCAGCGCCTTCGCCGACCTGCGCAGGTGGGAAGCACACGTCCTCAGTAATCAGCGCGGCGCCTTGCGGGCGGTTTTGCCCGATCAGGCCAAACAGGCCGTTACGCAGTTGCCACATGGCGTTTTGCTTTTTTGGATCGGTCTCAAAGTGCAGCGGTGCCAGCAGCTCCGCGCCCTCGAGCACGGCCTCGGCGGCGGCAATGGCCTGCTGAAGCTCGTCTTCGGTGGTGCCACCGACCTCGAGGAGCAGGGCAGCGGTGGACTGGTCAATATCTGCCCATTCAGCAGGAGCAGCACTAAATTGGCCAACTGATCCGCGCATGACATCGGAGACGAGCAGTTCGCAGGCTTCAGCGCCGGCGTCGACAAGCTGTGCAACATAGTTGGCAGCATCAGTGATGTCGGGTACAACCACCCAGGTCACAGCCTTTTTCTTTGGCAACTCGATGGTGCGAATCTCAGCCTCGGTAAACACGCCGAGGATGCCTTCGGAGCCGACGAGCAAGCGCATGAGGATACGGACCGGCTCGTCCTCGTCCAAGAATGCATCGATGCGCAAGCCGTTGGTGTTGCGGATGGAGAACTTTGCGCGTAGGCGAGCGACTAGCGTCTCGTTAGCACGCAATCGATCACGGAAATCAGAGAGTTGTTTGTGCAGTTCAGGGCACTGTTTGCGGAAGGCGTCGTCGCCTTTGCGCGTATCGACGATCTCGCCAGACGTCAATACAAACTCAGCCTGATCGATGGTGTGGAAGGAATCACGCTCAATCTTGCAGCGCATGCCGCCGGCATTGTCAGCGAGGACGCCACCGATACAAGCAGATGCGGTCGAGCCGGGATCAGGTCCGAGCATGTAGCCGTGGCGTCGCAGGACCGCTTGAGCGTCGCCAAGCACAACGCCCGGCAACGTACGAAGGCGTTTGCCGCCGTCGAGGACCTCCATGCCGGCGAAGTGGGTCTTCACATCGACGAGGATGTCGTTCGTCATCGCCTGGCCGTTAAGAGACGTCCCGGCGGCGCGGAACGTCAGCGTCCGACCTGCACGGCGGGCATAGCGCATCAGCGCGGAAAGGTCTTGCGCGTTGCGTGGCTGAACGACCACGGACGGGATGTCGCGGTACGGAGAAGCGTCTGAGGCGTAACGCACGAGATCTGAGACGCGTGATTGAACATTGTCCGCGCCGACGATTGCTGCGAGCGCCGCGACGAGTTCCGGGTCGGAGCCGCCAGTGAATTGCTTACTGACAGCGTCCGGGTAGGAATCGTCGTAAACCGGCTTGGGGATCCTGCGGGGATCGGGAGAGAGGAGCTTTGCCATGGGGACAGATTACGCCGTGGTGCCACCAAATGTTACTTGACATAATGTACATTATCGGACAAATATCCTTTATATAACGTCAGGTGACGTTATATAGGGTTACTTCCGCATATCCAGACGGACGTTAATTTCGCCGTCCTCGGCGATCTTTGCGGCCACCAGCTCCGGAGTCTTCACTCCGTAGTCCTCTCGGTTGATCGGAATGTCTGCTGCGACGAGCAGCTGATCGCCCGAGCGCGCGACATTGAATGTCTGCGTGATCGTGTTCGTCTCGCCGTGGATGGTCATGTTGCCCGTCAGGTCTACGGTGCCCATCGTCCCGTCCTCTGGCACGCTGCTAAGGTCCACTGGCTCGGTGACAACGAACTTTGCCTCCGGGAAATCGTCCGTATGGAAAATTTTGCGTCGCACGCTTTCATCGCGGACATCAGAGTCGGTGCGAATGTTTGTCATATCGACGACAATCTCGCCAGCCTTCAGCGTGCCCGCCTCGATAGTCACGCTACCGCGAACGCCTTGTGTCGAGCCTGACGTAGTCCGGCGATCACCTGGCAGCACCTCGGCGAATGTGAAGCCTGCAGACGTTTGGTTGGGTCCAGGCTTGTTTGTTACCTCCCAGACGCCGTCAATTTCCGTTGTGGCGGATTTCAGGCTGGACTCGTCGATACCCTCAGTTTTGACACCGTGACTAAAAAACAGCGTCCTTCCCAACGGGATGAACGCCACTGCAAGCGCCAGAATGGCAAAGGCTAAAACTGCGATCATAAGCAGCTTCGTATTACGGGAGCTGGTCTTCACGTACCTCACCTCAGTTTTTCGAGTTTCTGGACCAAGCCTACTAATTCGTCACACAACGAATGCAACTCGTCCGCCGTCGCGCCTTCGGCCGCTGCAGTTTGGATATCCTCAGCGGCACAGCGCAACTCGTAAAGTCGATCGCGGATCTCTGCGACGCGCTGACGGCTCAGAATCACAGCGTCAGGGTCCACGGTCGTACCTGCAAGGAGTGTGCGCTGTTCGTACGCACGCTGCTTGCACGAAGAGCTGCAATATTTCCGCTTGCGGCCACGCCCCTGGTTGATTTCAATCTCTTTACCGCACCACGCGCAAACGTTTGTAGTCTCGTTTACTCTCCGCTTCCTGATCTTCACGGCGGCAAGTCTATTACAGGTGTCAAGCCCGGGTGAGGTCAGGGAACAAAACGAATTAGTGGACCGTTATACTTGAGCGATTGCTGGGCAACCGGGCAATAACGACGACAAGGATGGAGACAACATGGCTGATCGAGTGCTACGCGGTAGCCGCATGGGTGCCGTGAGCTACGAAACTGACCGCGACCATGATCTCGCGCCGCGTCGCATGGCGAAGTACCAAACACCCAATGGTGAGGTGTTTGAGGTTCCGTTCGCCGATGAGGCTGAGATCCCCGAAGAGTGGATGTGCAAGAACGGTCAGACCGGCACGCTCATGGAGGGCGAAGGTGTCGAGTCGAAGCCGACGAAGCCGCCGCGTACCCACTGGGACATGCTGCTGGAACGTCGCAGCATTGAGGAGCTTGACGTGCTGCTTGAGGAGCGCTTAGAGCAGCTCCGGAAGCGCCGTCGCACCGCGGCCCGCCTCGCTAAGGAGCAGGCCGCGCAGAAGGAAGGCTAATTCCCTACTTCGAACCGGAATTGAATACGTGAAGGACCTGACGCACGGTTTCCGTCGTCAGGTCTTTTGCCGTCTGTGCACCTTCTGCAACGCGACGGCCGACCTTATCCAGGTTCTTGCCGGAGAGCTCGTACTTGGTCAAGGAAGCAACCTCGTTAGCCAAGTCAGCTACCTGCGACGGAGCCTTGGTCGCACGATTTGGAAGATCTGCAAGTTTTGAGTTGGCGGCAGCGTACTCAATCTGTCGCCAGGTTTCGCTCGCCAGGTTGCCAACGAAGGAAGCCTTTTCCTTCGCTCCCCACTTGGTTACCTCTGCAAACGATGCGGCAGCGAAGCTTGCGTCCAGCTTCGACTCGCCAAGCTTGCGGTCTTCAAAAGTGATGGGGACTTCAACAACCCCGAATCCAGCGTCTGCGACCTTGTGGGCAATCTCCACTTGGAAGATGTAGCCCTTGTTGGACAGCGCATCCAGGTCGAGATCTTCCAAGACTTCGCGGCGGAACGCGCGGTAGCCAGCGGTCATGTCCTTGACATCGTCGCCAAGCGCGATCGAGATGTACTCATTGCCCAGCTTGGACAGCAGGTAGCGGCTGCGCGGCCAGTTCTTTACTTCCCCACCGTCGACGTAGCGCGAACCGATTGCCAGATCTGCGCCGTTGGCTACTGCGTCGAGCAAACGCACGAGTTCCTCAGGGGCATGCGAGCCGTCTGCATCCATTTGAACGATGACCTCGTACTCGCGCTCAAGGGCCCATTCGAAGCCGGCACGGTACGCAGCCAGCAGGCCGTCTTTTCCGGTGCGGTGGAGCACGTGAACTTCATCATGAGTAGCTGCGAGCTCGTCAGCCTTTGCTCCGGTGCCGTCAGGCGAGTTGTCATCGACGACAAGGACGTCCACATCCTTGTTGGCATCCAGCACGCGTCCAACGATAAGCGGGATGTTTTCCACTTCGTTGTAGGTCGGGATAATCACCAGGGTTGTATTCGCCACGGTGCTACGTCTCCTCGTTGTCACACTTATTTATTCCTTGGTGCAGCATACCCGTGCGCCCGGGTACGTGCGGAAACGCCTGCCACAGCCATCAGCATGATCCCTGCCGCGACAAGCAACCACTCCAGAATCTTTCCAAATCGCACAGCCGGGGTGACAGAATCGCGCAGCGGCAGCTTTTCGACGAGATGATCTGCCGTGAAGATTTCCGTCTGCTGCGATACTGAGCCGTCGGGATGGACGATGGCGGAGACACCCGAGGTGGCTACAACAACCACTGCGCGATCGGTCTCCAGTGCACGCATGCGGCTCATCGCCAATTGTTGATACGTCATGCCGGTGAACCCAAACGTGGCGTTGTTCGTCGGTGTGCTGAGCAACTGGGCGCCGTTGCGAATCGCCATCCGGTAGGCCTCGTCCTCCGCCACCTCGTAGCAAGTCGCCACACCGACTGCGATGTTGCCGAGGTGCACCACGCCGTTGCCGTCACCAGGTTTGAAATCGCCAGCCAGGTCAACCATGTCGGAGAACCTCCGGAAAAAGTCACGCATGGGCATGTACTCGCCGAACGGCTGGAGGAACCGCTTGTGGTGGTACTCCCCTGGCCCATCTTTTGGGTCGAAGATGACCATGGTGTTGCGGGACCCAACGTCGTCACGTGTGAGTGTGCCAACGAGCAACGGTGCGTCGATGCCGCGCACGGCGACGTCGATAAGCGCTCGTGCTTCCGAGTCGGTGAACGGATTGACGTCAGAGGAATTCTCTGGCCAGAAAACGGCGTCGACATCCATGTTTTGCGCGCGGAGGTCGTCGCGAAGCGCAAGCGTTTCGTTGACGTGGTTGGCCAGCACCGCGCGGCGCTGTGCGTTGAAATCAAGCCCCATGCGAGGGACGTTGCCCTGTACCGCGGCAACGGTTGCTTCGCCCACTGTCGAGGCAGGGTTATTGACCCCGATCTGCGCCACGGTGCCGAGACCGAGGGGCAGTACTGCGGCTACAAGGCCGGCCCAGCGTTGCGTCCCACGCTGCAGGATGGCCACGATGAGACCTGCCCCTGCCAGCGCCACCGCAATTGAGATCAGCGCCGGACCACCCCAAGGTGCGAGAGCAGCTAGTGGACCATTGATTTGCCCCCACGCCAGGCGTACCCAGCTAAACCCGCCGAAAGGAAACGACGAGCGGCAAAACTCAACCGCAAGGTAGATCAGCGCAAACGCGAGGAAGCCAAAGCGCCAACGCGCGACGATCACACCAAACACACCTATAGCGATGCCGTAGAGCGCGAGGAAGATCGACAAAGCGACATACGGCATTGCGCCGACAAACTCCCCGATCCACGGCAGCAGGTAGAGGTAGCAAAACGCAGCCTGCGTAAAGCCCAGTAGGCCGCCGAAGGCTGCGGAAGGACGATCAGTACCCGGCCAGCGTTGCCATGGCATGAGCGCAAGATAAAACACGGATATGCCGACGATGGCGGAGAACCAGTGTCCGTGCGGTTCGTACGAGAAGAACACCAGCCAGCCAGAGCAGGCCGCGAGTACGAACCGGAGGAAGCGGGTAAGGGCCGTCACCTACTTCTCCCCCGGCTCATTGCCGCTGTTGCGGAACCATTCCTCCAACTCGTCGGCATCAATAGCGACGTCGTCAGCATCCGCTCCTTTCTGCGGATAGGGCTGATTGGGATTGGTAAACGAACCGTAGGAGGTGGTGAACTGCGACATCGGGGTGGCCTCGTAGAGGCGCGCGCCGAGGTCTTCCATGCCGCGACGGGCGCGTTTGGTCATCGAACGACGCGCGATTGCTCGTGTCGGACCGAACACTAATAGCAGGCCGATGACCGAGCTCACGAAACCAGGGACGAGACTTAGCGCCCAACCCGCCATCAACAGCGCGGAGTCGCCAGCCAACTTGCCAAGGCTGGTTCGCCCACGAGCCATCTGCGTAAGTTCACTGCGAAGCGACATGCTGGCGGCAAAGCCGCCGAAGATCATCAGTGCGAAAATTGCCAACAGCGCCCATCCGACACCAATCCACTTGGCGACGAGAAAGAACGCGATCGCTTCAACAACGAAGTAGGACAACAGGAGCACAGGCATGGGCCAGAGACTACCCGTTGAGCCGATCGAGCAACCAACCCACGTCAGTTGCAGCGTAGAGAAAATACGGGCCGAAGTGGTTCGTGCCAGTCCTGCCACGGATACGCTTGGCCGTACGTGAGAGGAACTCCACTCCCCAACTCTCTGCCAAGGCTGAGACATCTGAGTGCGGGACAAGGTCGTCGTATGGCGAACTCCACAGACGAATCGGAATACCTAGCGGGCGTTTGGTGCCTAGGCGTGTTGCATCAAGGTGGCTGCTGGTCAACGGGAGGTCGTCGAGAAGCGATGCCATGCTCACTCCGGTCCTCGTCCAAGAGCGAGTATGCGACCACGGGCGATGCAGCACCGCCCCTAAAGCACACGTGCGCGCCCCGTTCGCAATGGCCGCAACACCTCTTGGGCTCAAGTGCGGAGCAATCTCGGCAGCAATTGCGTCGTCGCTGGCCATGAGGCCCGCGACCGCGTAGAGGATCACTACGGAGGCAAGCGCGCCATCGACGTGATGGAGCATGCTGACCATGTCCACTGGCGGAGCTGCGACCACAGCTGCCAGCAGTTGGAGATCGGGTGCGTACTCAGGTTCCTCGAGCCACGCTGCGGCGGCTCCCCCGCCCTGGGAGAAACCCCACAGACCGAGTTTGGCTGTTCCTACGCCGAGGTTGGTGCTGGCGCGCACGGCATCGGCGAGGGAGCGTGCTGCCGCAACGTGGTCGCAATAGAGCTCCACATCGTCCCCGGGGTCGCGTGGGTAGTCGGTGATGACTACGTCGGCGCCGGCTGCAAGGAACAAGTTGATTACGGGTTGTTCATACGCGGCGATCAAGTCTATGGGCTTGATACGTGGTCCGATGCCCACGGTGCAGGAATATGACGGGTCGCAACGCCGTGCAACGCCCTGCGTCGATGGCGCAAACGCGATCGTGGGCCGTTCACCTTTCCCCATCCACGGCGTACGAGAGCGAAACACTGCGCCTGTCGCGGACAAGATCCGGCCTTGAGTATCGCTCGTGGCGTATTCGATTCGCCAGGAGTCTGAGGGGTTCAACAGCCCGCTTGCCCCTACTGGTCGGATCTGTACGGCCTCGAGAAGGGACCCCGGCGTCACGCCCATAAGCCAGGTAGCTCGGCCGAAGTCTGGCCCGGTTCGTTGAGCAGGACGAACTAAGTCAAGGCCGAGCCCGACAAGTGAGCGCACACGAGGAAGGAGCAACGACGCCATGGCTACCTCGGCATGTGACGCCAGATTGGACGTGGAACCAAGCGCATAATCGTGGCCAAAACGGTAAGGCGACGCGGAATCCACACTGTCGTGCTCCGTCCCTTGACTGCGGCCTCAACGACAGCATCTGCAACGACATCCGGGGTCACAGACATGATCGCTGGTTTCATGCCCTCAGTCATTGCACCGATGACAAAGCCCGGGCGCGCCAGTATCAGGTTCAGGCCTGTCCCATGAAGTTTGTCGGAGAGTCCTTGGCAAAACGCGTCGAGGCCTGCCTTCGTCGATCCGTAGACGTAGTTGGCGCGACGTGCCCGCCAGCCAGCGATGGAAGAAAAGGCGAAGATCTCGCCGCGTGCCATTTCGTCGGCAAGGACGGTGAGCATGTTGACCTGTGCCACGTAGTCCACCGTGGCAATGCAAGCGGCCTCGCGTTCATCGCGCTCTGCCAGTTCCTGATCGCCCAAAATGCCGAAGGCGACGATGGCGGACGTGACCTCCCCTGCCTCGCGGACGATGCGGCGATGCGAGTCGAGGTTGGTAGCGTCAAAATTAACGGCTCGGACAACAGTCGCGCCCGCTGCAAGCAAACGACGTTTCACGTCATCGAGGCCGTCGCTACCACGCGCTGCGAGTACGACTTCACGACCACTGCAGATGCGCACAGCGATCTCGCCGCCGATGTCGCTGCGAGCACCGAGCAGGAGCACAACCCCGGGGTTATCCACGCGCTGCATCCAGGTCGCGGCGAGTGGTGTTGAAGGTCTTCATGCCGGTAGCCGTCAGCGTCACGATGTCTTCGATGCGCATGCCCCACTCACCTGGCTTATAGATGCCCGGCTCGATGGAAAAGGCCATTCCCTCGCGCAAGATGACGTCGCTACCTGCGATGATGAACGGCTGCTCATGGCCCGACAATCCGATACCGTGTCCAAGACGGTGGGTAAACCACTCGCCGTAGCCGGCCTCCTCCAGTACGCCTCGTGCGACGGCGTCGAGCTCCCCTGCTGTAATGCCGGGGCGGGCTGCGTCGCAGGCCGCCTGGAATGCGCGCTGAAGCGCGTCGTACGCCTCCAGGAAGTCTGGCTTCGCCTTGTTCCTACCACCCACGACGTGAGTACGGGTGCAGTCCGATTGGTAGCCAGATGGCAGCACACCGCCCAGGTCTACGACCACGGGGTCGCCCTCCTCGAGCACACGGTCCGAAAAGTCGTGGTGCGGGTTCGAGCCGTTTGGTCCCGAACCGACGATGACGAACGCGACCGTTTCGTGCTCTTCGAGGATCAGCGCGTTCAGTTCTGCAGCGACCTCGCGTTCCGTACGGCCCGGCTGAAGCAGCTCCGCAGCACGTTCGTGCACACGGTCGATTGCCCTGCCTGCGGCCTCGAGTTGTTCAAGCTCTGCAGCGTCTTTCACCATGAACAATTCCGCGACCTCAGTCTCAGCCAGATCTGTACGTGGCAGCAGGGCCTGCAGTGCGAACACGTGGTCGGCGGTCAAAGAGGAGCCGAGACCGACCGGGCCATCCGGGAGCGAGTCAGCAACGAGACGGTACGGGTTCTCACCATCGCGCCAGCCAATCACCTCGACGTCGTCCGCGCCGTCGAGCCCCAACGAAAGCAGGTCTGTCATCGGTGCGACGACACGCGCGCCATCGGCGGAGATGACGAGGGCGGTGAGGCGTTCGTGGGAGGACGCCCAGGAGCCGGTGAGGTAGGCAAACTCTGCACCAGTCCCGATCACCAATCCGCTCAAGCCACGTTGCTTTACCAAGTCGGCAGCCATTTGTCGGCGCTTCGCATACACACTTGCATCAAACGTCATGCTGGCCATGGTAGATCGATACCATCGCTGCTGTGTCTGAATCCCTCGCACGATCAATCGCCCGCATCAGTATGCCTGGACGTAGTTACTGTTCAGGCGCGCTGATCACGCCCGATACGGTGCTCACGTGTGCGCATTTCTTTCGCGGTGTGGATGAATCGAAGGTGCGTGTGCGTATCGACGACACCACGTACCGCCTCAAATCCGCCGCACCGATTCCCGGTACTGATATTGCATTGGCACGGCTCACCGAACGCTCATCGGCTCCGCTGCTTGCGATTGGGGCTCCTCCGAAGATCGGCGCATCGACGCTGACGGTTGGCTTCGGCGGACGTGCGAAAACTCCTCAGGGAAAGCCAGGCCTCTACCTGGGCAAGCTGCCGTTTTCCGCGTCACGGTCCTTTGCCACGCGTATCCGCCCCGCGGGCTTAGTCTACGCCTCTCCCCCGGCGATCAAAGGAGACTCTGGCGGGCCGGTCTTTGCACACGGCAAGCTGTTCGCAGTGCAGTCGCTCATCATGGATCCGATGAACCGAAACCTGCGAATCGCCACCGTGTCGCTATTGCCCGCTAGTTACCGATAGCCACCACACCGCGGCGGATCGCGTCGACCGCACGGTTGGCGTTATCACGAATCTGGTCCGAGTAGCCGGTCTTCTTAATCTGCTCGAGCAGGTCGATGACTTGGCGGCACCAGCGCACGAAGTCGCCAGGTGTCAGTTCCGCGCCGGATTCTGCCGCAGCTGCGAGTGCGTAGCCCAAGGGAGCACCCGCGGTCCACTGATGCATGGACAGGCTAAACCCGGCATCCGGAAGGCGTGTTGCGGGAAGATTATGGCGCTGCTCATCAGACACCAGTTCGCCGTAGATGCGCATGGTGTCGTTCATCGCATCAGCCATCGCGTCGGTTGCCGCCTCCGGTGAACCCTGGGTCGCACGACGGTTTTCGAACACCACCATGGATGCGACACCGGCGAGTTCCGCTGGATCTAGCTCGTCCCAGATGCCGCGCTTGAGACACTGTGCGACCAGAAGGTCTGAGACGTTGTGAATACGCGATAGACGCTCGCCCTCGTCGGTGACGTTCGGTTCGCCGTCGACAAGTTCGACGTAGTCCATCTCCGTGAGCAGCCCGATGATGCGCTCAAAGGTTCGGCCGAGGGAATCAGTCGACGAGTCGACCCGGCGTTCAAGTGAGGAAAGTTTGCGTTCGTCGCGCACGATGTCTTCAGCGGTCCGGGCAAGAAGCTCGCGGTCGTGGGTTGGCCAGTGATGAACCGGGTGGTTGCGAAGCGCCTCTTGAATCGCCAGCACCTGCTTGTTCGGACGGGTCCTTGCCTTCTCACGCAGTCGCTTCGGCGCGTTGAAGTGGCCACGGTGCAGCATGTCTGCCACCTTGCGCGCGTGTTTTCGTGGCTGTTGCTGCATGTGACGTGGCACCTTGATGCGGCCGACGACCATGGGTGGGTTGCGGAACGAGGCGGCGTCGATACGCGCCGACCAGCCGCGCTCTGTGGTCACCCAGGGACGCGGGTCGTGCTGCTTCGCCGCGGGTTGCACCACAGCGGCCAGTTCCGGCTTCCGCTTGCCTGGCAGCGCGATCACCTCGCCGACTTGAAGGCGGGCAAGGATTTTCACCGTCTCCGTGTGACGGTTCTCAATCGCTTCGCGGCGCGCTTTCTTCTCCGCATCGTTGAGGTCTCGACGCAGCCGCGAGTACTCCACAAGCTCCGCTGCGGGATCTTCGGACGGCGGCGCGAACGCGGAGATGTCGCGCTCCAACTTCTCGCGCAACGTCCGCACCTTAGCCTGCAGGCGCTCAATGTCACGGACCTCGCCCACCACGGAGCGGTCCGTTTGGAACTGGGCGAAGGACTGCTCGATAAGCCGAATCGAATCGTCGAACCCATTCATGGCCAGCATGTTGATGGCCATGTTGTAGCCAGGCTGAAATTGCGAAATCAGCGGGTATGTGCGGGTCGAGGCCAACCCGGCAACCGCATGGGGGTCCAGCGCCGGTGCCCATTGCACTACGGCGTTGCCGATGTGGTCGATGCCGCGGCGCCCCGCACGCCCGGTCAGCTGCGTGTACTGGCCAGGAGTCAGATCGACATGGGCCTCGCCATTGAACTTGACCATCTTCTCCAGCACGACCGTGCGCGCCGGCATGTTGATGCCCAACGCAAGCGTTTCGGTGGCGAAGACCACCTTGACCAAACCGCGTACAAAGAGCTGCTCGACGATGTGCTTAAACGCTGGCAGCAGACCTGCGTGGTGGGAGGCAAAGCCACGCATCCAAGCGGTGCGCAACTGTTTGAAGTTGAGCACTTCAAGGTCTTCGCCGGGAATGCCTTCCACGCCATCGTCGATAATCTGCTCGATTACGGAGCGTTCCTCCGGAGTCGTCAGTTCCTTGCGGGAACGCAGGCACTGGAACAGTGCGCCGTCGCAGCCGGCGCGGGAAAAGATGAACACGATCGCGGGCAGCATGTCCTGGCCCTGCAGGACGGAGACGACCTCCGGGCGCCCTACTGGACGCACTTTGTCCTGGCCGCGGGTACGGCCGCTGCGGGAGCGCGAACGGAAGCCACGGCCTTCTTCGAAGTCGCGGCGACCCTCATTGGAGTGGCCGGCCTCGATACGCTCGATAGCGTGCTCGAGGGAGCGGTTCACCCGACCATCCGTGCCAGGTTCAAACAGCGGGAACATCTTGCGCCCCACCATCATGTACTGGCTAAGCGGAATCGGGCGGTGCTCAGAGACGATCACCTCGGTGTCACCGCGGACGGTAGACAGCCACTCGCCGAACTCCTCGGAGTTCGACACCGTCGCCGAAAGACCAATGAGGCTCACCGAGTCGCTCAGGTTGAGGATGATCTCCTCCCACACGGCACCTCGGTCTCGATCGGCCAAAAAGTGGATCTCATCCATCACCACATGGGTCAGTCGATCCAACTGCGGCGATTCGGCGTAGAGCATGTTACGCAGCACCTCAGTGGTCATGACGACGATCTCAGCCGAACCATTGATGCTGGTATCACCGGTGAGCAACCCAACAGTCTCTTCGCCATGCTCGGCGACCAGGTCGTTGTACTTCTGGTTGCTGAGCGCCTTAATCGGCGTGGTGTAGAAACACTTCGTCCCCCGGTGCAGCGCGAGCGAGACCGCGAACTCGCCAACAATGGTTTTGCCTGAACCAGTCGGCGCGCAAACCAGCACGCCACGGTCCTCCTCGACGGCTTTGCAGGCGTCAATCTGGAAGTCGTCGAGATCGAAAGGCTTCGCGGCGGCGAATTCCTGCAAAAACGGCGTGGAGTTCTCAGGGGAAAGCATGCCCCCTACAGTACGTCCCCAAAGTCGATGTCGTTTTCGAAGCCCCGCTTCTGCGCGGTTTGCGGCGAACTGTTCTGCGGCGTCTCTGGCGCGCGGCGCACAGGTTGTGGTCGTTCGATCGGTGCAGCCTTGATACTTGTCGACGACCCAATCCGGCTCGCAGCCCCAACCGGCGTCGGTGCTTCGATGGGACCGGATCCTTGTTCGTCGTCGAGGTCCATCCAGTCTGGACGCTCACGCTTGCGCTTGCGGTCGTTGAAACGGCAGAACTGGAACGCAAGCTCGACCAAAAACGTTATAGAAAGACCAAGGATCGTCATGGAAAATGGATCCTGCGTCGGAGTCATGACGGCCGCGAAGATAAAGATCAACACGATGATGAACCGGCGCTTATCCTTCACATGCTCATAGCGCAGCACACCGACAAGGTTGAGCATGATGATGATCAGTGGCACCTCGAAGCTCACGCCGAAGATCACGATGAGAGAAAGCAGGAAGTTGTAATAATCTCCACCGGTCAGTGCAGCGATCTGAAACTCAGAGCCAATTGACATCAAGATAAGAAAACCCTGGTCAAGGATGAAATAGGCTAGAGTTGCGCCGCTTACAAAAAGAATTACTGCAATAGTTACGAAAACAAACGTATAACGGCGTTCGTTCTTTAGCAGTCCTGGCGTAATAAATTTCCAAATTTGGGATAGCCACACCGGAGATGCCAGAACAAGACCTGCGAGAGCACCAATCTTCAGTCGCAGCATGAACATCTCTAATGGTCTTGTTGCCAAAAGACGGCACTCACCGTCCCCGGTAAAATCTGCTCGAAGTTCATCAGGCAAACTGCAATATGGGCCACGAATGATTTCGCCCAGCGGCATCAAGCGCCAAGGCGCATATTGATACCAAATGAAGCCGACAATCGTCCCGACGAGAATAGCGGCTAGGGAGACAAGCACCCGCCGACGAAGTTCCTGGAGGTGCTCGACCAGCGACATCTCGCCGGTAGGATTCTTCCTCCGATTAGTCACTTTTGCCTTCATTGCCACTTAGGAGCGCGGCTGGTTCTCCGGGCGCTCCCAGAAATCGGCGTCCTGCGCGGCGCTGCGGGTCTCTTGGGCAGCCGCGGATTCAATCTCGTGCTGTTGCTTCGGCTGTTCGCCAGCCTCGTCGTTTTGCATCTCCTTGACTTCAGACTTAAAGATACGGGCGGAGCGACCCATGGAGCGTGCGAGATCCGGCAGCTTGTTTGCACCAAACAAAAGCAAGATTACGAAAAGAATAAGGAGTAGTTCTGCTCCACTCGGCAAAGTCATTGCGTTCCTTTCAACAACAGACGTGTAAGGGCTCTTAGTCTAACGCCTCGAGCGCAGAATTCACGCGCGCCTCGAGTTCAGCAGCCAGTTTCGCTGGCTCTTGGATGCGTACGCGGTCGGCTTGACCTAGGCAGAACCGGATCAGCCAGTCGCCGCTGCCGTAGTGCATGGTGGCCGGAATCCACCCCGTTTCGGAGTCAATTACGTCACTTTCGATATCGATGTCCCAGTAGTCCGCCAGCCACGTCGCGTCCGGATGAATTAACAGCCGAGCCTTCGCCTGCAGGGCCATCCCGAAGGGATCGGCGCTGTCGAAGTCGGTGTCCGTGGCGGTGGACGGCTCGTCGAGAAGCACTGCTTCCCGGATTCGGTCAAGCCTGAACGTCTTCATCTCGCCGGCATCTGCTGCTCGGAGGTAGGTGTTGCCGTCTTCATGGAAGAGGCTCGCCGGTTCGATTATTCGCTTACTCGTTGAGTCTGAGGTTGCCGAGTAATACGTCACCTCAAGTTGCTGCTTGGCAGAGAGTGCCTCGGCGACCGTAGACGCAATACTCGACGTCGTGGGGTGCTCCGCATCGCCGATGCCGCTCGAGGTTGTCGCGGTACGGATCTTGTCGGCTGCGGAGCGGACCGCGCGTGCGTCGACAAGCCCAGGCATTGTCTCTAACGAGTCGAGCAGCACCAGCAGCGCACTTGCTTCGACTGGGGTGAGGCGAAGCGGCTTGGTCAAGCCTTGATCGTCGATGATCCGCACGCCCTTCCAGGAATGCTCCAGCTCGATCATCTCCCCCGGACCAGTGCCAACGCCCGACATGTACAGCAAGTCCAGATCATCGCGCACCTGCTGCGGATCTGCGCCGAGGTCGCGCGCGATCTCCATCACCGTCAGGTCCGCGTGGTTGGATGCGTAAGCAACCAGGTTGAGCAAACGCACCACGCGCTCTTGACGCTTCAGGTCAGTGCTCATGAGGATCCTTTCCCTTCGCAGAGCGCAGAAGCTTGACGACGTCCTCCCGTACCCCAGCTGGCTCCACCGCAATAACGCTGCCCGCAATGCTGGCAATCGCGCGAACGACCCAATCGCGGTCGACGGAGGTGAGCGTGATGGTGTCGTCGATACGCTTGCCCCGCATTGCGAGTTCTTCACCGGCGCCATTGGTAACGGTGACGGTGGCATCGACCAGGTCACCTCGCAGCGATGCCTCCACAATGTTTTGGAGCTCGCCTACTTGCTCGTGGAACGGCTCTGAAGCGTTGACACGTTTCACCTGGGAGATTTTCTTCACACGGAAAACGCGCTCGGCGCCGCGGTCGATGTCGTAGCCGACGAAGTAGGCGCGGTTGTTCAGCGACACCACGCCCCACGGGTCCACCACGCGACGCTCAGGATCCTTGCCTGGTGCGCGGACAAAGTCGAAGGACATGCGCTGTTTGTTGCGCACACACGCGACGATGGCGCGCAACGTCTCTGGGCGGAGTTGGAAAATATCGTTGGACACCGACACCAACGTCGGAGCGTCCAGGTTCCGCGTCGCACCGGACGCGGCGAGCTTCGTCCATCCCGAACGCGCGAAACTACCCAGCGAGCCTGGCTGGGAAAGATCAACTGCTAGCCCGACGACGGATGCTTCCTCGGCGGTGAGATCCACCGGGGGCAGCTCGTAGAGGTCTTTATCGACCCACACTTCCCCGTCCACAAAGTGGGCGGGAACCCAGAGTCGGCGCAGTTCTGCGACGTCACGGCGGATGAGATGACCTGCAGCGTCACGGCTGCGACCTCCGTAACCGTCGACGTGGCGCTGTACCCACGCGACGTCCCGCTTTTCAGGTGAGTTGAGCAGTGCAAAGGTGAGGCCGACCTGGCGGATGATCATGTCGGAATCGTCGGCCATGCGCTACTCCCCTTCCCCCGCGTGAGCGTTGACGTAGTCGATGAGGTCATCTGCCTCGGCGCTGGTGTTGGCGAACGGGTCGAGCAACTCAATCGTGCGCGGCTCCGGACGGTTGACCTTCAAGTGCACCCAATCGACGTTGTACGGCGTATCCGCCTCGCGCACCGCTGCAAGGAACTTCCCGCGGATGGCGGCACGCGTGGTCTCAGGCGGGTTCGCCACAGCCTGTGCGATCTCGTCGTCAGTAATCCAGCGCTTGGCAAGACCTTTGCGCTCCAACAGGTAAAATAGTCCGCGCTTGCGGTTGATGTCGTGATACGTCAAGTCGATCTGGGCGAGCTTTGGGTGATCCCAGCCGCAACCGAGCTTGGCGCGGAACTGCCCAAGCAGTTTGCGTTTAATCACCCAGTCGATCTCTGTATCTACCTGGGAGAAATCCTGTGTCGCAATCGCATCGAGGGTGCGCTCCCACAGGTCCACGACTCGGGCCATCTCCTCGTTCGGCGTGCCCTCGTCTGGGCGTTGCGTCAACCAGCGCTTTGCAGCCTCAAGCGTTGTGCGCTGCACCTCCAGGGCGGTCACGGTGCCGTCCGCAGCTAGGTCGAGCGGCGTCGACCCGGTCGGGTCCGCTGCGATATCGCGGATATGCGCAGTCGGGTCTGTGAGCTCCATGTCGGGCAGGTCGAAGCCTGCCTCGAGCATCTCAATGACCAGCAGCATCGAGCCCACCTTCAGTGCAAAGGTGGGCTCGGACATGTTGGAATCTCCCACGATGACGTGCATGCGACGGAAGCGATGCGAGTCCCCGTGGGGTTCGTCGCGGGTGTTGATGATCGGACGGGTGCGCGTCGTTGCGGACGAGACGCCTTCCCACACCTGATCAGCGCGCTGCGAGATGACGAATGTGTCGCCTGCGATCTTGCCGGCGCCGCAGATGAGCTGGCGTGTGATTAGAAACGGCAGCAGTTGCTGACCGAAGGACTTCAGCGCGAGTTCGCGGCTGACCAGGTAGTTCTCGTGTGCACCATAGGAGTTGCCACGGGAGTCCACGTTGTTCTTAAACAAATAGGTCGACCCGCCGAGGCCGTCTGCCGCAAGGGCCTTGTCAGCCGTTTCTGCAAGATCCGCATAGATCCACTCGCCCGCCTTATCGTGCGCGAGGAGCTGGGACAGCGAGTCACACTCCGCCGTCGCGTATTCCGGGTGCGATCCGACATCCAGGTAGAGACGCGCAGCGTTGTCCACATACACGTTGGAACTGCGGTGCTGCGCCACGACTGGACGGAAGAGGTACCTAGCGATCTCTTCCGGGGTGAGCACTTGGCGGGCACCGTCGTAGGCAGCCACGCCGAATTCTGTTTCGACGCCCATGATGCGCCGTGGGTACCCGGCCACCATTGCGTTTACTGACCGCCCTTTTGCACGAACGACTTCACAAACTCCTCAGCGTTGGTGTCCAGCAGCGCGTCGATCTCGTCCAGCAGATCATCCGTACCGGTCGTGTTGATTTGAGCTTGCCCGGCGCCTTGCGATGCGTCGAAGTTGTCACCTTTATCTTCACCGCCGCCACCTGCGGCGTGCATCTGTTGCGTAGCCATGGCTATCAGCCTACCTTTACCTATTCGTTTTCAAGCCCAGTCCGGCAAGCAAGTCGGACACCGTGTTGGATTGGGCAATAAGTTCTTCGGTGTCGGCCGCGGTGTGCTCCCCAAGCAGGTCGAGCGGGACCCGGTAGAGCTGCTCGTCGACAGAAAACAGCATCGACTGCCAACTTGAGGCGACCAGGTTTTCGCCGAACTTTTGGCCGGCAGTGCCGCGGAAGAACGCACGCGTGTCGCGCGGTGGTTCTGCGGCGGCGCGTTTGATCGTTTCCGTATCAACCAGCGTGCGCATAGCACCCTTGCGGACAAGCGCGTGATACAGCGACTGCGACGGGTCAATGTCCGAGTACTGCAGGTCAATCGCCTGCAGTTTCGCCATTGTCGCGCCGCGCTGCTCGAAACGCTGGATCAGCGACCACTTTGCGGTCCAGTCCAGCCGGTCGGTCGTCGAGAGCGGATCGCGCTCCAAGTCGTCGAGAATCTCGCCCCACATTTCGAGCACTTGCTTATCGACGACCCCAAGTCCCTCAAGGCCTGCACACCGCTCACGGTAGATCCGCAGGATGGAGATTGCGGTGCGCGTGGTGTCGTCGACAAGCGAAAGCTCATGGTTCAGCGTCGGGTCGTGGCTGACCGCATGGATCTCCGCAACCGGGTCCTTCAGACGCAGGTCTGAGAAGTCCACGTCCTGCTCGATGGCGTCGAGCACCAACTTCGTCATGCCGAGTTTGAGGAAGTTGGAGAACTGGCTCATGTTCGCATCGCCCACGATGACGTGGAGGCGACGGAAGTCCTCCTCCGGGGCGTGTGGCTCGTCACGCGTATTCACAATGCCACGGTTGAGTGTCGTCTCGAGCGAGATCTCCTGCTCGAAGTAGTCTGCGCGCTGCGAGATCTGGAAACCGGGCTTCTCCGACGCTTGGCCGATGCCGACGCGCCCGGCGCCGATGATCACCTGGCGAGTGACGAAGAACGGAATCAACGCCTGCGTGAGCCGCTCAAAATTGGTGTGGCGGGAGTACAGGTAGTTTTCGTGGCTGCCGTAGGAGCGACCCTTGCCGTCGACGTTGTTCTTGTAGAACTTCAGCGGCGGGCACGGATCGTGATTGGCGAGGACGGAGACCTGCTCCTCCCACAGGTGACGGATGTCAGCTGCGGCGTCATTAAGAATGTGATCGCCGGCTGCGTCATAGATCATGGCATCCATCGCGTTCGAGCATTCCGGGCTTGAGTACTCCGGGTGGCCGTGGTCGACGTAATAACGCGCACCATTAGCGACGACAACGTTCGCCACCCCGATCGCATTCGCATCCACCACCGGCACACTGCGATAGCGCTGCAGATCGAACCCACGGGCGTCCTTCAGCGGGGCTTCTTCGGCGTAGTCCCACCGAGTACGCGCTTTTGTACGCAACGCCGCATACGCCACCACCGCGTGGGTAGAAGTGACGAGCGGGCTGATCAGCGGATTATCGGGGCAAGTGATGCCGTATTCGGTCTCGGTACCCATGTAGCGCAATTGGTTATTACTCATCACCTCAACAGAGTACAGGGTGGGGGTAAAGTGTGATGATTGTCACTATTGCTACGCGGTAGTGCTCCACGCTATAGTTTCTGTACCTGTAAGTTTCTGGTGGAGGTGCTTCACCTCCGAACTATTTTGGGAGTAAAGAACATGCAAGCTTCAAGGAGCCACATCTTCGCCATACTGACCGCAACAGTAATTGGTATGTCATTCCTCTCACCCATATCAGACGCATCGCCAAGCAGTGGCGTCTCCTTGGAACCTTCTCAGTGGTCCGATTCGCCCTCCACATCGATGACTGACGATGTTTCAGAGATTGTTCCGTACGATTTCCGCGAAAGTGGAGCGCCGGGAACCTGCCGTTTGGTTGTCTGGGATGTCGGTTGGGACAAGTCCACAAATTGGCTGGGCATCCAAGGCGGTCGGGAAAACTGCGCGAACAATGCTGAATTTTTCTTAGAGCTGCGCAAGGATATTCCTCGGGCACCGGACCCACTCATTGGTTCTGTCAGGGGCGTAAACAATCAAATAGTTCGAGCTTTTGGGGCATGCAAGGGACCTGGAAGCTACTACGGCCGGGTGGCCAGCAGCACAGGAAACTCGTTGCGTGGAGATAACTCCGGGGCCTGCCGATAAATAGGAAGGAAGCTCCTTGATCCGCACCAATTCCTTAAGCAAGACTTTCAAGTCACGCACTGGCACTACGGAAGCAGTCAAAGACGTGTCTGTAACGTTCCCGCCGGGTCTCTCGGTCCTGATAGGCGGCAACGGCAGTGGAAAGTCTACGTTGATACGTCTCCTGTGCACCATAGAAAAGCCGACACGAGGTGGATTTTCGGTCGATGGAACGGAGATCGCAGGAAGAGCGTTAGTTAACTATCGGCGTCGTATTGGCTATGTACCCCAAGATGTACGTTTCGCCTCGACTATGACATGCCGTGATGCCCTTGCATACGCAGGCTGGGTTGCAGGGCTTGATAGACGCGCCTATTTGCGACGAATCCCGGAAGTATTGGAGATGATCGAGCTCCCAGAGATTGAGAATTCCCGAGTCAGCAACCTGTCTGGAGGACAAACTCGGCGCGTTGGAATTGCAGCTTCCCTGATCCATTCGCCCGATATTCTATTTTTGGATGAACCTACCGCAGGTCTTGACCCGCAGGCGAGGATTGAGGTGCGACATCTCCTAAATCGTCTCAAAGATAGCGCAACAATCATTCTCTCCACGCATCTGCAGGATGATCTCGAGCATGTGGCTGACAACGTGGTTGCGCTCCACAACGGTCGCATCGCGTACGAGGGAGAATGGAATCGGTTAAAAGCTGTTTCGGCAGACAATTTTTCCTCGGTGTCAACCGATCCCCTAGAACGCGCCCTCGCTTACGTGGCATCGAAACATTAATTCAGGACTTCAGCTTATGATCACTAGAAAATTTGGCTCACCAGTGCTCATGGTGCTCGGTGTCCTTCAGGTGGTATTCGGTGTTGGGGTTTCCTTTTGGGTGACCTCTAAACAAATGCAATTTGCGTATCCGCGAACTGCGGATATCGCTGAGGCATTTCGAGATGCAACTGCTTTATCCTGCTTTGGACTAGCAGTCATCGTCTCCTACAACGTGGCAGCGTTAGCTTCTCCTCGCGTGGGAACTGCCAACTCACTTGGCCGATACCCGCTAAAACTGCAGGTTCTATTCTTGACCCTCGCCCCAGCATTAATTACAGCCGCGTCAATATCACTTGGGGCTATTCCTGCTTTTACCGATGCTATCGCTAAAAGTGCAGATGGATCCGTCTGGATTCTGCTGGTAGTCGCTGTCAGCACTGTTTTTCTCTCCACGGTTGCTGCGCTGTCCGCTTTCGTTGCGCTTGCCTTTCGCAAGTTTCATCCCGCTGTCTCGCCATTGATTGCAGTTATTGTCACCTACTTTGTTGTCGCGTTCGGTGCTAACAGTGCCAAAACTTGGGCAGTCGCTCCAATTGTTTTGCAGGCGGTTGATCCGACTGATCTCACTGAGCCTCGAAACCTGGTAGTTGCCTTGGGTGTAAGCGTTTGCCTCGCACTGGTAGCTGGTGGACTTCTTTTGTTGGCTGCTGGTGCTTCGAAAAACATTAGTCTTAGCGGAGTAATTGCTATTACGGCGATTGTCGGTGTTGCAGGTCTGTTGCAGGCAGCTGCAGGTCCCGTCGCGATCGTCGATCGAGACTCTTGCGCATTCTCGTCGGGCGGGTCAGAGATATGTGTGGATTCGGCCGATGAGCCCGGGCTTGAGCAAATGACTCGTGATATCTCCGCCCTCGAAGAATATTTACCGGACGGCGTAAGACCGAGGAAACTCGCCAGCAATTCGGCTTACCGGATCAAGTCCGGGGACCACGGTTACCAAAACTTTACGACCGCCGGCGAGGATCGGCGCCTAGACATCAGTGGGCTTCTTCTCGATGAGCTAGGAATCGGGTCATGTACAGATCCGACGTCCGAAGGAGCCTTTGTGATCGACCGAGTTGGGGTCTATATCACTAAGCGCACTGGTGTTTATTCCAAGAGCGTTGAGAAAAATGGTGCTTTCTACAAAAGCATTTCCGAGAGCGGTGAGACGGATCCAGCACCGGAGGACGTGCTATCTTCCCTTGACCACAGCGTGGTTGACAAAAACATAGCGAAGAACTGGAGAGCAATTGTGTCTTGTCAAGCTACATGGGAAATGTTGACGGAGGAGTCCTAGGTCAACCATTGACCATCGTTTAGTTACTCAGAGGTAGCCCGATGCCGATCCGTAGTATTCTCTTGTCCACCCCGTGGCACATCATTTGCCTTTTGGGGGCATTTTGCGGAGTAATGATTCGTTTAGTTCGTGGGATAACGTTTGAGGTCGGAGGTAGTCCCACTGAGACCTTTGGCATTACAGCTGTTGAGCTAGTTTCGCTTCTTTTCGCTTTGACCACGGTTGTGCTTGTAACACCTTCGATGCCTCACATTGATCTGCGGAGACGACGGGCTCAGTGGTTATCAGTATTTAGACAAACCTTTGGTGCGATGGTCGTCGTGATTGTCGCCTATTTCGCCTCGATCCAGAGCAATGTTGCTTATCATCTTGAGCCGGGGACCGATCCCGCCGTCAGTCCAGAGAGCGAACTGATTATCAACAACAGTGTGTTGATATTTGCGGCAGGTGCAATACTGATCACGCAGTGGGGAAAATCACTGGGGACACTCGCCACCATTATCCTGTGGGCGCTTTGTAATACGCCTTTGGTTTTCTTTACCAACTTCACCCCATGGCCTTTTGCGGTACTTCTAGATGCTGGACCGTGGTTCTCTCCGGAGCACCTATGCACTACAGGGCTAGTACTGATTGCGAGTTTTCTGGTGCAGTTCCGCACTGCCGGTGCTAGTGCTTTCGCAATTCGAAGAGACACATAGATTCGACCGCCCAATTCGAGTGGTTATGAGGAAATAGTCTTCGCCCCCAAGTATCACGCATGACCTGGGGGCGATGTGTTTGACAGGTTCGAGTCGCAGAGAACTTAGGGTCGTACAACTATGGCCATTCTCAACCGGTTAGTCGATGCACGAATAAATGCGTCACCAGCCGCGCTCAGCCAGGCGGTGCGGTGCCGGGAGGTCGGAGACGTTGATGCCCACCATCGCCTCGCCCAGGCCACGGGACACCTCGGTGACTACCGCGATGTCGTTCCAGTTCTGCGTCGCCTTCACCACAGCCTTTGCGCGGGCCTCAGGGTTGCCGGACTTGAAGATGCCGGAGCCGACAAACACACCGTCCGCGCCGAGTTCCATCATGAAGGCCGCATCAGCCGGGGTGGACACGCCACCAGCGACAAGCAATGGCACTGGCAGCTTGCCATTCTCGGCAACCCACGTTACAAGGTCGTACGGAGCCTGCAGCTCCTTGGCGGCCACGTAGAGCTCGTCGCGGTTGTTCTCCCAAATAGCCTGGAGGCCAGCGATCTCGCTGGTGATCTTGCGGATGTGCTTGGTGGCCTCGGACACGTCACCCGTGCCAGCTTCACCCTTGGAGCGGATCATGGATGCACCTTCGTTGATGCGGCGCAGTGCCTCGCCGAGGTTGGTCGCGCCACAGACGAACGGCACGGAAAAGCCACGCTTGTCAATGTGGTTGACGTAGTCCGCCGGGCTGAGCACCTCGGACTCGTCGATATAGTCCACGCCCAGGTGCTCGAGGATCTTCGCCTCCACCGTGTGGCCGATGCGGGCCTTGGCCATGACCGGGATATCGACGGTGTTGATGATGCCTTCGATCAGATCCGGATCCGACATGCGGGCCACGCCGCCCTGGGCGCGGATATCCGCGGGGACGCGCTCGAGGGCCATCACAGCGACCGCGCCGGCGTCTTCGGCGATCTTCGCCTGTTCTGGGGTGACGACGTCCATAATCACGCCGCCGAGGAACTTCTGGTTCAACTGTTCTACATCAGACATACCGCTTAGTCTGCACCTCCAACTGGTAGATTCCAAGAGCCAGTTATATTTAGATTCTTTGGACCAGTTGATGCTTCTCGACGTCTCACGCGACTATCCCACGCCCATTCCTGCTCAAATCGCGGCAGGGATCCGCGACGCTGTTGCCACCGGCGCGCTTTCGCCTAACGACGCAATCCCGTCCACCCGTGTTCTCGCCGAGCAACTTGGGGTATCGCGAGGCAGTGTGGTCACTGCATACGACCAGCTCGAGGGTGAGGGCTACCTGCTGACCAGCCAGGGAGCGCCCACGCGGATCCACCCAGACCTCACCGTCGCCGCACGGATGCCTGAACGCACCACCGACGCGCCGCCCCGCATGACACCGAAGGCCCAGATCTCCCTGAAGCCTTCTCCCGGCAACGCCGGCACCATCCGCCCCGTCACTTGGCGCAAAGCGTGGCGCGAGGCCGCCGCAGAACCCGATAACTCCATGGATAAGTCCGGGGAACCAGAGCTACGCCACGCGGTGGCTGAACACCTCCGTCTTGCACGCAGCATGCACGTTTCTCCGGATCAGATCGTGGTCACCGGCGGCTCACGCGAAGGGCTGATGTGCATCCTCTACGCGCTAGGTGCCGCACTGCGCGTCGGCGTGGAGGACCCCGGACACCCAGGCCTGAGGCGAGTGATCCCGCTCAGCGGCCACGAGGTCGTGGAATGCGCAACCGATCACGAGGGCATTGTGGTCAGCGAACTCCCCGACACTCTGGACGCTCTGCTGGTAACCCCCTCCCACCTCTACCCGTTCGGTGGCGCCATGCCCGCCACCCGCCGTGTGGAGCTCCTGGAATGGGCGGCTCGCACCGAAACCGTGATAATCGAAGACGACTTCAACACCGAATTGCGCTACCGCATCTCCCCGCAGCCTGCGCTGTCCTCGCTGGCCACACGCGCGGACGTGCTCACCCTTGGCACGTTTTCCACGCTGCTTTCGCGGGAACTCGCGGCCGGCTACGTCGTCGCCTCGCCAGCAACTGCAGAAGTGCTGCGCGAGGTTCGCAGCGTCCTCGGCATGCCAGTTTCTTCGGTCACACAGCGTGCCATCGCGTACTTGCTTAACGACGGCGTCGCTCGCCGCTCATCTCGCGCTGTGCACCGTGGTCTGGCGAAGCGGCGCGAAGTACTCAACGAGCGGCTGGTTCCGTTGGTCAACGGTGCAGAACTTGCACCCGGCGACGGCGCAGACCTTGCAGTGCATTTTGACACGCGAAAGGAACGGGATGCGTTTGAACAACGCCTGCTCGAGGCAGGCGTCGAGTCCGGCCATGAATCTGCATTGTGGACAAATGGTGGCGACGGGCTGTTGCTGAGCTTTGCTCACTTGAGCGCGTCTGACTTCGACCATGCCGTTGAGATCGTCGTCCAAACTGTCGGACGCATATGATGAAAGTCATGACTTACTCAGAGTCTCGCAAGGGGGCCGACTTTGTCTCGAGCACGGAATACGAGTCAATGAACGAGACCTCTTTTCTACTTCAATCACCCGCGAATGCCCGCGTACTCAAAGAGCGAATCGACCGATTAGAAAAAGGGTTATCGGTGCAGAATGCACTCATCGAGGAAAATGAATAACTACTACCCGATGACCTCTGCGGCGACGACGCGTTTGCCGTGGCGGCCAGTAATACGCGCCCACTCGTCTGGGTTCGCAGTGTTCGGCATGTCTTCGCTTTCGTCCTGCTCGTTGCGTACTGCTTCGCGCAGGTGATCGGCGGTGATTCCCGCGGTGGACACACCTGAGAGGTGGTCCTTGATCGCGAGCTTCTTCGCGCGGTCCACCACATTGGCAATCAAGGCGCCAGAGACGAAGTCGGAGTAGTGCAGTACCTCGGCGGTGCCGTCGACAAGTTCGAGGCGCACGAAGGGGCGCGGGGCGAACATGGCGGCAGCAGCTGCGTCGATAAGTTCTTCGCGAGGAGCAGCAAGGGGGATCGCGTCGGTGAGGTAGCGGGCGAGGATGTCCTTCGACTCCTCCTTGTTGGGCCGCGACACGCGGACCTTGATGTCGAGGCGGCCCGGGCGCAAGATTGCCGGGTCGATGAGTTCCTCACGGTTGGTCGCGCCGATGACGATGACGTTGGCGATGTCCTCCACGCCGTCGATCTCAGTAAGCAGCTGCGGTACCACGGTGGTCTCCATGTCAGAGGAGACACCCGATCCGCGGGTGCGGAAGATGGATTCCATCTCGTCGAAAAAGACGATGACCGGGTTGCCCTCGGAGGCGAGCTCGCGGGCGCGCTCGAAGATCAGGCGGATGCGGCGTTCGGTCTCCCCGACGAACTTGTTCAGCAGCTCGGGGCCTTTGACGTTGATGAAGTGCGCCTGCCCCCCGTCTCCAATGCGCTGCGACAACGAGTTCGCCACCGCCTTTGCAATGAGCGTCTTACCGCAACCCGGAGGGCCGTAGAGCAGCAGGCCCTTCGGCGGGGTGAGGTCGTATGCGGCGTAGAGCTCGGGGTGTGAAAACGGCAGCTCGACGGAGTCTTGGATCGTCTCAATCTGGGACGACAGCCCGCCGATGTCTTCGTAGGTCACATCCGGGATCTCTTCGAGCGAGAGTTGGTTGACCTCGGTTTTCTCGATGCGTTCAAACGCGTAACCGGCGGACGAATTCACCAGCACCGTATCGCCTGCGCGCGTGGTTTTGAGTAGCGGCTCGGCGAGCATGACCAGCGACTCCGCGCCCTGCTGGTCGGCCACCACGGCACGATCTGTGCCGATGCGTTCCACCATCGTGGCAATCTGGCCCGTTGGGGTAAACCCGCAGGCCTCCACCACAACGGTTCCCTCGCCGAGGCGCACAAGCGTGCCCGGCACGAGAGCTTGCGGCTCGACCAGCGGTGAGATCTTCAGACGCATCCGCCGACCGGACGTGTGCACCTCCGCTTCCCCATCGCGAGTGCCAGGGGCGAGGTAGATGCCGTAGGTGGACGCCGGCTCGCCGAGTTCCTCGACCTTGACGTAAAGGTCGTTGAGCTTGTCGCGGCTGGACTTCAAGAGCTCCGCAAGCCGCTTGTTGCGCGCCCCCAGATCTTGATTCTCGCGTTTGAGGTTGCGCAGTTCGGGCCCGAAAGCATCGTCTTCAATGTGTCCAACCATGGATCCGAGCCTACCTATCGTCGCTAAGGCGCAAGTGCTTATCGACGAGCCTTACGCTGCGGGCGCGGCGGCGTCACACCATCAGCAAGCCTGCGGGTCCATACAAGGAACGCGGTGTGCGCGTTCATACGGTGTTCAGGGCGGGTGGCCAGGCCGTCGACCTTCCACTCGCGCAGCAGGGTTTCCCAGGCGCGTGGCTCGGTGAAGCACTTCGCCTCGCGGATGGCCTCCATGATGTTCATCAGCTGTGGCACGGTGGCCACGTACGTCATGAACACGCCACCAGGGATGAGCACGTTCTTCACGGTGTCGATGAAGTGCCAGGGCTCGACCATGTCCAAGATGACGCGGTCGACCTGGCCGTCGAGGTCTTCCGGGGTGACCTCGCCGAAGTCGCCGAGGCGAGGCGTCCACCAGTCCGGTTCGCCGCCGAAGTATTCAGCGACATTGTCGCGGGCAAACGCCAGGTGGTCGTCGCGAATCTCGTAGGAGTACACGTGCCCCTCGGGTCCGACCGCGCGCAGCAGCGACATGGTCAACGCGCCGGAGCCGGCACCCGCCTCCAACACGCGTGCGCCCATGAAGATGTCGCCCTCGACGAGGATCTGGGCCGCATCCTTCGGGTAGATCACCGCAGCGCCGCGCGGCATGGACAGGACGTGATCCACCAGGAGGTGGCGGAAGCAGAGGTAGTCCGAGCCCAGCGTGGACTTGACCACCGTGCCCTCGTCGGCACCGATGATGTCGTCGTGACTGACGATGCCCTTGTGGGAGTGGAACTGGCCACCCTCCTTGAGCTCGATGGTGAAGTGGCGGCGCTTCGCGTCAGTGAGCTGCACCTTGTCGCCTGGCTGGAACGGTCCCGAATACATGCCGGTAAGTATGCCTTACTGCGCGCCGGTGTAAAAAGCCGACAGTGCGCGAACGAAGTAGTCCATGTCGTCCACTCCGCACAGCTCGCGTGCGGAGTGCATGGACAACAGTGGCACACCCACATCAACGGTGGGAAGGCCCAGACGTGTCGAGGAAATCGGGCCAATCGTTGACCCGCACGGCACCGCGTTATTGCCCACGAAGGTCTGGTGCGGAACCCCGGCTGCGCGGCACGCCAGGATCCACTCGGCCTCCGTGGCGGCATTGGACGCGTAGCGCTGGTTGGCGTTGATCTTCAGCACGGGGCCCTTGTTGATCAGCGGGTGGTGCGTCGGATCGTGCTTGCCCGGATAGTTCGGGTGCACCGCGTGTGCCGCGTCGGCGGAAACCTGGATGGAGTTCGCGATGATTTCAGACGGATCGCCGAATGCCGCCGCAACCTTGGTCAGGACGCGCTCCAGCATTGGGCCGCCGGCTCCGGCGGTGGATGCAGAGCCCACCTCCTCATGGTTAAACGCCGCAAGCACCAGGATGTCCTGGGCGTCGTCCTTGGCTGCGAGCATCGCTTCGAGCGACGCCCACACACTGGTCAGGTTATCCAGGCGACCAGCGGCCAGAAGATCACCGATGACCTCGCCGCGCTGTGCGTCTGCGGTGATGAGTTCGTGCGCGACGATCTCGTCTGCAGCAATGCCCGCCGACTCCGCCGCCAACTCGAGCAACGGTCGGTCCACACCCAGAATCGGCTGAGTATGCACCTGGCGGTCGATCTCTGGCATGTCACCCCGGTAGAGGTGGATAGCCAAGTTGGGAACGCGCGCAACCGCACCCGTGTTCACCAGGTGTTCCTTGCGGTCGGTGGTCACTACTCGCCCCGCAAAGGTGAGGTCACGATCAAACCAGCTCGCCAGAATCGGCCCGCCGTAGACCTCGACGGCAACCTGGCGGAAGCCTTCGCGCACCACATCCGGGTCCGGCTTGGCCATCAAGCCAGGTGAGTCCGTGTGCGAGCCGACAACACGGAACCGCGGGTTGGGGTTGTCCGGGACCCACCACGCAATCACGGCGCCATCGCTGATGATGAGGTGGCCGCCGGGGCGTGTGGCGTCGTCGTCAAGCACTGCCCGGCGAGTAAACCCTGCTGCCTCGAGGCTTGTGGCGACGTTTTCCGCCGCGTGATAAGCGGATGGACTCTGGCTGATGAAATCGATGAACGGCTGTGTCATACCCCCACTCTAAGATGTTGGGCACCATGACTCCTAGCAATACGCCACGACCACTCGCCCTGTCCCCCTCCCGCGCGTCCGATTACAAGCGCTGCCCGCTGCAATACAGGTTCCGCGCGATCGACCGCCTGCCGGAACCATCCACGGAAGCGCAGGTGAAAGGCACGCTCGTACACGCCGTGCTGGAAGAGATGTTTTCCTGGCCCCGCGAGGAGCGCACCTACCCCGCCGCCGTGAAGCGGCTCAAGCCGACGTGGGAGCAAATGCGTATCGACGACCCCACCTGCGCCGAACCCGTCGAAGACGACTACCAGCTGCTCGTGGATGCCCGCACGCTCCTGCGTGGCTACTTCACCATGGAAAACCCGCTCGGGTTCGACGCGCACGCGCAAGAAATGCCAGTTGACTTCACGTTGCCTAACGGGGTTCCCGTGCGCGGGTTCATCGACCGGGTGGACATCGCGCAGACCGGCGAGGTGCGTGTTGTCGACTACAAGACCGGCAAGAAGCCACTGCCCCGCTACTCCCAGGACGCACAGTTCCAGATGCGGTTTTATGCGCTGGTGTACTGGCGGCTCTTCGGCGTTGTGCCGACCCAGCTGAAACTGATGTACCTGAAGGTGATGGACTCGATGATCCTCACGCCTTCGCGCGAGGAGCTGGAGTACTTCGAGCGCGACCTGGCGGAGTTGTGGTGGAAGATCGAAGCCGACGGCAAAGCCGGCTCGTTCCGTCCACAGCAGTCAAAGCTTTGCGGGTGGTGCGCCTTCCAATCACTGTGTCCAGTCTTTGGCGGCACACCACCCGAGTATCCCGGTTGGCCTGGCTCCCGCGCAGAGGAGGAGCCGGGACCGGAAACGGACTAGAACAGTCCGCTGACCACGCCGTTCTCGTCAACGTCGATGTTGTTGGCTGCCGGCTTCTTCGGCAAGCCCGGCATAGTCATCACATCACCGGTCAGCGCGAGGACGAAGCCTGCGCCAGTGCGCGGGATGAGGTTGCGTACGTGCAGGGTGTGGCCCTCTGGCGCACCGAGCTCCGTCGGGTCGTCGGAGAAGGAGTACTGCGTCTTGGACACGCAGACCGGCAGGTTGTCAAAGCCGTTGTCCTTCAACGTCTTTAGGTCCTTCAGAGCTGCAGCGGAGTACTGCACCTCGCCTGCGCGGTAGATCTCCTTGGCGATGGTTTCGATAGACTTCTCCACGCCCTCAGCCGGGTCGTACAGCGGGTGTGATTCGCCCTCAGTGAGGTTCGCCAGCAGGGTTTCAGCGAGCTTGGTGGCGCCGGCGCCGCCCTCGGCCCACACGTTGGCGTCGGCAAGCGCAATGCCCTTGGACTCTGCCCAGTTACGCACGAAATCGAGCTCGGCGTCGGTATCGGTGACAAAGCGGTTGAGCGCAACCACCGGGGTGACGCCGAACTTGCGCACGTTTTCTACGTGGCGCTCCAGGTTCACGATGCCCTCTGCAAGCGCATCGACGTTTTCGGCCTTGAGGTCTTCCTTGGCAATGCCGGCGTGGTGCTTGATCGAGCGGATCGTAGCGACGATCACCGCACCTGCGACATCCAAATCGCCGTAGCGAGCCTTGATATCGAAGAATTTCTCCGCACCCAGGTCAGAACCGAAGCCGGCCTCCGTGAGCACAATATCGGCGTAGTCGAGTGCCGTGCGGGTTGCGATGAGCGTGTTGCAGCCGTGTGCGATGTTGGCAAACGGACCACCGTGGATAAAGGCGGGGGTGCCGCCGAGCGTCTGCACCAGGTTCGGGTTCACGGCGTCCTTGAGCAGAGCGGCCATCGCGCCCTGTGCCCCGATCTCACCGGCAGTGACCGGCTTGCCGTCGTACGTCAGACCGATGGTGATCGCCGCGAGGCGACGCTTCAGATCCTCCAGGTCCGTGGCCAGGCCAAGGATCGCCATAATCTCGGACGCAGCCGTGATGGTGAAGCCGGTCTCTGCCGGAACGCCCGAGGTCGGGCCTCCGAGGCCAGTGATGACGTTGCGCAGCACGCGGTCGTTCACGTCCACGCAACGCTGCCAGGTCACGCGACGCGGGTCGATGTTGAGCTCATTGCCCTGATGGATGTGGTTGTCGATCAGCGCAGCCAGGGTGTTGTTGGCGCTGGTGATGGCGTGGAAGTCGCCGGTGAAGTGCAGGTTGATCTGCTCCATCGGAACGACCTGGGAGTAGCCGCCACCTGCTGCACCACCCTTGACGCCCATGACCGGGCCGAGCGAAGGCTCGCGAAGCGCCACCATCGCCTTGTGTCCAAGGTTTGCCAATGCGTCGGTCAAGCCGATCAACATGGTGGACTTGCCCTCACCAGCCGGGGTTGGGGACACACCGGTCACCAGAACGAGCTTGCCCGGCTTGTCCTTCGGGGTCTTGTTGATGTCCACCTTGGCCATGTACTTGCCGTACGGGATGAGCGCATCCTCATCCACGCCGGCGCGAGCGGCAATGTCGGTGATGGGTTCGAGTTCGTGTGCTTGAGCGATTTCGACGTCAGTCAACGGTTGTGCAGTCATGCATCTCACACTACCGCTGCACCGATGAGGTATCCCAGGATTACGCTGACTAAAATGCAGACCACTCCGGGGACGAGGAATGGATGGTCAAACACGTACTTGCCAATGCGGGTCGAACCGGTGTCGTCCATCTCCACCGCCGCAAGCAGCGTTGGGTACGTGGGCAGGACGAATAGTGCGGAGACCGCCGGGAAAGCGGCAAGTGCCGTGAGTGGACTCACCCCGATTGCCAGCGCGGCGGGGATGAGCGCTTTCGCTGTTGCGGCTTGTGAATACAACAGTGATGCGGCGATAAAGAGCACGACCGCGAGCAGCCAAGGTTTTGAGGTCAGCACGTTACCGGCGATGTTTTGGATGTCGTCGATGTAGTAGTTGATATACGTCGTACCCAGCCACGCCACGCCGAGAACGCAGACACATGCGGACATGCCGGATCGAAAGACTTGGGTGTTCAGAATCTCCGCGGCAGCAGCGCGGGTGCTCATAATGATGACGACAGCGGCACTGAGCATGATGGCCATGATTGCCTCGTTACGTGGCACTGTTGGCTCCGCAATCAGGCCAATCTGATCCGAAATCAGCGTTGCATAGACCATCACAATGACGATCGCAGCCAGAAAGATAGCGACCGAACGCTTCGCACCTGGTGCGGGAACGTAATCATCGTGACCTTGATGCGTTGCGACGAGCCCAGCGGCCTTGCGTTTGCGGTACACGGGGTCGTCGTCAAGCTCACTGCCCATATGATTGGCAACCCACGCCGTCGGGAAAATTGCCAGGAACGTCGCGGGAAGCATCACCGCAAGAATCTGGAGATACCCCACCCCAAGTGGTTCCAGCGCTGACGCCATGAACACAACTGCTGCAGAGATTGGTGAAGCGACGATCGCCATCTGCGAAGCGATCACGGCCGCTGACAGCGGACGCGAAGGACGAACGTTTCCTTCCTTCGCCACCTCTGTGATGACCGGCATCGTGGAAAATGCCGTATGTCCAGTTCCAGCGAAGACTGTCATCAACCACGTCACCATCGGGGCGTAAACCGTAATGCGCTTCGGGTTTCTGCGTAAGAGTCGCTCCGCAAGATCCACAAGGTATTGCATGCCACCGGCGAGCTGCATTGCAGAGATGGCTGCGATAACGCACATGATGATGCCGATGACATCAAACGGAATTGCATCTGCGGTGACCGGCATACCGGTTGCGCCGAGAAGCAGCACCCCCAATCCCCCGGCGAAACCGATCGCGATCGAGCCAATGCGTGCACCCAACACGATTGCCCCGAAAAGAATGAGGGTGTGCAGGGCAACCAACATGGTGTGCGCTCCTTCATTACGGGTTAGTAAGAACTTCCGCCATTATCCCGTATTGATCACACCAAAAGGAAACGGGGCAGGTGTGAGATTGGCTACCACCCTGCCCCGGTTCACCGCTGACACGGAAGGAAATGCGGTTTTAAAACCTAATTAGCGTCGTCCTCATCAACGTAGAGCTTGCCGCGGAATTCCGGGTGCATGAGGTTTTCCTTGCTCAGCAACCGCTTCAAATCCTCTTCCTCAATAAGGCCCTTCTCCAGCACCAGGTCATAGACACTCTTACCGGTGGAAGCAGCCTCACGGCCAATGATGTCACCGTTATGGTGACCAATCACCGGGTTGAGATAGGTGACGATGCCGATCGAGTTAGTCACGTAAGCCTCGCACACGTCCTTGTTCGCAGTGATGCCCACAACGCACTTCTCGCGCAGCGTACGTGCCGCATTGGCCAGCAGACGGATCGACTCAAACAAGGACTGAGCAATGACCGGCTCCATGACGTTGAGCTGGAGCTGACCTGCCTCAGCAGCCATGGAGACCGTCACGTCGTTGCCGAAGACCTTGAAGCACACCTGGTTAACAACCTCCGGGATAACCGGGTTGACCTTGGCCGGCATGATCGAGGAACCAGCCTGGCGCTCCGGAAGGTTGATCTCGTTCAGACCAGCGCGAGGACCGGACGACAGCAGACGCAGGTCGTTACACATTTTGGAGAGCTTCATTGCCGCACGCTTGATAGCGCCGTGCATCATGACGTAGTCGCCGGTATCCGAAGTGGCTTCGATCAGATCCGGAGAGGCCTGGATGTCCAGGCCGGTGACCTCGCGAAGTGCCGTGACAACCTGATCTTTGTAGCCGTTCGGAGTGTTAATTCCCGTACCGATTGCGGTTGCGCCAAGGTTGACTTCCAGCAGGGACGTCGCAGCGTTGCTGATGGTGCGCTGCTCTTCATTGAGGTTTGCGCCAAACGCAGTGAATTCCTGACCCAGCGTCATCGGAACCGCGTCCTGCAACTGAGTACGACCCATTTTGATGATGTCGGAAAACTCGTCGCCTTTCGCGCGCAGTGCCTTCTGCAGCTCGTCGAGCTCCTCAAGCAAGCCCTGCACCGCGTAGTACACACCGAGACGCAGACCAGTCGGGTACGCATCGTTGGTGGACTGGGACATATTCACATCATCGTTCGGATTGATGATGTCGTAGGAGCCCTTCTCAGCACCAACGTATTCCAGTGCGAGGTTAGCCACCACCTCGTTCGTGTTCATGTTTGCCGAGGTACCCGCGCCACCCTGGAACAGGTCGATCGGGAACTGATCCATGCAGCGTCCCTCTTCCAGAATCTGGTCGCAGGCCCACGCAATTGCTTCGGCTTTCTCGCGCGGCAACACATGCAGGCGACGGTTCGCAATAGCGGTAGCCTTCTTCACTTGGGCCATGCCACGGATGAACTCCGGCAAATCGTTCAGGGTGCTGGCCGACAACTTGAAGTTGTCTACTGCTCGCTGCGTATGCACTCCGTAGTACACATCAGCGGGGACTTCAGCCTTGCCAAGCAGGTCTTCTTCAATACGAGTGCTCATGGCACACCACTATACGTAGCAAAGCGAAGCCTCTCGACGATTGTGCGCGTGACACCTACGCCCCGCAGGCTGCAGCAAACCAGCGGTAAACGTCGTCGGCACTGGCCCCCACAAACAGGTGGGGATCAAACCGATACACACCGGCAGGTACATGATTCGCGAGCCCCAACACTGCACATCCCGCTGCAGCCGCAGCTGACATGCCACTGAACGAGTCCTCGACCACGAGACAGTCTTGCGGAGCGGCGCCGACGCGCCGGGCTGCTTCGAGGTACATGTCGGGGGCAGGTTTCGGGTGGATCACTTCGTCGCCAGTAATGGTGCCGGTGAAGAACGCACGCCCAATCGCATCAATGCACGGATCTGCCAGGACGCGTTCTGTATTCGTCGTCACGAACATAGGCCTGTGGTCTTCCTTCAGCGACTGCAGCACTTCAAGAATCCCTGGGTTGCATTCGATACCTGCAGAAAACAGTTCAGCCATTCGACCGAACATCCAATCTTTATATCGCTGTTCGTCGCCGTCAGTCAGTGTGTGCCCCGCCCACTGCGCCACAATGCGAAGCGTGTTCGGGAAACTCCCGCCAATGGTGCGCTCGCGAACCTCTGGGGTCAGTGGCCGACCAAGCAACTCCCCTAACTCGTAGGTCGCCTGTCCCCAGAGCGGCTCTGTGTCTATCAGCGTGCCGTCCATATCCCAGAAGACGGCCGCCGGACGCTGCCTACTCAAATTCCGGCAGCGCTTCTAGCGCCTCATCGGTCGCGCCCGCCGCGGTGCACACCCGAATCACGAGCGTCTCAATATCTGCCTTTTCTTCTGGCTCAAGCACCGCGTCCGCATGACGGACATTGAATGCCTCCAAGCGCTCGTAGAACGGTCCAACTAGCCCCACCAGTTGCTGGTCCTCTGGCTGGGAACCGAGTGCGTCGACCTCGTCGAGGTACTGCTCAAGCATTTTCCGCAACTCGGGCAACACGGACGGGTCGAATGGCTCGTCCCACAACTCCTTGTCTTCCTCAGAAAGGTAGGAGCCTGAGGCGAACATCGTCAGGTCATCGATAAACTCGTCGACTTCAGGCTGGAACTGGGCACGAATCGTGTGTGCTGCTGCGCTCATGACCACCATTGTGCTGGATGAGGCCTAGAGATGCACACCGAGTAGCCCCTCAAGTGCTGTCGCAATCACACCGTCGCAGTCGCCTCGTGCTCCATCGACCACACGAAGAGCTGTGGGCGTGTCAAGGTCGTCTGCCAGCGCAGCGCGCAACTTATCGACGACACCGAGCGCCTCGTCTTCAGACACCTCGTTCGCCAGGGCCTCACGCCACCGGTCGAGTCGCTCCTCAGCGGTGTGAAGAATCGCGTCGGAGAAATCACGGTCTTCCCGGTAGTGCTGGGAAAACACCGCCAGCCGGATCGCGGAAGCCTCGTGGCCTTGCTCGGTGAGCTTGTGAACAAAGACGAGGTTACCTAGTGACTTCGACATCTTCACACCATCAAGTGCGATCATGCCCGCGTGCACATAGTGGCCGGCCATCCGGTCCACGTGCAGCGCGGCCTCTGCGTGCGCGGCCGAGAACTCGTGGTGTGGAAACGCCAGGTCCGAACCACCACCTTGGATCGCGAAACTTGCTCCTAAGCGGTTCGTCGCAATCGCGGAGCACTCTACGTGCCATCCCGGACGACCTAGGCCGAACGGCGAGTCCCAGGCTGGCTCGCCCTCACGGTGACCACGCCAGATCAGCGCGTCAAGCTTGTCGCGCTTGCCTTCACGCTCCGGGTCGCCACCGCGTTCAGCGAAGTACTCCTCCATCGTTGCTCGGTCGAGGTTCGACTCGTAGCCAAACTGCTCGGTTGCATCGATCGAGGCATACACATCGCCCTGGTCGAGTGTGTAGGCCACGCCTTCGTCGAGAAGCTTCTGCACCATCTCGATGACCTCATCGACAGACTCCATCGCGCCGATGTAATCGCGCGGCGGGATGACGGAGAGAATCTCCATGTCACTGCGGAACAGATCGATCTGGCTTGAGCCGAGTTCGCGCCAATCCACACCGTCACGCTCGGCGCGCTCGAACAGAGGGTCATCAACATCGGTGATGTTCTGTACATAGTGCACCTTGTGACCGTTAGCGATCAGCTGACGCTGCACAAGGTCGAATGTGAGATAGGTGGCAGCGTGTCCCAGGTGGGTCGAGTCGTATGGAGTGATACCGCAGACATACAACCCCACTTCGCCCTTCGCATCCGGCGTGGTATCCACAGGTTTCACCTGCTGATCAGCGGTGTCGTAGAGCTTCAGTGGCACCGAAGTGCCGGCAACGTTAGGAACAATTGGGTTCGGCCAAGCTTGCATGCGCCCAACCCTACACAGGCTGCATGACACCAGTACCAAGCAGAATCATCACAATGACACCGAGTGGGATGCGGTAGGCAGCGAACCAGGCAAACGAGTGGTTAGAAACGAACTTCAGCAACCACGCGATGGAGATGTAACCGACGATAAAGCCAATTCCGGAGCCGACAAGCAGCTGCATTCCGGAGGCAGCCTGTCCCGCTTGCGGGTCAAACGCATCGGGCAAGGAGAACAGACCAGACGCGAGTACCGCGGGGATAGCCAGAAGGAAGCTAAACCGGGTAGCAACCTCGCGGTCGAGGTTGAGGAACAAACCACCCGAGATCGTTCCGCCGGAGCGCGACACACCAGGAATCAGCGCTAGGCACTGCCACAGGCCCATGAGAACGGCGTCCTTCATAGTCAGCTCCTCAAACCCACGAGACTTCTTGCCGCGGCGTTCCGCAAGAATGAACACCAGAGAGAACAAAATGAGCACGGTCGCGGTGATCCACAAGTTGCGGAAGTTTTCGCGAATCAGGTCCTTCAGCAACACACCTGCCAACCCGACTGGGATCGTGCCGGCGATGACCATCCAGCCCATGCGGTAATCAAACCCTCGCTTGGCCTTGTCGAACAGTCCAGCGAACCACGCGGTGAGAATCCGCCAAATGTCCTTGGCAAAGTACACAAGTACGGCAAGCTCGGTACCGAGCTGGATCACAGCGGTAAAACTTGCGCCAGCGTCCTCCCCCCAAAACAACTCTGAGACGATACGGAGGTGACCCGACGAGGACACCGGGAGAAACTCCGTCAAGCCCTGCACGATGGAGAGGACGATCACCTGTAGCCACGACATCATGGCTGCACACCCTACTCCGCACCGCGCTTGATCACTGAACGCAGCAGGCTGATTGCTAGGCTTACGTGCGTGATTGTTCGACGTACTGCTTCCCGTTTTACTGCCGCACTCTGCCTTAGCGCGGTGTTACCGCTCGCGCTGGCAGCATGCAGCGCCACCCCGAACGCAAAAATCGAGGAGGCGGGTGGCGACGCCGCAGCCAACATGGGCAGCGCCGAACCTGCCCAGTCCCCTGCGAGCGAGAACCCGGCTGGGCGTGTAGTGCAGTTTGAGGCTGTGCGCGACCTCGACACGACAAACGGTGTTGTCGGGGTGCGCACAGAAAACGCTCTACTGATTGGGTCGATCGACGACATTGCCAACGGCAAGGCTGAAGAGCATCCACTCGACGCGTCGTGCGGGGATGTATCTGCCAGCGATGGGTCGTTCGCAGTGGCGTGTGATGGGGCTGTCAACGTCTTCGGCCAAGCCGCGCAAACTATTAGCACCGACCTTCCGGTGACTTCGGCGACTGTTGTTTCCAGCGGTGAAGTGCTCGCTGCAAGCGATACGGAGCGCAAAGTGTGGGTGTTTAAGGACGGGGAACTGTCGGACACGATCGATGTTGCCCGCGAGACCGACCAGCTGCAGGCGGTCGCCCTTGACGGCCAAGATGACGCGGTAGTTCGCATCAGCAGCTTCGACACCACCATCCAGGATATCGACTGGCAGGGCTCCCGCCAGGGTGGCACGCTGCGCGTTGGCCTTGGCGTGGGCAAGGTTGCCGCAGGCGAGCACGGGCTTGTGCTCGCCGCCGATTCGACTGGCAACCAGATCCACGTCTACACCACCGACGACATCATTCGTCTCCAGCAGAGCGCACCTGTGCCGGAAGGCCCGTGGGACGTCGCGTGGGATTCGTCGCAACGCCTTGCATGGGTAAGTTCCTTGGCTGAAAACACCGCAACCGGATACGACATCTCCCAGGGTGTGCCGATCGAAAAGAAGAGTTTCGCCACTGTCGCGAACGCTCAGAGCATCATTTCGCTTGACGACGGCACCGTCGTCCTCGCATCCGCCACCGGCGATGGCATCCAAATCGTCGCACCCGACGAGCAGATTAACTAGGAGACCAACATGAGTCTTTACGACCGCGCCCTGCAACTGATGTTCCGCATCCCGCCGGAGCGCATCCACGGCATCATCAGCGGTGGCCTGCGTGTGCTGGATGCCGCGAGTCCCATCAACCGCGCACTCGAGAAGGTTGTACGCGTCCACGACCCCGTGCTGCGCCAGACAGTGTTCGGCGTTGACTTCCCTGCCCCGCTCGGACTTGCGGCTGGGTTTGATAAAAACGCTGAAGCTATCGACGCCTGGGGCGCCGTTGGCTTCGGCTACGCAGAGATGGGCACGGTGACTCCGAAGCCGCAGCCGGGTAATCCCGCCCCACGCCTGTTCCGCCTTCCCGCGGACAAGGCAATTTTGAACCGTATGGGGTTCAACAACAAGGGTGCACTCGTTGTCGCAGATAACCTGCGCAGCAGGAAGTCCGACGACATCGTCGGGATTAACATCGGCAAGAACAAGACCGCCGAAGACGCTGTCGCCGACTACCGCGCAACCGCTACCGCCCTTGGCCCGCTGGCCGACTATCTCGTGGTCAACGTGTCCTCCCCGAACACGCCGGGTCTTCGCGACCTGCAGGCGGTGGAGGAGCTTCGCCCCATCCTTTCCGTGGTGAAAGAGTCGACCACCACCCCGGTGCTGGTCAAGATCGCGCCAGATCTTTCGGACGAGGACATCGACGCTGTTGCAGACCTCGCTGCCGAACTTGGACTCGACGGCATCGTGGCGACCAACACCACGATCTCCCGCGACGGGCTGCACACCAATGCAGACGAGGTTGCAGCCATGGGTGCGGGTGGCATCTCTGGTGCACCTGTTGCGGCACGCTCACTCGAGGTGCTCAAGCGCCTCTACGACCGCATCGGCGGCCAATTGGCGATCATCAGTGTTGGCGGTATCTCCACACCCCAACAGGCGTGGGAACGCATCACTTCAGGTGCCAATCTGTTGCAGGGCTACACGCCATTCATCTACGGCGGCCCGGGTTGGATCCGGGATATCCACCGGGGCATTGCTGCACAGATTAAGGCCCACGGTCTGAACTCTATTGAGCAGGCCGTGGGCAGTGGGCTTGAGTGGAAAGCGCTCTAGGCCTTCGGTTGCACGCTGCGCCGTAGAATCACGGCGCAGAAGCCCGCGGCGATAGCCCAAGCGACAAGCCACACCGGCGTCGTCGTGAATAATGCGGTGTTCGGCAGAATTACCCCAAGGCCGATCAAGACGATCGCGATGAAAAGGGCGATAACCTGCGTGCGCGAGCCTTGCTGCTCTTTGTTCGTGGTCGCAAACGCACCGACGAGAGCGACAGCCACAAGCACCGTGAGCACCTGAGGGGTGATCACAAACCCCTCATCACCACGGGTAAATCCGACGACTGCATAGAGGACGAGTGCGGCGGCAAGACCTAAAAAGGCACCGCCGACGCGAAGCTGCACAGGTACCATTCGCCGAATACTACTGGTTCTCGTACCAACCCCAGATGATTGCCCGGCCCAACGAGTGGAAGTTCAGGTGGAACCCGAGCTGCGTTGGGTTCGCGATCTGATCTGCCGGCAATTCCGTGTCCACCGCGTGGACTACGAACAGGTAGCGGTGCGGCCCGTGGCCTGCCGGCGGGTTTGCGCCGTAGAACCCTTTAACTCCGGAATCACCGGTGAGCACAACCGCGCCGACGCCCAGGTCCTCCTTGGCGCCTGCGCCAGCAGGCAGCTCGGTGATATCTGCCGGGATGTTGAACGCGGACCAGTGCCAAAAACCTGACGCGGTTGGTGCGTCCGGGTCGAAGCACGTCACTGCGTAGGTCTTCGTCCCCTCAGGCGCACCTTCCCACGCAAGCTGCGGGCTGGTGGCGTTATCGCCGGCAAGTGTGTCGTTGAGACGCTCGCCGTCAACAATGTCATCCGAGGTCACCGTGAACGAAGGCACGTCCGCCAGGGGCTCATATGGGTCGGGGCCGGGGAAACGGTCTGAAACATAGGAAGCAGTCATAGACCCATTCCTACCCGAAAATCAGTGACCCTCGCCACTCCACGCCTCAAAGAGTTGTGCGTATCTCCCACCGGCAGTAAGAAGCTCGGCATGGGTGCCGTCTTCGATAATGCGTCCTGCTTCCATTACCAGGATGCGATCAGCGGTTGCAGCTTGATCGAGGCGATGCGCGACAACCAACGCCGTCGTGCCTTCAGTAATCCTTGCAGCAGCATCTTCGAGCGTGTTTGTGGCATCACTGCCCGCCTCTGCTGTCGCTTCGTCCAGGATGAGGATCTTCGGACCTGCCAACGCCACACGCGCGAGCGCGACCTGTTGCTTCACCTCGGGTGGGAGGTCATCTGCGCCTGCTCCCACAGCGGTGTCGAGCCCATTGGGGAAGAGTCGGGCAAACTGCGTGCTGTTCGGATCCAACCCGACACTGGCGAGCGCCTTGAGCAAAACAGTGTCGTCACTTTCCGGAGCAGCCATAGACAGGTCTTCGCGCAGCGTGCCCGCGAAGATATGCACGTCCTGGGTGAGCAGGGTGACGTTCTTCGCAGTCCAGACGTCGCTGACTTGGGAGGTATCTACCCCACCAACTCGGATGCTCCCCGAAGTCGGCTCCACCAAGCCTGCGATAAGCGCTGCCAGCGTGGATTTGCCCGCGCCAGAAGTGCCGACGAGCGCCGTCGTCGTGCCCGCTGCGAGCGTCACCGAGAGGTCCTCAAGAACGTTAGCTCCGCCGGGGTAGGCAAAGGACACGTGGTTGATCTCAACGTCTTCAGGGGCATCGAGGTCATCAGGTACCACGGTGGCCGCTCGGCCGTCCGCCAGTTTGGCCAAACTCACCGCGCGCCCAACAGACGTGGCGGCGCTTTGGAGCTCTCCGATGAAAAACAGCGCATTAAACACGACGACCTCAGCACGGATCACCATGAACACAGCAGCGCTGGCCTCCCCAGGTGTCACAGCGCCTGTAGACACCAACCAGGCACCCACACCAAGAGTGAGCAGCACCCATGCTGCGAAGGCGAACTGTCCGATGCCCATGAGACGAATGAACCAGGGCACACGATCCATCGTCGCCTCCACCGCACCCCAGGAGGTGCGACGCATGCGCCCAAGCGCCCAACGTTCTAGTCCGAACGCGCGAAGCGTCGGCAGGCCACGCACCGTATCAAGCAGCACTGCGTTTCTACGAGCCTCCGCCACACTCACTGCGTTCGACGCAGCAGGGATTGCACGCACAACGGCACGCGCGAACGGGTACGTGCAGATACCGACTATGACGAGGATGAGGGCAAAGCGGACGTCGATAAGCAAAAGCCCGAGAAAGGTAATCGGAAACACGAAGGCTGTGGTGAGGACCCTGGATCCGATCGCGGTGATCGTTTGCACCACATCATCGATGTCCTTCGTCATGCGCGTAATCACGTTGCCGGTGCCCAACTCCATCACCCGCGGCACAGGCGCGCGCAAGATAGCGTCGAGGCAACGACGGCGCAGATCGATCGACGCACGGGCGACCTTCTGGCCCACCACATAGTTGCCCAGACCACGGAGGGACAGCTCGATCAGCATGCAAAACATTGCCAATGCGATGGCCCAAATAAAAGCACTGCTGCCAGAGCCGAGCCCGGGTATCGAGCCACCGATCAACGGGTCAACGCTGCGCCCAAACAGGTTCGACTGTGTCGTGTTCACAGCAACGATCACAGCCTGGATACTCAACAGCATTACCCACCACCGACGATCCAGTGCGTTCGGCAGTTCCGCAAGGTACGCGAAGGTCTCCTTCACCCCAGCGGGGGCAACGGCATCGACGCGCTCGTATTCACGCTTCATTTACTGCACCTCCAATGCGTTACCTGCAGAGCGCCACGCGGCATTTCCAGTGATCACTATGGTTGTTTTGTCCGCGCGTAGCGTCTTAACCGCCGCAACGACGTCAGCTTGGGTGACAGAGTCCAGCCCTGTTGTTGGGTCGTCCAAAATGAGCACGTCCGGATCCGCTGCGAGTGCGCGTGCAAGTGCCACACGTTGCCGCTGCCCGCCCGACAAATTCAGCCCCGCCTCCCCCAGCGGCGCATCAGGCAATTCACCGTTCTCTCGGACACCTCCGAGGCGACGCAGAATGTCCTGGCAATGCGCCGCAGCGAGCGCCTGCTTGACGACGACTGCCGGCAAATCACCGCGCGGATTCACGTTATCCGCGATCGTGCCCTCAAATACGTTGACGGTGTGCGGTGGGAACAGCACCCCCTCACGCTCCGCCCATGCCTCAACGACCGCAAACGATCGCTCATCCGGAGCGAGGATCCACAGCCCTGGACCGGGGATCGCGTTGGAGGTTGGCTGCGGCTCAGACACCTTTTCGGCTGCATGGTGCAACTCCACGATGCGCTTGCCACTGGCAACCGCCCTGCCCCACCCACTAGCTAGGTCACCGAAGGCAAATCCCGCCATATTCAGCGCAGGCGGCACTAGCAGCGCAACCGATGTCATCTGCCCAGGCGTGATCTCTCCGCGAAGCGTCAACCAGGCAGCAAGTGCCACGATCGCCAGATTGCACAGCCAAGCCACCACAAGACGAACAAAGCCCAGCCCGACTTCAACCTTCAGGTGCTTCAAGATCAATGTCCTGGCGTTGGCCGTCTCAACTGCAAAACGTTGTGCAACAGATGCACCCGCGCCAAGGCCCTTCACAGCACGAATGCCTTGAGAGACATCCGTGGCCAAGCCCGCGACATCCGCTTCCGCAGCGCGACGCTTCAACGAGATCCGTGTCACTGGTCCTGCGGTCCACGCCGCAAAAAGCCCAATGATCATCGCGCTAACCGGAATGGCAAGTGCCACCCACGGGGACACAGACCACATCGCCACCACTGCACCCGCGGCATAACCGATCGCCATAAGCGGAAACGACAGCAGTTCGCGGTACCGTCCGACCGTGCTTGCGTCTGCATCGATCGTGTTGAGCACCGTACCCGGGCTCATCGCGCCTGCACCATCGCGCAGCACTCCGGAGGATAAGTGTAACCGGGCGTTGTGGGTAACCCGGCCAACCGACGCTGCCGCAAGGCCGTCGCCGGTTGCCTCACCAATGAACGACAAAACAAAAATGCCCACCAGTACCGCAAACAGCCACCACGCGTTAAACGTTTCTTCGCCAAGGAGACCGTCCACGATCATGCCGACCACCACCGGCACGAACGCTGCGATACCGGAGCCAAAAAGGTAGCTCAGAATATGCAGTGCGAGCACACCCGGATACGCGGAAACCATGTCCCGAACGACCCGGTTACCTTCCTCCCATCGCGCCGGGTGGAGCCGGGCGGGGTCATGAGCAGGCGGAACTTGTGGGACGAACCAGCGGTACGTCAGCATTCTGCGCGGTGGAGCTATCACCCCGCAAAATTTAGCAGAATCTGCGCGTTATGCTGGCGATTTGGTACCTGCAAGAACCGACCCTATAGTAGTGCAGGTGCCCAGCCGAGAGGCTGAACAAACACCCTAGCCCGGGTGGCGGAATGGCAGACGCGCTAGCTTGAGGTGCTAGTGTCCTATTAACGGACGTGGGGGTTCAAGTCCCCCTCCGGGCACAGATAAGTCCCGCTCAGCAGTCAATAGAACTGCGGAGCGGGACATTTATATTTACAGACATGGTCGAGGAGTGCGTATGCCCAAGATATCGGGTTCCGCCCGCAACAAGCTCGTACTCGCAGCGCTTATCGTCGTGTTCATAGCGGGCTGGGTGTTTCTCGACGTCCCACCACTCTCCACACTTCGCACCTGGGCTGACACACTCGGCCCCTGGTTCCCAGTAGCGTTCTGGCTGCTCTATATCTTGATTACCCAATTCCCTATCCCGCGCACCGTGATGACCGTCTCTGCCGGCATTCTTTTCGGTTCGGTACAAGGGATCTTGATCGCGATTACCGCGACGACAGTCAGCGCAGTTATCTCACTGTTGATCGTGCGCACTCTGCTGCGGGATTGGGTAGAACCGCGGCTGACACATCCTGCTGTTGAGCAGATCAACCGGCGCCTCGAAGAACGCGGCTGGCTCGCGATTTTCAGCCTGCGCCTCATTGCAGCCGTTCCATTTTCCGTCCTCAACTACGCAGCAGCGCTCACGCGCGTTCCGGTGTTGCCGTTTGCCATCGCAACGTTTGCGGGTTCACTTCCAGGAACCGTGTTGGTCACTATCTTTGGCGACACCCTCACGGGTGAGGCAAACCCTGTGGTGATCGCAGTGATGGCTGTATTGGCAGTGATTGGCCTTAGCGGGTTGATTCTCGACGCACGACTTCCGGCGCGTAAGTAAAGGCTCACGGGTAGACCCGCGTAGTATTGGCAGCCATGATTGCCGTGCATGCGAAATACAGGGGCCGCGAAAAAGGGCGTGCTGCCGTCGTCGAGCGTTCCGCGGAGGCGCTTGGCACTCTCCCAGGCATCAGCCCGTTTGAAGTGCTCGGTGTTGAAGATATCCGCACCCTGGTGGATGACGCTGAGGCTTCGTTAAACCTGATCATGGCGCTGCTCTCCGACGGCAACTGGGCCATCGGCCTAGGGGTCGCTGCAAGCAACAGCGATGCCTTGAAAGCTGCCTCAAAGGCGGTTGGGGTGAAAGCGGGCCAGGTGCGTGTGGTCGTCGACAAGCAAGGCGCAACTACTGAGGCTGCGGATATCGCTGCCGCATTCGCCCTGCTAGCCCACGTGCTGCACAAGCGGACATTCGAGGGACGAGAAGCGACCTCGCTCGTGCGCCGCGGGCTGAATCAGAATGAAGCAGCAGCCGAGCTCGGCATATCCAAGCAGGCAATCAGCCAGAGGCTCCAGGCAGCGGGATGGCCAGCCGAACAAGCCGGCTGGCAACTGGCCCTCAACCTGATTACTCGGGCTGCTGATCTGGCTGATTAAGCGGGTTCGACACCTGGTCATTGAACCCGAAATCGGTCGGCTCGTTCGCAGGGGCACTGATCTCTCGCAACCCCGAGTCGCTGGAAGCGGTGTCAGCGGTAGGTTGGGTCGGATCTGGATCGTCTACGTGTTTGTTCGCCACCGCGCGGGCCTCTGCAAGCGCCTTGGCTAGCTCCGGGTCGGTCGAGGTGTCGAACCAACGCTCCGGATTGCCCTCATCGGCCATCTCAAGATCGCGCTCGTCAACCTGTGCCGCCTCGTAGCGGAACACTCCGTCGTCGTCCTTGTTGGCAAACGCCTTGGCAAACTGCTGCAACGAATCGCCGAACTGGGACGGAATCATCCACATCGTGGCCGCCTCGTTGTTGGCAATCTTCGGCAACTGGTCCAGGTACTGGTATGCCAGGAGTTCCGGCGTCACTCCAGAGGACTTAATCGCGGCGTTCACCTTTTGGATCGCACGCGCCTCACCCTGCGCAGCGAGGTACTTCGCGGCACGCTCACCTTCGGCGCGCAGCATCATTGCTTGACGCTCAGCCTCAGCGGCGAGAATCGCTGCGTGCTTCTCACCCTCGGCAGAAAGAATGCGAGCCTGCTTTTCACCCTCAGCGGTTTTGATGTCGGACTCGCGCTTACCTTCAGCGGTGAGGATCATCGCGCGCTTTTCGCGGTCCGCCTTCATCTGCATCTCCATGGACTGCTGAATCGACGGTGGCGGATCAATCGCCTTGAGCTCCACGCGGCTAATGCGCAGGCCCCACTTTGCGGTCGCAGCATCTAGCTCACCGCGCAGGCGGCGGTTAATGGTTTCGCGAGAGGTCAGCGTCTCCTCAAGCGTCATGCCACCAACGACGTCACGCAGCGTTGCCGTCGAAATCTGCTCCACACCGACGAGGTAGTTGTCCACGCCGTAGATGGCCTTCGCAGGCTCGTTGATCTGGAACGTCACCACCGTGTCAATCGCCACGGTCAGGTTGTCCTGGGTAATTACTGCCTGGGGCGGGAACGACACCACGCGCTCACGCGTGTCTACGCGCGCACGGATGCGGTCGATATACGGCACCAGGAACGTCAACCCACCGGACGCAGTGCGCGTGTAGCGTCCCAGACGCTCAATAACCGCAGCTTCTCCCTGCGGAATCAGTTTGATCGACGCTGTAAGCAGCGCGATAAACAGAATAAGTATGACGGCGAAGGTAACTAACCCACCCATTTAGGACTCCTTCCAAACGACGGCTACGGGTCCGTCGATATCGTAAACGGTCACGTGGGAACCTGCAGGAATAGTTTTTGCCGGATCCAGGGCGCGTGCCGACCACAGGCTGCCGTCGAAACGCACTTGCCCACCCCCGGGGCCGATGTCCTCGACAACCTCTGCACGACTTCCGACGAGCGCGCGTGGCGTCTCATCGAGCACCAGCGGCTTATCCATCCGCTTGCGCAGACGTGGCCTTAGGAAGAACCAGAACAGCAACGAGGAAGCGATAAACACCGCGACTTCAGCTGCAAGTGGAACGTCGAATAAGGCGACCCCCGATGTTGTCAACGCACCCGCAGCGAGCATGAGCAGCGTCAATTCGCCCACGCCAAGCTCGAGTAGCGCGAAACCTGCCGCGACAATAAACCAAATCAATGCTCCCACGGCGCAAATCTTACATGTGTGTGAGATCTTCCTTCGTGAGCTCGGGATTAGTGACGAAGTCCACCAGTCTCTCAACTGCACCGATAAGTGTTGAATCCAAGTCGCGGAAAGTGCGCACGGACGATGAAACGCGGCGCCAGCCTTCCTTTGGATCAGACCAACCCAAGCGACGGCACACGCCCGTCTTCCAGTCTTCGCCGTACGGAACCTCCGGCCAGGCGGCGATGCCGACGCTCTTCGGTTTCACCGCAGCCCAGATATCGATGTAGGGGTGCCCCGTCACCAACACATGAGGTCCTACATTTTCGACGAGCCGAGCCTCCTTAGTCCCCCTAATGAGGTGATCGGCGAGCACACCGACGCGACGGTCCGGTCCAGGCTGGAACTCGTCGAGACGCATCTGCAGGTTGTCTAGCCCTTCCAGATACTCGACGACAACCCCCTCAACACGCAGGTCGTGCCCCCACACCTGCTCAACGATCGCAGCATCGTGGATGCCCTCCACCCAGATGCGTGACGGCATTGCAACCTTCGCCTGCACGTTAGCAACCTTGCGTGAGCCCGAGTTGGAGCGCTTTGGTTCGTCGTTACGCGGTGCAACATATCGGGTGAGGGTGACACGCTGCCCTTCGACCATGAATGCCCCCGGCAGCATTTTGAACAGCCGCTGGGTTCCATAGCGGTCCTCCAGGCGGACGAAGTCGCCGTCGTAGGTTCGCTCGAATCCAACCACTGCGCCGACAAAGTCGTTGCCGACGATCTCCACGATGATGCCTGGCTCTGCAGGCATCTCTGGATACGTTGGCCTCCTCTTACGCGCGTGGCCTTGAAAAATATCTCCGCTATACCGGCTATCTCCCATAGTGGCTCCGTATTCTATCCCCCTAGCTAGACTCAACTGGATGCACACGCGCGCTCAGGTCTACTCGCCTCTCCAAAACACTGCAGTGTGGCTTGCCGCATGGCTGTACAACATCGAGTCCACGGACGACACCCTCGACGCGTTAACAGACCTTGGCGGCACCCACACCTATTGCGACGCCCCCATGGTGCAATTGCTTAGCGACGTCCGCGCCGCCGCCGACCTTGAGTCTCCGGATCCAGTTATCCGCTTGATTCTGTGGGGGCCAGGACAGGCACCGCGCCTCCGAGCTGGATCCCCCGCAATGGACGCCCTCTCCCAGGCTGGTGCGTTGGTTGTCCGGGGAGATGGGATCAGCCACATCCTTGTCCCCGACTACTCGGGGGCGGAAGTGCGCTGGCGTTGGTTTGAAGAAACTGAGCGGCTGCCGGAACCGGATTGGCTAACTCCGGGTGAGGCAGATCAACTGCTGTCGCGCGCAACCGATGAAGCCGCCGTTTTGATTGAGGCGGCTGGTGGCACCACGAAGGAATTGCCAAATCCCCGGCTTACCGTCGGCACGCTCGCTGATTTCTACGACACCCCTGGGCTGCCGGCTGGGGTGACTGCGCGAGCGGCAAAGCTTTTTGCCAGGGCTGACCGTGTTGCCGCGACGATCGAGACGGTAACGGAGCGCCTCGACGACCACTCCTTCGACCCTCACCTGTTTGCACTGTGGCGGCACGTCCGCACCGCCCGCATGGCGGGGGTCGCAGACGCAGTGATCGATTACCGGCGCGAATATCTAGCGAATTAGTTTGCGCTACCCGGTCGGCCCGGGTGCTTCAACGGCTCGCAGCAATGCGGCTTGCACGGCGCGCCGTTGACGGTACAACCCTGAACAGTAACGTTAGACAAGGTTTCAGGCTTGTCACAATCGGCGATAGCTCGTGCGATATCGACGACCATGCCAGCGAAATCGGGCTCGAGCCCCACCGTCGCAACGCGATCTAGCGTGATGTTGCGTGCCTCGCAGGCCTGTCGCAGCTCGGTGTCGAGGTCCCAGATCACCTCCATGTGGTCGGTGATGAAGCCGAGTGGCACACAGATCAAGTGTGTAAAGGTGTCGTCTTGATCATGAAGCTCCTCGGTGCGATCTACGATGTCCGGCTCCAACCACGGCGTTGCCGGATTGCCGGAGCGAGACTGCCAGACAACCTCGTACTCTTCGACGCCGGCCTCTGCAGCGACCAGCCGGGCCGCCTCATGCACCTGCCGTGAGTACAGGTTGGCATCCTCCGGGCCACCTGAGACATCATCCGCAGCATTCGGAACACTGTGAGCAGTGAACAGTACTTTTGCACCAGCCGGCGCTGCATCGACGGCGCTACGCAACACGTTCGCCATAAGCCGCACGAACGTCGGGTGGGCGTAGAACTGCCAAAGCTTGGTGTACTCAAGCTGCGGCGTCACTTCGCGGATCCTCTGGATGTCTTCGTCGTACTGTCGGCAGGCCGAGTACCCACCCCATGCCGAGGTCACGAACACCAGCACGCGCTTATGCCCGTCAGCCTCCAGCTGCTTCGCAGTATCTTCCGCAAAGGGGTGCCAGTTCCGGTTGCCGAAGTACACCGGAAGTTCAATCCCCCGAGCCTCCAACTGCTTTTCGATGTTGCCAATCAGCACTCGGTTCTGTTCATTGATCGGGCTAACACCACCGAAGTGGAAGTAGTGTTCCCCTACCTTGGCGAGCCGCTCACGCGGAATCCCGCGGCCACGGGTGACATTCTCTAGAAAAGGAATAACCTCGTCCTTTCCTTCGGGTCCACCGAAGGAAAGGACGAGGAGTGCGTCGTAGTCGTTGAGAGCCATAGCCTTGAGCCTAGACTGTGGCCCCGAAAAATTAGAGCAGGCGGACCGCGTTCGGCGCCATGCCGGACCAACGGACCGGAGAAATCTGCACGTTCATGCCAGACTGCGGTGCCTCGATCATGGTGCCGTCGCCGAGGTAGATGGCAACGTGCTGGTTGCCGCCCGGACCCCAGAACAGCAAGTCGCCGCGCTGCGCTTCGCTCGCCGGCACATGCGTGCCGCGCTGGTACTGGTAGCCCGTGTAGTGGGGCAATGCAATGCCAGCGCCGGCGAATGCGTAAAGCACGAGGCCAGAGCAGTCGAAGCCAGCTTGACCGCCGCCTTCCAAGCCCGTGGTTGGACCGTTTGCATCGCCACCGCCCCAGACATACGGCGTGCCGATCATCGACTGAGCCCGTGCGATAACCGTCTCAACCTGAGAGGCGTCGGATACGGCCGCAGAGGCAGCACGAGCCTTCTCAGTAAGATCTGCCGCAGTCTGCACCTGCGGCAATACGTCAGCCACGGTGCCTGAGGTGTTATCGACATTGCCCAAGGCACCAGTGAGGCCCTCTGCGAACGCAGTCACAAGTTGACCTGCGTCACCGCTATTCACTGCATCAGAGAAGGAGCCGTGGTTCGCAGCAACACCCCCAACCAGGGCCACGCCGACGGCGATGGCGCCAGCCTTCGCGATAGCGTCGTCGTCAAGCTGTGGCAAGCCTGCTGCCGAAGAAAGCGCAGCAACCTGGGACACGTCGTCGGACGTCGTATCTGAAGAAGAAGTCTGGGCTACAACACGCACGGCATCCACGATGGCCTCACGGCTCGGCTCGCCGGCTTCAGGAGAGGTACCAGAGATGCGCTCCCGAACACGGTCCACGACCTCTTCTGGGACCTCATAGGTGGCATCGCCGCGCGAAATGGTCAGGGTTGAAGCGTACGGGCTGGCCACAGGGCCCTCCGTTGTCTCATCGGATGCTTCCTGCTGCTCAGGCGCGTGCTGCTCCTGGAGATCAGATTGCGCTACTTCAAGCTCGCGTTGCGCGGCGTCGCGCTCAGCCGTGCTTGCCTCGAGCGCTGCGCGGTTGTCGTCGAGAAGCTGACGCGCTTGCGCCTCCGCAGCCTCGGCTTCTTGAGCAGCCGAGTCGGCAAGCTCACGCGTCTGACGCAGCGTCGACTCTTCGTTCGCCGCCTCTGCACGGGCCTGCTCCGCTTCCTGCAGCTTCGCACGCTTTTCTTCAGAACGCTGGCGCAGGAACAGCGAGCGATCCAGCACGTCGCGCTGCGTGTCCTTACCGCTAATCGACGTGAGCACATCGCTTGTCGACGCCCCGCGATACTGGGAACGGCTTAACTCATCAAGCTCGGTGCGCAGCTTTTCGACGCGAGCCTGAGCCTCGTCCAGGCGACGCTTAGCTTCCTCTTCGCCGAGGCGGGCCTGCTGGGCCTTTGCATGAGCGTCGTGCAAATCGACGAGCGACTGGTTAACCGCCTCTTGCAGTTCGCCGAGGTTCAAGTTTCGGGCGTCCACGTCCGCTTGAGCGCGGGTGACTGCGGAAACGAGTTCGCTGACGGTAGACGTCGAGCTCTGACCACAGGCAGCCGGGCTGACGAGGCCCACCGCCAACGACACGGTAACGACACACGCGGCAGTACCGAACACATTACGTGCACGTCCAAACCGGGTGCCCCTAAGTGGATTTGCCACGAAGGTGCTCCTTCACGCCGCACGCGCATACCGTGGCAGGCCTGCAGGTGATCAAGAAACCTGCAGGCGCGCCAAGGCACACATAAACCCTGACTAGGGGTAGGAACGTGCGGCCTCGATGTTGACTACTAACGCGGCAGCGCGAAGAAGTAGCCACCACAAGAATCCGTGGCGCTTCAACAATGTTTCAGGATCTCGGCGTGCTTCCCCACAAGCCCGATCCATCAGTCGAACGCTTGACTAGAGCGCTCAATGAAGCTTCACGCGAAACGTGTGACAACTATCGACCCGCGAGCCGATAGGAGCACCATACGTCAAGCCAACCGACTTGTATCCCTTTCGTTACATAAAGTTGATCAAGTCAAGTCTTGTCACATGATTCACAGGCGCCTCACCTGCATGTATTGACACGCTTATTTGATGTGTGAGTTTGCTCACATCCAAGGTTACCGAACCGTTACCTATACGTTTTGACGTGGGAAAATGGCAAAATAAGAGCCGCGGAGCAGGCACCCTCCGGCAGCCCGAGATACTCCTGACGTTAATTCCGTCAAGTCTTGCAACTTGTCTAGCGCGACGGCTTTGGGCGCCGCGCAGCGATCGCGAGGAGGGCAAACGCGACTAGCACCACCCCAACAACTACCGGCCACATTGGAGAGAAGGAACTCGCCTCCCCTGTAAACGCTTTCAGTCCTTCGACATAATCCGCATGCGACATCATCGCGAGCTCCCCTGTCTCTATCTGCGCACGACTCAACTCTTCGCTTACCCCCACTGCGGTGTGGGGTGTGCGGATCAGCACCGTTGAATATTCCGTAGCGTTTGCAATGTCCTGGGCAAGATCTCGGAGCTGGGCAACCTTTTCTGGAGTGCGCTCTAAAACGACTACTGCGGCAGGGTCAATCGAATCCGAATGCGGCGAGCTCAGCACGCCTTCAATGCCATTTCGCAGGTCATCGTTTACCGGATTCTCCGTACCAAAAGCCACGGCAGAGGTTTCAAGCTGGCCGATTAGCTCGTCCAATGTCGTCTCCGGCTCCACGATTACTCCTTCATGCCAAACTGCTGGGCCGATTCTAATCTGAGTGATTTTGCTGTAGTCGATAAGCAAAATATGAAAACATAACGAACGTACTGTTATCATCAGTACGGATCTATGGCGGGTCGCTTAGTATGGGACTTGACCATAGGGTCATCATCCCTGTTTTTGATTACGACGAGGAATGGAGCTCACCGTGGCAGAAAGCAAGAATTCCTTCGGTGCCAAGAAGACGCTCGAGGTTGGCGGTAAGTCTTACGACTACTTCGCTCTCGATGCTGTTGAAGGCATGGAGAAACTCCCCTACTCCCTTAAGGTGTTGGGCGAGAACCTCCTGCGCACCGAGGACGGCAAGAACGTCACCGAAGACCACATCAAGGCCATTGCAAACTGGGACCCGTCGGCAGAGCCGAGCGTTGAGATCCAGTTCACCCCAGCACGTGTGCTGATGCAGGACTTCACGGGCGTGCCGTGTGTCGTCGACCTTGCCACCATGCGTGAGGCCGTATCGTCGCTCGGCGGCAACCCGGATCAGGTCAACCCCCTGAACCCGGCAGAGATGGTTATTGACCACTCTGTGATCATCGAGGCCTTTGGTTCCACCGATGCCATCGAGAAGAACGTAGAGATTGAGTACCAGCGCAACGAGGAGCGCTACCAGTTCCTGCGCTGGGGTGCAGAGAACTTCTCTAACTTCCGCGTTGTCCCGCCGGGAACCGGCATCGTCCACCAGGTCAACATCGAGTACCTCTCCCGCGTTGTCTTTGACAACGACGGCGTTGCATACCCGGACACCTGCATTGGTACCGACTCCCACACCACCATGGAAAACGGCCTGGGCATCCTTGGCTGGGGCGTCGGCGGTATCGAGGCTGAGGCAGCGATGCTTGGCCAGCCGGTCTCCATGCTCATCCCGCGCGTTGTCGGCTTCAAGCTCACCGGCGAGATTCCGACCGGCGTGACCGCAACCGACGTGGTGCTGACCATCACCGAGATGCTGCGTGAGCACGGCGTGGTCCAGAAGTTCGTCGAGTTCTACGGCAACGGTGTCAAGCAGATCCCGCTGGCAAACCGCGCCACCATCGGCAACATGTCCCCAGAGTTCGGCTCCACCTGCGCGATCTTCCCGATCGACGAGGAGACCATCAACTACCTGCACCTGACCGGTCGTAACCAGGAGGACATCGACCGCGTCGAGGCATACGCCAAGGCACAGGGCATGTGGCTTGAGCAGGACGCTGCGGAAGCTGAGTACTCCGAGTACCTCGAGCTCGACCTCTCCACCGTCAAGCCGTCTATCGCTGGCCCGAAGCGCCCGCAGGACCGGATCCTGCTCGCGGAGTCCAAGGAGACCTTCCGCAAGCAGCTGCCGGACTACAACACCGCTGGCGAGGGCACGTCCGAGCCGGTTCGTGCAGCAAAGGTCGACAGCGTCTCCTACAACGAGTCTTGGCCGGCAAACGGCGAGTCCGCTGCTGTGGGTGCTGAGGGCCGCGCTTCCAAGCCGGTCATCGTCGAGTCCCCGCAGGGTGGCGAGTACACCCTCGACCACGGCTTCGTCGCAATTGCTGCAGTCACCTCCTGCACCAACACCTCCAACCCGTCCGTCATGGTTGGCGCTGCCCTGCTCGCACGCAAGGCTGCTGAGAAGGGCCTGAAGGCTAAGCCGTGGGTCAAGACCATCATGGCTCCGGGCTCCCAGGTTGTCGACGGCTACTACGAGCGCGCAGACCTCTGGAAGGACCTCGAGGCTGTTGGCTTCTACCTGTCCGGCTTCGGCTGCGCATCCTGCATCGGCAACTCTGGCCCGCTGCCGGCTGAGGTCTCCGAGGCTGTCAACGAGTTCGACCTCACCGCGACCGCCGTACTTTCCGGTAACCGCAACTTCGAGGGTCGTATCTCCCCGGACGTGAAGATGAACTACCTCGCGTCCCCGCTGCTGGTCATCGCTTACGCCATCGCCGGCACGATGGACTTCGACTTCGAAACCCAGCCGCTCGGCCAGGACGCAGACGGCAACGACGTCTTCCTCAAGGACGTTTGGCCGTCCACCGAGGAGATCGAGGAGACCATCGCTGGCACCATCTCCCGTGAGATGTACGAGTCTGACTACGCCGACGTCTTCAAGGGCGACGCACAGTGGCAGGGTCTCGACATCCCGACCGGCAAAACCTTCGAGTGGAACGAAGACTCCACCTACATCCGCAAGGCACCGTACTTTGACGGCATGCCGGAGGAGCCGGAGGATGTCAAGGACATCGAGGGTGCTCGCGTTCTGGCGAAGCTGGGCGACTCGGTCACCACGGACCACATCTCCCCTGCTTCCTCCATTAAGCCGGGCACCCCGGCTGCGAACTACCTCGATTCCCACGGTGTTGAGCGCCAGGACTACAACTCCTTCGGCTCCCGTCGTGGCAACCACGAGGTCATGGTTCGCGGTACCTTCGCAAACATCCGTCTGCGCAACCAGCTGGTTGATGAGCAGGGTGGATTCACCCGCGACTTCACCCAGGAGGGTGCACCGCAGGCATACATCTACGATGCTGCGATGAACTACGCCGAGAAGAACATTCCGCTCGTCGTCCTTGCTGGTAAGGAATACGGCACCGGTTCTTCCCGTGACTGGGCTGCTAAGGGCACCAACCTGCTTGGTGTGAAGGCAGTTATCGCCGAGTCCTTTGAGCGCATCCACCGTTCCAACCTGATCGGTATGGGTGTTCTGCCGCTGCAGTTCCCGGAGGGCCAGTCCCACGAGTCCCTCGGCCTCGACGGCACCGAGACCTTCACCCTGTCCGGTATCACCGACTTCAACAAGGGTGACATCCCGGCAACGGTTCACGTCAAGGCTGAGAAGGACGGCGCTGACGCTGTCGAGTTCGACGCTGTTGTCCGCGTGGACACCCCAGGTGAGGCTGAGTACTACCGCCACGGCGGCATTCTGCAGTACGTGCTTCGCCAGATGGTCAAGAGCTAGTCAGCTCTCCTGACGCCATCGCCGCGAAGGGGCCACCGCACTACGCGGGGCCCCTTCCGCATTTTTACCCCCTAATCCTTTGTTTCCGCACTCCGCTAGTCTTCGACCACTTTTGACCTAGAACTACGCCAAGGAGCACTGACATGCCTATCGTGAGCGAGGCCGAGCTCGCACGCCGCCGTAGCGAGATTATCGATACCGCACGCAAATGCTTCGCCCATTACGGCTACGAGGGCGCCACTGTTGCACGGCTCGAGGAAGCCACCGGTAAAACCCGAGGCGCGATCTTCCATCACTTCGGAGACAAGGAATCACTGTTCCTTGCTATTGCGAAAGCGGACGCGGAGCGCCAGGCACAAGTGGTCAGTGAGCAGGGTTTGGTTGAGGTCATGCGTGGGATGCTCCACGACACTGAAGCAAACGATTGGTTCACCACTCGTGCGGAAATCCTGCGGAGACTGCGAACTGACCCGAAGTTCGAAGCACGCTGGCGGGAACATCAAGAGGTGCTCGACCAGGCTGTGCGGACGCGCTTGGAATCGAACAAGCATATGCGCGACGACGTCCCCGTGGAGGTAGTGCAGACCTACCTGGAGACTGTTCTCGAAGGGTTTATCACCAAACTCGCTGCCGGTGAGCCTGTGGAACGCCTCGAATCGATGCTTGACATCGTGGAGCAAGCCGTTCGGCACCCAATGAATCAGGACTAGACCGAGCGGTATAGAGTAGCCGGCATGGCTAAGCTCCTTTTCCTTTCACTTCGCAACGGCGAGATCGGCCCAGATGTCGCGCACGCCGAATATCACGACACGCTGCGCGCAACTGGCCTGAGCGAATTGGATATGGAGCTTCGCATCATCAATTCGCCTGACGCTGAATTAGGCCCGCTCGACACGGTCAGCGGGATTATCGTCGGCGGATGCTCGCTGAACGTCACCAATGAAGAACGTGGTGCCTGGCACCTGCATATCGACGACGTGCTATCCACCGTGGTTACATCTGGCAAGCCTGTCTTTTTCGTCTGCTTCGGCATCTCCTGGCTCGTCGACCACCTCGGCGGCACCGTTGGGCGCACCTCGCCTGAGCCTTCTGGACCTACCATCGTTGACGTGACAGCCGAAGGAGAACTTGACCCCGTAGTCAGTGGCTCCGGCACGTTTACCGCGCTGACGGGACATACAGAGAACCCTGTAGAGTTGCCCAATTCGTTGACCGTACTCGCTACAGGTCCCTCCTGCCCAGTGCAGATGGTGCGTTACGACGACCACGTGTGGGCCACACAGTTTCACGCCGAAATGGACGCCGACGCCATGCGTACACGTATGGATTTCTTCCACGACTACGGCTACTTCCCTGCCGAGGAGTACGCCCGCATCGTCGCAGATCTGCCCAATCACGACGTCAGCCGGGCGAACATGCTTCTACGCAACTTCGCCCGGCTGTGCCGCGAGGACTACTTCTCCCTCGACAATTAGAGGCCTGCGACTGCCCCGCTGCCCCCCTCAAAGTCCAGCGGGTTACGTGCAAACGGCTCGCCACGGCCAACCGATTCGACGATCACATCTGCTACGAGCTCTCGAGGGGTTTCGGATTCGGTGCCACGTGGTTCGTCGAGAAGCGCGATGCCCTCTGCTGGATCATCGGTCAGCAGCGTTGGGCCAAGGATCTGGTGTGGCAGGCTCGAATCAAGCAGTCGCCGATCAACGGCTTTCTTTGACTCAACGTAGGCGTACCACGAACCGCCATCATCCTCAGTGGAGGCCTCGGTAGCACCTGCATAGGACACCATGACGAGAAAAGGGGCGAACTCGTCTAGCTCTTCGAGCGCGTCGATCATCGTCATCGCAGCGTCGCGATCCACCGCCCAGGTCCGCTCCGCAGAACCCCCGCCTGCGCCCGCAGACCAGACAACCACATCGAATGGTGTAAGGAGGCGTGCCCATCCCTCCTGGTCGAGAGTGGTGAGATCGCGAACGATGACGGTGGCGCCATCGTCGATAAGCTGCTTGGCGTGGTCAGGATTCCGGACAAGAGCACTAACGTTATGGCCATTGCCCACTAGTTTGGGCACAGTGAAGCGCGAGACGTTTCCACCCGCACCGAGAACAAGTACATGCTGAGTTTTCATAAATGCGACCTTAACGCACATTTCCTGCCTATACTTTTCGCATGCATGCAATTATTACAACCACAGGTAAGGATCGCCCGGGCGTGATTGCAGCGGTATCGAAAACCGCAGCCGACCAGGGCCTTAACATCGTAGATGTATCGCAAACCATCATGGATGACTTCTTCACCATGATCATGCGCGTCGAGCTCCCCGAAGGAAATGTTGACATGGGTGTCCTCCAGGACGCCTTCGACGCCTGCGGCAAGCCGCTCGGCATGGTAGTCCGGATCCAATCTGAAGCACTCTTCAGCGCTATCAACGACATCTAAGGGAGTTCCGTGAAACTCGAGTTTTCTGACGCACGATTCCTCGACGTCATCCGGATGATCGAGGACTACCGCCTGGACATCCGCACCGTAACCATGGGCATCTCACTCATCGGTTGCACCCGCGCCACGATGGAGGCCACCGCACAGGCGGTTTACGACCGCGTCACCGAACGCGCCCGCGACCTCGTTCCCGTCTGCGAGGGCATCGAACGCGAGCTTGGCATCCCAATTGTGAACAAGCGCATCTCAGTCTCCCCGGTCGCACTCGTCGCTGCAGGTGTCGAGGGCAACCCGGTTGAGATCGCTCGTGCACTTGATCGCGCAGCAGCTGAACTTGGTGTGAACTTCGTCGGTGGCTATTCCGCGCTTGTAGAAAAGGGCGGCACTCGCGCCGATAAGAATCTGATCTACTCCATCCCGGAAGCACTCGCAGAAACTAACAACGTCTGCAGTTCCGTCAACATCGCATCCTCGCGCGCTGGCATCAACATGAATGCCGTGGCCAAGATGGGCGAAATCGTGAAAGAAGCGGCGGAACTGACCAAGGACCGCTCCTCCATCGCCTGTGCGAAACTCGTCGTTTTCGCCAACGCAGTCGGAGACAACCCGTTCATGGCCGGTGCCTTCCACGGCATCGAAGAGCCTGACACGGTTATCTCCGTTGGTGTGTCGGGCCCGGGTGTCGTCGACAACGCTATTGCTCCACTCAAGGGCGCGACGCTCAACGAAGTCGCCGAGGAGATCAAGAAGGCCGCGTTCAAGATCACCCGTGCGGGCCAGCTCGTCGGCACTCTTGCTGCTGAGCGCCTTGGCGTCCCGTTCGGCATCGTCGACCTCTCGCTCGCACCGACCGCAGAAATGGGCGACTCAGTTGCGCACGTTCTTGAACGCATGGGCCTCGACCAGGTGGGCACCCACGGCACCACCGCAGCACTCGCCCTGCTCAACGATGCGGTAAAGAAGGGCGGCATGATGGCTTGCTCCCGCGTCGGTGGTCTTTCCGGCTCTTTCATCCCAGTCTCAGAGGACAAGGGCATGATCGACGCCGTCAACTCCGGTGCGATCTCCATGGACAAACTAGAGGCCATGACCTCGATCTGCTCCGTCGGCTTCGACATGATCGCGATCCCAGGCGACACCTCCGCCGAGCTCATCGCCGGCATGATCGCCGACGAAGCAGCAATCGGTGTCATGAACCATAAGACCACCGCAGCACGCCTCATCCCAGTCCCGGGCACCAAGCCTGGCGACGAGGTCAACTTCGGTGGTCTACTCGGCTACGCACCGGTCATCCCCGTAAACAAGGTAGGCAACGACGAATTCATTCACCGTGGCGGCTTCATCCCCGCACCGGTACACGGGTTTAGGAACTAATTAGTTTCACGGGCATCTTGACCCTGACACAGTGTCAGGGTTGAGAATGGTCGTGTGAAGATTTCAGAAGTCGCTGCAGTCGCAGGCTGCTCCGTGCGGGCCGTGCGTCACCTGCATACGAGTGGCGCAGTTCCCGAACCTGCTCGGACCAGTGGTAACTACCGCAACTATTCCGTATCCGATCTCGCGGCGGTCCTTCGCGCCAGAGCACTTATCGACGCCGGCGTTCCGGTATCTGAAGTCCAGAGCCCGAATGCTGTTGAGAAATCGCTCGTCCTTCTCGACGAACGCATCACACAGCTCCAACGGCAAAAACAGCGCCTTCTCGCTCTGTCTACATCGCCACATGGGACCCCGGACGACATCCGTTTTTCGCTCAGCTCCTTAATCGATGATTCGTCACTTTTGCGGATCGAACTGGATTCATGGGATCTCATGGCCCTTACCGGCGTTGCTACGCCGGGCACTTGGGAGCAGCTCCGGAAGAATCTTCAAGATCCCAGCTGTCTCGCCGCAGCTCGAAAGGCTGCGGACCTCTGGCTAAAACTCGGTGAATTGCGGCCTGGAGACCCTTCCGTCGAAGTAATCGTCGATAGGCTGCGCCCGCTGGCGCAAGCCGGACTGATGCGAGACATTTTCCCCACCCTCAGCCCCGGAGACGTGCCACTTGCGTCGTCGGATGTACCTACGAAGGGCGCACAGGGATTAGTGCTTCAAGTGCTGGCAGGTGATCCCCTTGCGTAGCTTCCTCCGCTTGTTCCGAAAACACCCCGGCTTCCGCCTGGCCAAGTATGAACTCGGTCTATACCGAGATCTCTTGCGTTGGATCCGCCGGGAGACACTCATCCCCGAAGAGGCTACGGCGCTGCCCCATCAACCTGGTCGATTGCAATTGCTTGGGATGGTCACAGCGGTGCTTGCCGTCGAGGCAGTCGTTGTCCACCTTGTACTGCCTGCAGGTACCATTCGCGTCGTTGCGTTGCTGCTGTCGCTGTGGGCCGTGGTGTACGTGTGGGGCTTGATCGCCGCGGAGCGAATTCGTCCTAGCTATTACGACGAGAACGTCTTCGTTTTCAGGCGCGGCCGGACACTCTTCGCGGAATTCCCAACGGCTTCGGTGCAAAGCATGTCGGACGAACCTTCTTACTCATCGGCGGTCGAGATCGTCGACGGAGTGCTTACTCTGGGCGGTCCTGCTGGAACAGACACACTCATGCGCCTGAGCGAAGAGGTACGGGCCTACCCCGACCGCTATCCCTGGCAGCGGCCCGACCCCCAAAACATCAGCAAGATCCGCTTTTACCGCGGATCCTCTGCCGTGGGACCTAGCGCTTCTTCCCAATGATGAAGTAGCCGACCCAGCCCAACGTGTTCACCGCACCGATAATCGGAGTCCACAGCCACTTCGGGCCACGAATCCTCTTGGAATTGGTCCGAGCGAGGTCGCGAAGCGCAAAGGCTTTGCCTGCTGTATCGATTGTGGCCAGGACGCCAGCGATTGTCTTCTGATCCGAGGACAAGCTGTTCCATGCGTCCTTGATGGTGTCGATGAACTCATTGCTAATTGCCATGGAGGTGAGTGTAGCCGGTCAGGTGGATCGTCGATAAGTGTACTGCCCTTATCCCATCCATTTTGGATATTGCGTTTATTTAGAGGTTAATGCACAATATAATGAGCAAACACTTGTGCGAATTGCTTTTAGTTGATTACGGTCGCTGGTAACACAATTTCCATACCCCAAGGAGCGCAATAATGTTCCCAGAACCGCTGCTACATGTCATAACCGAACGCAATGAATGCGAGCCTGTCGGCACAACATTTCATCTTCACGGGGATGGATTCGCATTCATACTCGAATCTATTTACGCATATCGGATCGACGCAAAAAATCCGACACGGGGACTCGGCGACATCGCAAATCTTCTCGGCCAACTTCCAGAGCCTTTATCCACACAATATGTGGACACGCCTTACCTCGATGAGCTCTGCGAAAAATACCTAATCCTCGACTACGCCCGGCGCGAAGTGACGCTCAGGATCGACAATTATAAGCCGGACCGTTGCACGTTTGACCATGAGAACGTTAAGCCACTTTACGAATTGGCTCGTGCTCACAACACGGACATGTATATGCAGCCGCCGCCACTTCTTGAACGCAAAGTCATACGCGTTATCTCAAAGCGCAACGGCGAGTACTGCTCTGGCCTGGATATCCTGCTTCCGACCGATGGGAACAGGATCCTGACCAATCTGCTTTCACTCCGGGATGATGGATCCGTTACTGCGGAGATTTTGGCGCAAACCCTATTCCACTGGGAGCCACCACACGTCCAGATTCGCCCATTCCAAGATGCATTGCTTGGCGACGAATACGAGAACGAAGTGAAACCACACTTCCCGAGCGACCATCCCTTCCTCACCATTGATTCGCCGGAAAATTCATTGCGCCTGAGCGATAGCTCCGGCCGGTTGATCATGGTGGTCGATGTCAACGAAGACTCGATGAACCGCATACATGAACGGCTGATACAACCACGCCGAGAATCCATCGCATCTAGCTTTCTTGCCGCTGTGCCCTGCACCGACTCCATCCCTACATCTGTTAAAGGTCCGTTCTAACACTGATTCCGATTGCGAGAAAGGAGAGAAACCATGTCAACGGATCTTTCGCGCCACGTCGACACCATCTCCCATGCCCTTTTCGCAATCAAGGACCTCTTTCACGACCCGGCAACGTTGCACTTCGACGACATCCACGAAGAAATGGAACGCTTTGAGGCAGCCTTCAACGTCAAGGCAAGCCTCGACGCCTTTTTCGCCTTCCTCTGCGAACGCGACGAAGCTGGCCGCACCGTCGGCGCGAAACATCCGACCCAGTATTTGCAGAAGAAGCTTGGTCTTGACCCCAAGGAAGCCTACGACCGCCTCGCCCGTGGCCGCGACTACTACGGCGAGCCCGACTGCGAGCAGACCACACAGGACACTGCTGATGGAGACCTCTTCGACTCCGATGCTGAATCCATAGTCGACGATGCCGCACACGCGGCGGCGAAAGCAGCTGCACAGCAAGCGGCACGCGAACAGGCGCGCCGCGAGCAGGAAACGGCACGCCGAAACGCCGAGCGCGTTAACGCCGAGAAACAGCGCGTGATCCGCCTCGAACTGGATCGCCTCGTTGAGGCTGCTAAAGGTGCTCGTGCTCGCCTCCAGGCTAAGGCGCTCGAGGAGGCTCCGCGCCGTACCGTCAAAGACCTCCGCGCAACCGTACGACGCTGGGTCGAAGAAGCCAACCGCGAACACCTCGACCCGGCGAATCCGAACGCAGGGATGGAAAAGCGCGGACTCCATATCGGGCCGCAGCGTGCCGACGGCACCCACAAGATCACCATCGACGCAACCGCCAGCGACACCGCATTGTTCAAGGCGCTCACCGATAAGGGGCTAGCGCCAAACTCAAACATGCCAAAGGATGTCGACGACTACCGGTCCCCAGCACAACGGGCCTACGACCAGTTCGCAAAAATGCTGAAGCACTACGACACGTGCCAGAAGCCAACGGGTGGCGGCTGCGCATCTGTCGTCGTCTCCGTGACGCTCGACGAGATCGCCGATGCCTCCCCAACCACAAGGTTTCAAACCAATACCGGCATCGACCTCACCGCGTTCGACCTCGTCCGCCTCGGCATGGACGGTACCGCTGACTTCATCCTGACCGTTGATGGCGCCACCGCACTGCCGTTGAACCTCTACCGCACAAACCGCCTTGCATCACTGGCGCAGAGGATCACACTGCTCGCGGTGCAGGGCGTATGTGCCTGGACGGGGTGCACCGCCCCGCTGACCCAGGCCGAGATCCACCACATCACCTCGTGGCTTCAGGGCGGCGACACCAACATCGACAACCTCGCGGCCCTCTGTAGAACCCATCACCGGTGCAACAACGACTTCAAAGACCACAGAAATAACACGAGTCACATCGAACGGGACCACGCAGCTGGTCGTGCCGGCGTGAAGCAACCCGGGTCCACCGAAATCAGGTTCAATCATGCCGATGCTGCGGAAAACTCAGCCGTCAATCGGATCCGTAAACGAAACCACCGACCGAAGACTGCTACAGCGAAACCACCACCGCGCGAGCCTACCGAGCCACCACCCTGGGCAAACCGCCAATCCCCTCACCCGCCGTTTTAGGCCGCCTCCGGGAACACGCCTGCCTCGAACGAACGTAGGTGTGCGCTAGCCTGCCCAAGCCCCAATGGCGAATTGCTAAGCCAGCTCGACGATCTCCATATACTCGTCGCTCCACATATCTTCATCGCCCTCCGGCATGATGATGACCCGCTCTGGCTCGAGCGCCCGCACCGCACCCGGATCGTGGGTGACCAGCACCACCGCTCCCGTGTACGTCTTCAGCGCATCGAGGACCTGTTCGCGGGATTGTGGGTCGAGGTTGTTGGTGGGCTCGTCGAGAAGCAACACGTTCGCACGCGAGGAAACCAGCGTCGCCAGCGCTAGGCGAGTCTTCTCGCCGCCAGAAAGGGTGCCCGCCGGCTGATCGAGCTTGTCGCCGGAGAACATGAAGGCACCAAGCAGCCCACGCAGGTCCTGTTGGCCAGCGTCGGGGCAAGCCTCGATCGTGTTTTCCCACACCGACTTGGAGCCGTCGATCGTGTCGTGCTCCTGGGCAAAGTAGCCAATCTTGAGGCCATGGCCGGAGACGACGCCACCCTCCCCGTCGGTGCGCTCCACCCCGGCGAGCAGCTTGAGCAAAGTAGTCTTGCCCGCACCATTCGTGCCGAGAACGACCACCCGGGATCCCTTGTCCACCGCAAGGTCGACACCCGCGAACACTTCGAGGGAGCCATACATCTTCGTCAGCCCCTTGCCAAAGAGCGGAGTCTTGCCACACGGTGCCGGCTCCGGGAAGGAGATGGAAGCGACCTTGTCGGCGACGCGAACGTCGTCAAGCTCGCCCATCATGCGCTCGGCACGCGCCAGCATCTGCTTCGCGACGGCAGCCTTGGTCGCCTTCGCTCCCAGCTTCGCAGCCTGCTTCTGCAGAGCCGAGGCCTTCTTTTCGGCGTTGGCGCGCTCGCGGCGCCGCCGGGCCTCGTCGAGGGCGCGTGCGTCCTTGTACTTGGAAAAGCCCATGTTGTACACGTCGGCCTCCGCGCGGACGGCGTCGAGGAACCAGACCTTGTTGCAGACGGCGTCGAGAAGCTCAACGTCGTGCGAGATCATGATCAACCCGCCCTCGTGCTTGGACAGGAAGTTACGCAGCCAGGTGATGGAGTCGGCGTCGAGGTGGTTAGTGGGCTCGTCGAGAAGAAGCGTCGTCTTCGACTTACCCGAACCCTGGCGAGAAGCAAAGAGAATTTGGGCCAGTTCGACGCGGCGACGCTGACCACCCGAAAGCGTCTTAAGTTTCTGATCAAGCACCCTGGCCGGAAGCCCCAAATTGTCACAGATCTGCGCCGCTTCAGCGTTGGCCTCGTAGCCGCCGAGCGCCTGGTAGCGCTCCTCCAGGCGGGAGAACTTCGCAATCGCCTTGTCGCGCTCCGCCCCGTCGGTCTCCTCCATGATCTTCTGCTGCTTTGCCATGGAGCGCTGGATCTGATCCAGCCCGCGCGCGGAGAGCACACGGTCGCGGGCGGTCTGCTCGATATCGCCCTCCTTGGAGTCCTGCGGGAGGTAACCGATCTCGCCAGCCCGAGTCACCGAGCCACCGTAGGGTTCGGTCTCCCCCGCCAGGATGCGCATCGTCGTCGTTTTGCCGGCGCCGTTGCGGCCGACTAGGCCGATGCGATCGCCGGGTTGGACGCGAAGGTGCTGGCCTGGTGCGTCGAGAAGCGTGCGTGCCCCGACGCGGACCTCGAGATCATTCGTAACAATCACGGGGCACCACTCTATCAACCACCCCTAAACGAAAATTCCCCGCCACAGTCAATCCGTGACGGGGAAAGATCAAGATAGATGTCTAGACAGCGAAGCCAAGCGCACGCAGCTGCTCGCGGCCCTCTTCCGTGATGAACTGCGGGCCCCACGGCGGCATCCATACCCAGTTGAGCTCAAGCTCGTCGACCGCGGTATTCGACACCACCGCATTGGTGGCCTGCTCCTCGATCACGTCGGTGAGCGGGCACGCCGGCGAGGTGAGCGTCATGTTGAGCACCGCGACAGTCTTGCCCTCGCGCTCCTCGATCCACAGGTCGTAGACCAGGCCGAGGTCAACAACGTTGATACCCAGCTCCGGGTCGATGACATCGTGGAGGTACTCCTCTACTTCACCGACCAACTTGAGTTGCTCTTCGGTTTGCTGTGGTCGCTCGGACTGCTTGTTCGATTCGGTCACAGTTACTCCTTTTCTTCCAATGCATCCGACGTTGCCGCCTGGAATGCCTTCCAGCCGAGCAGCGCGCACTTGACGCGGGCCGGAAACTTCGACACACCCGAGAAGGCGACGCCATCGCCGATCATCTCCGCGTCGCCTTCGAGGGTGCCGCGGGAGGTGATCATCTCGTCGAAAGCTTCGAGCTTCTTCATTGCTTCAGCAACCGGCAGCCCGATGACCTCCTCGGCCATCACCGAGGTCGAAGCCTGGGAGATGGAACACCCTTCGGCGTCATAGGAGACGTCCTCGACGGTGGAGCCGTCTTCGGACAGGTGAACACGCAGCGTCAGTTCGTCGCCACAGGACGGGTTGACGTGGTGCACCTCCGCCTCATAAGGCTCGCGGAGCCCGGCGTGCTGCGGGTTTTTGTAGTGGTCCAGGATGACTTCCTGGTACATGGATTCGAGGTTCATCGTGCGAAAAACTCCTTCGCCTTGGCAATAGAGGCCACCAGGGTGTCTACCTCGTCAAGCGTGTTGTACAGGTAGAAGCTGGCCCGCGAGGTCGACTGCAGGTCGAGGCCCCGGTGGGCCGGCCACGCACAGTGGTGGCCGGTGCGGATCGCAACACCTTCAGCATCGAGCACCTGGCCCAAGTCATGCGGGTGGACGCCGTCGACAGTGAACGAGATCGCGCCACCGCGATTCTCCGCCGTCAGCGGGCCAGCGATGCGCAGCCCGTCGATCGCCTGCATCTGCTCCAGGGCGTACGCGGTGAGCTCATGCTCGTGGGCTTGGATCTCGTCCATTCCGATCTCGGTGAGGAAACGCACTGCCTCGCCGAGCCCGACGACCTGCGAGGTCATTTGGGTCCCCGCCTCGAAGCGCTGCGGTGCGGGAGCAAAGGTGGATTCCTCCATGCGCACGACCTCGATCATGGAGCCACCCGTCAAGAACGGCGGCAGCTCGTTGAGGTGCTTGGAGTACACCGCGCCCACGCCACTGGGGCCGCACATCTTGTGCCCGGAGAAGGCAGCGAAGTCGACGTCCAAGGCGTGGAAATCGACCGGCATGTGCGGCACGGATTGGCAAGCGTCGAGCACGGTGAGAGCCCCGACAGCCTTTGCGCGGCGCACCATCTCCTCGACATCTGCAACCGCACCGGTGACGTTTGACTGGTGGGTAAAGGCGACCACCTTGACGGAGTTGTCGAGCTCGAGCGAGTCGAGGTCGATGCGCCCGTCCGGGGTCATCTTGTACCACTTCAACGTCGCGCCTGTGCGACGGGCGAGCTCCTGCCATGGCACCAAGTTTGCGTGGTGTTCGAGCTCGGTGATCACGATCGTGTCCTCGGACCCGACCGCAAGAGAACCTGCCCGCGAATCGCCGAGCACGTACGCAACCAAGTTCAATGCTTCGGTGGCGTTTTTGGTGAACGCGATCTCGTCGTTACGCGCCCCGACGAAGGCCGCGATCGCCTCGCGGGCTGATTCGTAGGCGTCGGTTGCCTCCTCCGCGAGGAGGTAAGAACCGCGGTGCACGGGAGCGTTGTAGCCGAGCACGAAGTCGCGCTCAGCGTCCCACACCCGCTGCGGGCGTTGCGACGTCGCCCCCGAATCCAGGTACACCAACGGCTTTCCGCCGCGCACGGTGCGCCCCAGGATCGGGAACTCTTGCCGGATTGCAGTTACGTCGAGCGTCATTAGATGAACTTCTCGTAGCCTTCGGCCTCGAGCTGATCAGCGAGGGAAGCGTCGCCGGTCTTGACGATCTTGCCGTCTGCGAAGACGTGGATGAAGTCCGGCTTGACGTAGTTCAGGATGCGCTTGTAGTGCGTAATCATGAGCACTCCACCACCGGTTTCGTCCTGGTAGCGGTTGATGCCCTCGGAGACGATGCGAAGCGCGTCGACATCAAGGCCGGAGTCAGTCTCGTCCATGACGGCGAACTTCGGCTTCATCAGGGAAAGCTGCATGACCTCGTGGCGCTTCTTCTCGCCACCGGAGAAGCCTTCGTTGACGGAACGTTCGGAGAAGGACGCATCCATCTGGAGTGCCTCGCGGGCGGCGTTGAGCTCGGAAACCCACTCGCGCAGCTTCGGAGCCTCACCGCGCACTGCGGTGACTGCGGAGCGCATGAAGTTCGAGGAGGACACGCCTGGAACCTCGACCGGGTACTGCATGGCCAGGAAGAGGCCTGCGCGTGCGCGCTCGTCGATATCCATCTCCAGGATATTCTCGCCGTCGAGGAGAACCTCGCCTTCGGTCACCTCGTACTTCGGGTGGCCGGCGAGGGTGTAGGCGAGGGTGGACTTACCAGAGCCGTTGGGGCCCATGATGGCGTGGGTTTCGCCGCCCTTGATGGTCAGGTTAACGCCCTTGAGGATCGGCGTCGGCTCCTGGCCTTCCTCGGAGGGAAGGACGTTGGCGTGCAGGTTCTTAATTTCGAGGGTGGACATAGAAGCTCCTTTTAGTTTTCGTTGCGCTCGAGTTCGCCGGCGACGCGGGCGATGAGGTCTTCGCGGACCGACTCGATTGGGATCTGGTTGAGGACCTCGTTGAAGAAGCCACGGATGATCAGGCGGGTGGCGTCTTCCTCGCGGATACCGCGGGAGCGCAGGTAGAACAGCTGGTCGTCGTCGAAACGGCCGACGGTGGCGGCGTGGCCAGCACCAGCGATTTCGCCGGTTTCGATTTCCAGGTTCGGGATTGCGTCGGCGCGTGCACCGTCGGTGAGCACCAGGTTGCGGTTGGTTTCGTAGGTGTCGGTGCCTTGGGCTTCGGCGCGGATGAGCACGTCGCCGACCCAGCAGGTGCGGGCCTCGGGCAAGCCGGAGGCCTTGTCGCCTTGGAGGGCGCCCTTGTAGAGCACGTTGGAGCGGCAGTTCGGTACGCCGTGATCGACGAGCAGGCGGTTTTCAATGTACTGGCCCGCATCGGCGAAGTACACGCCGGTCAGCTCAGCGTCGCCGCCCGGTGCCTCGAAGGACACGCGTGGGGAGATTCGCACGACCTCGCCGCCAAAGGTTGCGACATGGTGACGCAGGGTTGCATCGCGCTTGACGACGATCGCCTGCTGGCCAACATGTACTGCATCAAGATCCCATTCGGCGTCGATGACGGCATTGACGCGGGAGCCCTCGCCGATGACCCAGTTGACGTTGTCGGCGTGAGTACCCGAGCCTTCGTAGCGCACCAGCACGGTTGCGCCGGAGTTCGCGCCGGTCTCGACAACGATGGTGCCAAACGTCGTGACGTCTGCGCCTGCGCCGGTCACGGTGATGGTGATTGTGTCGTTGAGCTCGACGTTTGCTGGCACCGATACCAGGGTGGCGTTTTCGGAGGAGGTCCACGCCTGGGCGGCGATGCGGTCGACGGGGGCTCCGGCGGCGGTCACGCGGTCGTCGTCAAGCGCAACTTGCTCAACGGTGACCTCAGACGGAGCGTCAACTGTGATCTGGGCGGGAGCCTGCGGCGCGAACTGGCCGTTGTGCAGGCCGCGCAGGCGACGTAGGGAGACGAAGCGCCAGACTTCGTCGCGGCCGCCTGGGACCTCGAAATCCTCGACATTGAAGGAGGAGTACAGGTCGCCCTTGTTGTTGTGTGTGGTGGCGTTCTTGACGGTTTCAGCCATTTAGCCCACCGATCCTTCCATTTGCAGCTCGATGAGACGGTTCAGCTCGAGGGCGTACTCCATTGGCAGCTCCTTGGCGATCGGCTCGACGAAGCCGCGCACGATCATTGCCATTGCCTCTTCCTCGGCGATGCCACGGGACATGAGGTAGAACAGCTGGTCCTCGGAAACCTTGGACACCTTCGCCTCGTGGCCGAGCGTGACACGATCGTTACGAATGTCGTTGTATGGGTACGTGTCCGAGCGGGAAATGTTGTCGACCAGAAGCGCGTCGCATTCAACGTTGGATGCGGAGTCGTTCGCATTGGCATTGACCTGAACCAAGCCACGGTATGCGGCACGGCCACCGCCGCGGGCGACGGACTTGGACACGATCGACGACGACGTGTGCGGAGCCATGTGCGTCATCTTCGCACCAGTGTCCTGGAACTGGCCCTCACCTGCGAATGCGACGGAAAGCACCTCACCGCGAGCGTGCTCGCCGGTCATCCAGACAGCCGGGTACTTCATGGTCACCTTGGAGCCAATGTTGCCATCGACCCACTCCATGGTCGCGCCCTCTTCAGCCTTGGCACGCTTGGTGACCAGGTTGTAGACGTTGTTCGACCAGTTCTGGATGGTGGTGTAGCGGCAGCGGCCGCCCTTCTTCACGATGATTTCCACCACCGCGGAGTGCAGGGAGTCCGACTTGTAGATCGGGGCGGTGCAGCCCTCGACGTAGTGCACGTACGCGTCCTCGTCGACAATGATCAACGTGCGCTCGAACTGGCCCATGTTCTCGGTGTTGATGCGGAAGTAGGCCTGCAGCGGGATGTCCACGTGGACCCCCGGCGGGACGTAGATGAAGGAGCCACCAGACCACACTGCGGTGTTCAGCGCGGAGAACTTGTTGTCGCCGGCTGGAATGACGGAGCCGAAGTACTCCTTGAACAGGTCCTCGTGCTCACGCAGCGCGGTGTCAGTATCGACGAAGATGACACCCTTTTCCTCCAGGTCCTCGCGGATCTGGTGGTAGACAACCTCGGACTCGTACTGTGCTGCAACGCCTGCAACGAGGCGCTGCTTCTCTGCCTCGGGGATGCCCAGCTTGTCGTAGGTGTTCTTGATGTCCTCCGGCAGGTCTTCCCAGGAGGTCGCCTGCTTCTCGGTGGAGCGGACGTAGTACTTGATGTTGTCAAAGTCGATGCCGGAGAGGTCTGCGCCCCAGGTCGGCATCGGCTTCTTTTCAAAGATCTCGAGCGCCTTGAGACGCTGGTTCAGCATCCATTCCGGCTCTTCCTTGATGCCGGAAATGTCGCGGACAACGTCCTCGTTGAGGCCGCGTCGCGCGGATGCGCCGGCAACATCGGAGTCGTGCCAGCCGTAGTTGTAAGCGCCGATGGACTCGATGATCTCGTCGTCGTTCATCGGCTTTTCAAGACCTGGCGTTGGCTTCGCTTCAGTCATTGTCAGCCGCTCCTTTCGTTTCGTTTCCCGCCTTTGGGGCGAGAGGGATGTTAGTCGTGCAGATGCCGTGTCCGTCCACAATAAGGGCGAGCGGTTGCACATGCGTATCGACGATGCGCGCAATGGCCTCGTGTTCCGCCTCGCACAATTCTGGATGCTCAGCCGCTACCGCGGAGACTGGACAGTGGTGTTGGCACAGTTGGATACCTGCTGGCGTACGCCTGACGGTGGGCTCGTATCCGTGGGCTTCGAGCGCGGCAGCAACAGCTTGCACTGCTGCTTCCGGGTCGTCACTGTCAGCACCAGTCTGGACATCTGCGAAGATGCGTTCGGCCCTCCTGCGAGCGAATTCACGCACTGCTTCCTCGCCGCCGATAGATTCGATCACATCAACGGCCTCAAGTGCGATGGTGTCGTAGCTCGTACCGAACTCTTCCCTGCCCTTGACGGTGAGCTGGAAGTGTTTTGCGGGACGGCCGCGGGATGCCTGATCTCCTGCTACCGCGCGCGGCGGGCAGGTTTCTGCCATCCCTTCTTCAACGAGTTTGTCCAGATGGCGTCGTACGCCGGCGGGCGAAAGTCCAAGCTCGGTGCCGATTTCGGCCGCCGCAACGGGCCCTTGTTTGAGCAGGATAGACATCACCTGCGAACGGGTTGTTCCGTTCGCGCGGTATGCAGTGTCTTTCTCTGCCACCATGCAACCCCTTTCCTTGGCTCTCTGCTCGCCTTTACACAACACTAGTGTGTCGTAATTATTCCCGCCGAAGCGGGTCTCCTTGGCGTGGCGTGCACCAAGTAAGCTCTAGCGACGTGACTGCCCAGCCTCCCCGCTCGCCGAGATTGCCGCGTCTGCGGCGCCCTGGCCGTGCGGTCCTTGCGGAGTTTCCCCACATGGGGCGGCCCGGTTCGCGTTCCTCGGAACTGCACAATCCGTCGCCCGGGTTTGATGGTGGTTCGTCCATTCCACAACCGTCTTACCGGGAGCGGGACCGGTTTTTCCTTTTGCGCTGGCTCGGAGCCCTGGGCGCGTGTCTCATCGCGCTAGGTGGTTTAGGTGGCGGGGCGCTCCCAGTCGTCGATAATCCGTGGTTCGCCTTCCCCTTTGGGGCCACCATGAGCCGAATGATGCTGGCTTCTAACGCCATCGTGCTCATCGGCGTGGGCATGCTTGTCGCGTCATGGCTGATTATGGCGCCGTTTGTCGGTGCAGGTGGGCACGCACCACGCATCGGAGCACCGGCGCTGCAGCGCACGTTCGTCGCATGGGTGCTGCCATTAATGTTGACCGCGCCCCTGTTCACTCAGGACATTTATTCTTATTTGGCTAACGGCGCGATTGTGCGCATGGGCCTTGACCCGTACGCCGCCGGGCCAGTAGAGATCCTCGGCGTCGACCACCCACTGGCCAGATCTGTGCCGTTCATTTGGGCGCACTCTCCAAGCCCGTACGGGCCGGTCGCACTCGGCATCGCGGCGTTAATTTCCATTGTTACCACCGATGCAGTGTTTTGGGGGGTCTTCCTGCACCGTGTGCTTTCTGTCGCGGGATTGCTCGCAGCATCGTGGGGGCTGCGCGCCCTTGCGCAACGGTGTGGCGTCAACGCCTCGGCTGCGCTGTGGCTCGGCCTGCTCAACCCACTGACCATCCTGCACCTGGTCGGAGGTATTCACAACGAGGCGTTACTGGTCGGCTTCGTCCTCGTCGGCCTCGAGCTCGGGCTCAGAGCAGTCGATCCGATCCGAATTGGCGACGCAACGTTCCGTACCTGGATCACCCTGATAGCATCGGGCGTTCTCCTCTCCTGTGCGGGGTTGGTGAAGGTGACCGGGTTCATCCCGCTGGGGTTTATTGGCATGGCGCTCGCGCGCAGTTTTCACCTCAAGGGAGTCTCTACGGTGCGCTCCATTGCGCGGGCAGTCGCCGTGCAAACGCTTATTTTCTTAGCGACGATCACACTCGTCTCCCTCGGTACCGGCATCGGGTTCGGGTGGGTGACGGGACAGGGCGGTGCTGCGTCGATACGCAGTTGGCTCTCGCTGACCACCGACATCGGCGTCATCAGCGGATTCATTGGGATGCTGCTGGGACTTGGCGATCAGACCGAGGCGATACTCGTCATTACGCGTGGCGCAGGGCTCGCCGTAGCTGCAGCGTTCGCGGTCCGCATGTTGTGGGCCACGTTCAAGGGCACGATCCACCCCGTCGGCGGGCTCGGCGTATCCATGCTGGTGCTCGTGATCCTGTTCCCGGTGGTGCACCCCTGGTATCCGCTCTGGGCGATCTTGCCGCTAGCGGCCTGGGCGAACCGGTTCTTTTTCCGGGTGATTGTGGCGTCTTATAGCGCGGTTTTTAGTTTCCTTGTACTCCCGCGCGGGCTGGCACTGCCGCCGTTTGCTGTGGTGACAATCTACGGGTCAGCCGCTGTTGCGTTCACTGCGTTAGTGCTTGTTGCCTGGTTGGGTTTCCGGTACTGGCGGGGCCGCGGGCTAGACTGATCGGCCATGAGTGATCTTGCTCTTGAAGTCGACAATGTCGTCAAGGAGTACGGCGAAAAGCGGGCTGTCGACGGACTGACGTTTACCGCGCGACGTGGTCAACTTTTGGCACTGCTCGGCCCGAATGGTGCCGGCAAAACGACGACGATTGAGATGTGCGAGGGGTTTACCACACCAACCTCCGGGTCAATCCGGGTGCTTGGCATCGACCCTGTCACGCAACCGCAGAAGGTCCGTGACCGCATCGGCATCATGCTGCAAGGGGGCGGATCCTATGCGTCGTTGAAGGTTCGCGAGATCCTGCAGCTCGCTGCGCGGTACAACACCAATCCTCACGACCCGGACTGGCTTATAGAGCTGCTCGGGCTCGAAGGCGTAGCGAAGACCACGTACCGCCGCCTGTCGGGCGGCCAACAGCAGCGACTGTCGCTCGCGCTCGCGATGATTGGTCGCCCAGAACTAATCTTCCTCGACGAACCCACTGCAGGCATGGATGCCCAGTCGCGCCTCGCAGTATGGGACATCATCCAGGCGATGAAGCGTGACGGCACCACTGTGCTCCTTACCACCCACTTGATGGACGAAGCGGAAACGCTCGCCGACGACGTTGCGATCATTGACCATGGCAAACTCGTCGCCCAAGGCTCCCCAGCGGAGTTGACCAGTCATGAGGAGTACCCGGTTGTTGCTGTCCGCACGGACCGTAAGCTCGATGTGCACCTGCTTAACGACGAACTCCGAGCGCTCGACATTACCGCCGAGGCAGTCAGCCCTCAGCGCTACCGAATTCTTGGCGCCGGTTCCCCGGCCGTCATCGAAGCGCTTGCGCGAAGTGCTGCCCAGCAAAACGTGCTGATCCGGGATTTGTCGATGTCGCACCGCGACCTTGAGGACGTCTTTTTGGATATCACCGGACGAGAGTTGAGGAGCTAACGCAATGACCACGCAAGCCCAGACCACCGACCGAGCTCTTACCCCTGGTATTTTCACGCCGAACCCGCAACGTGCATCACTTGCACAGATGGCACTGGCACAAGGCCGCGTTGAAGCAAGGCTGATGCTGCGCCACGGCGAACAGCTCCTCGTCAACCTCATCATCCCTGCTGCGGTGCTCATCGCAGCCACGCACATACCGATGTTTGGCGACGACACCGACTTCAACGCACTCGTTCCGATGGTGTTTGCTGTTGCTGCTACCTCGGCTGGCTTCACGGGCCAGGCGATTGCCCTTGCGTTTGATCGTCGATACGGAGCGCTCAAGCGCGTGGGCGCCTCGGGCGTGCCACCATGGACCATTGTCGCCGGGAAAATCTTCGGTGTTCTCGCCACCGTTTTGGTACAGATCGTCGTCCTCGGCGCGATTGCCCTATACCTGGGCTGGCGAGTTTCGGTCGCAGGCGCTGGATTCGGCCTGATTACCCTGCTGTTCGGCGTGGCGGCGTTTACCGCCATGGGACTACTGATGGGCGGCACGTTTAGCTCCGAGCTAGTCCTTGCGCTGGCAAACCTGATCTGGATTGCGTTCATGGGCATTGTTGGATGGGTGGTCTATTCCGGAGACCTTTCTAGTGCCGGTGTTTGGAATGCTGTGCCCACGGTCGCGCTAGCCGGCGCTTTGGCAGATGCTGTTGACCTGCGTTTTAACGTGTCGGCTTGGGTCTCGCTCGCAGTATGGACTGTCCTAGCGATCATCGGGGCGGTGCGCCTGTTCCGCTTTGACGACTAACCGCGATACACTCAAGCCGTTATTCATCCGAAAGTTGGAGAAGTTTTGTCGACCACCACCGCCCAGCCAAAGTCCCAAAGCCGCTTCAAAGAGGCCTGGCAAGATCCCTCACTCCACCTGCAGCGCGTTCTCGGCATGGTGCTGCTCATCTGCCAAGGTGGCATTACGGTCACCGGCTCGCTTGTCCGCGTGACCGGTTCCGGTCTCGGTTGCGACACCTGGCCGCTGTGCCACGAGGGCTCACTCGTGCCGGTTGCGGGCGCTGCACCTTGGATTCACCAGACAATCGAGTTTGGTAACCGCCTGCTCGCCTTCGTCGTCGCCGCTGCCGCAGTCCTTGTCCTAATTGCGGTATACAAAGCGAAGCGCAGCGACGCAATCAAGACGATGGCTTGGGTTTCCTTCCTCGGCGTTGTTGTCCAGGCCGTCATCGGCGGCATTTCAGTACGCCTCGACCTGCAATGGTGGTCCGTCGCGGTGCACTTCCTGCCGTCGATGCTGCTCGTGTGGGTTGCGGCAGTGCTCTACATGCGCATCGCAGAAACCGATGCGGCCGAGCCGACGCGCCGCTTCCCCGCGCATGCTCAGACCTGGACTGTCATCGCCGCCGTCGCGCTCTGCTTTGTCCTCGTTACCGGCACTATGGTTACCGGCTCGGGTCCACACTCGGGTGATTCCGGTGTTGGCATGGAAGGTCGTCTCGACCTCGACACCCGGATGCTCGCCTATGTCCACGCCATCTGCATGTACGTCTACCTCATCGCAACCTTCGTCGTCGCTTTCATCTTGCGCCGCTCTGATGCCCCTGCAGACGCAAAACGAACCGTCTGGGTGCTCATTGCATTGATTTTTGTGCAGTGGGCCATCGGCGTCATCCAGTTCAGGATGGGTGTTCCACGCTGGACAATCCCAGTCCACATCGGCATGTCATCAACGGTCGTGGCATTTAGTGCATTCCTTTTCGCACACGGAAAGCGTCGTTTGCCTACGCTAGTGTGACATGAAGGCAATTCTTGTTACCAAACATGGCGGCCCGGAGGTACTCGAATACACCGAGATCGCCGATCCCGTTCCAGGCGAGGGGCAATTGCTTATCGACGTCGACTATGCCGGCGTCAACTACATAGACACGTACTTCCGCTCCGGAACGTACGCCTCTGAGCCTCCCTACATCCCCGGCACCGAAGGTTGCGGCCGAGTGGTCGACGACCCATTGGGGGAAATCGCGCCGGGTACGCTCGTCGCTTGGCACGACGCTCCAGGGTCCTACGCAGAGAAGGTTGCCGTCGACCGCAACCGTCTCGTCGCAGTGCCGGAAGGCGTGCAGCCCGAGGTTGCGGCATCCATGCTTCTACAGGGGATGACCTCGCACTACCTTATCCACGGTGTTCGAGATACCAGGCCGGGAGACACCATGGTCATCACTGCTGGCGCCGGTGGCGTCGGCCTTATCCTGACCCAGATGGCTGCGGCGCTCGAAACCACGGTTTATTCGATTGTTTCGAGTGACGAGAAAGAGGATCTCGCGTACAAAGCCGGAGCGACCAAGGTGTTCCGCTACGGAGACAAGGGCTCCGCTCTCGCAGAGGAGATCAAGGAAGTCAACGGTGGCAAGGGCGTCAACGTGGTCTACGACGGCGTTGGCAGGGACACTTTCCAGTTTGCCCTTGAGGTCACAGGTCCGCGCGGCCTCGTGTGCTCCTTCGGTTCCGCGTCGGGCGACGTGGAGCCGTTCAAGATTCAAGAGTTGAACCAGCACGGAGCACTGTTCCTCACCCGCCCCTCGCTGAAGCACTACGTTGCCACAGACGAGGAGTTCCTCATGCGCGCACAGGCAGTTGTCCGTGCGATTGAGGACGGTACCGTCCGGATGCGCGTCCACCCGCCGTATGAGCTCAAGAACGCCCGCAAAGCCCATGAGGATCTGCAGGCGCGTAAGACCACAGGTTCTGTGGTGCTCAAGATCGATCGGGATTAATCGAGCGGGATTAGAAGAGCAGTTCTCCGATAGTCTCCCAGCCGAGCACGGCGTCAAAGGACAGGCCGAGGAACAGGGCCGCGAGGTAGTTGTTCGACAAGATGAACAGCTTCAACGGTTTGACCTTCTCGCCTCGCACGATGCCGTTGTGCAGTTTGGTCGCCATGACGAGGAATGCGACACCGGATACCACGGCAATCACGAGGTAAATCCACGACGCAGCCGGCACGAGGCCAAACGAGACAATGACGGTCAGCCAGGAGTACAGCACGATCTGACGGCTGGTTTCTTCTGGCGAGGCCACCACCGGCAGCATCGGCACATTCGCACGCGCGTAGTCTTCCCTGTACTTCATTGCTAGCGCCCAGGTGTGCGGTGGCGTCCAGAAGAAGATGATCAGGAACATCACGATGGCCTGCCACCAGTGGTCTGGCGTTCCGTCGGTGACGTTGTCGCGGATCACGGCCCAACCGACGAGCACCGGCATGCAGCCAGCCGCGCCGCCCCAAATCACGTTTTGCCACGTGCGGCGCTTGAGCCACTTCGTGTAGACGAAGATGTAGAACGCGTTGGTCAAGATGATGAAGAACGCCGCCAACCAGGACTTACAGAGCAAACCAAGCCACAGCACACTGATGATCAGCAGTGCCCATGCAAAAATAGCGGCCTTTTGCTTGGTGATCTTGTGACGGACCAGCGGGCGGGCGCGCGTACGCCCCATCTTCTGGTCGATGTCGTAGTCGGCCACCATGTTGAACGTGTTTGCGGCGCCGGCGCCCATCCAGCCTCCGAGGAGAGTTGCGAAGACGAGCCAAACGTGAACTTCGCCGCGGTCAGCCTGGAGCATCGCCGGGATTGCGGCGACCAGGAGTAGTTCAATGACCCTCGGCTTCGTCAACGCGAAATATGCCTTAATGGTCTCCAACAACTCTCTCCTTTTTATTCTTCAGGTGGCGCAGGGCACTCATACCTTTGGACGATGGTAGCCGTTCCCCCACTGTAGGCACGAATCGAACACGCCATAAGGGTCACGCAGTATGCTCTTGGGAGACCTCATCAGACTCAACTTAAGCGAGGAATGAAGTGACGCTGCCACCCGAGCTGCAAGCCATGACTGTCCGCAACTACCCGTCGGATTGGACCGATACTGACACCCGTGCAGTTGATACTGCCCGCGTGCTGGCGGCCGACGCGGTGGAGAACTGCGGGTCCGGACACCCGGGTACGGCGATGTCCCTGGCGCCGCTCGCCTACACCCTGTTCCAGCGTGTGATGAATGTGGACCCGTCCGACAAGGATTGGGTTGGCCGCGACCGTTTCGTTTTGTCCAACGGCCACTCGTCGTTGACCCAGTACGTCCAGCTTTATCTCGGCGGTTTCGGCCTCGAGCTGCAGGACTTGAAGGATCTGCGCACCTGGGGTGCAAAGACGCCGGGGCACCCGGAGTACAACCACACTGACCATGTGGAGATCACTACGGGTCCACTCGGCCAAGGCCTTGCCTCCGCTGTGGGCATGGCAATGGCTTCTCGACGAGAGCGTGGCCTCTTCGACCCTGAGACGCCTGCTGGCGAGTCCCCGTTCGATCACTACATCTATGCCATCGCCGGCGACGGCTGCCTCCAAGAAGGCGTTACCGCAGAGGCATCTTCGCTTGCAGGTACCCAGCAGCTGGGCAACCTCATCTTGTTCTGGGACGACAACCGGATCTCCATTGAGGACGACACCCAAATCGCATTTACCGAAGACGTGATGAAGCGTTACGAGGCCTACGGTTGGCAGACGCTGACCGTCGAGTCGGGCGAGGATGTCGTGGCAATCGAAGCAGCCGTCGCAGAGGCGAAGGCCGAGACCACGAAGCCGACCATTATCCGTGTGAAGACCGTCATCGGCTACCCGGCCCCGAACCTGATGAACACTGGTGCTATCCACGGCGCAGCTCTCGGCGCGGACGAGGTAGCTGCGGTGAAGGCTGAACTCGGCTTCGATACCGACGTTCACTTCCCTGAGGAAGCCGACGTGATCAACCACACCCGCAAGCTGCGTGAGCGCGCAGCCGAAAAGCGTGCCCAGTGGGATGAGAAGTTCAACGCCTGGGCTGCGGCAAACCCGGAACGCAAGGCGCTGCTGGATCGCCTCACTGCCCGTGAGCTGCCTGCGGATTGGAAGAAGGACTTCCCCACTTGGGAACCGGATGCCAAGGGCCTAGCTACCCGAAAGGCTTCTGAAGCTGCGATCCAGGCTGCGGCCGCTATGCTGCCTGAGCTCTGGGGCGGTTCTGCGGATCTTGCTGGTTCCAACAACACCCTCATTAAGGGCGAGCCGTCGTTCGGTCCTGAGTCGATCTCTACGGAGATGTTCACGGCGAACCCGTACGGCCGCAACCTCCACTTCGGTATTCGTGAGCACGCGATGGGCGCTGTCATGAACGGCATTGCCTTGCACGGTGGCACTCGCGTATACGGTGGCACCTTCCTCATCTTCTCTGAATACCTCTACCCCGCCATCCGCGTTGCCGCACTGTCCGGCATCGATGGCTACTACGTGTTTACGCACGACTCGATCGGCCTCGGCGAGGACGGCCCAACTCACCAGCCGGTGGAGACTCTGGCTGCGCTGCGCGCCATCCCGGACGTTGCCGTGATTCGTCCGGCAGATGCGAACGAGACTTCTGCTGCGTGGATCGCCGCACTCGAGACGAAGGAACAGCCGAAGGCCCTGGCCCTGTCGCGCCAGAACCTGCCGGTGCTCGAGGGCACCAAGGAGAAGGCGTTCGACGGTGTCGCCCGCGGCGCTTACGTCCTGGTTGAGAGTTCGAAGGAGACTCCGGACCTGATCATCATGGCGACCGGCTCCGAGGTGCAGTACGCGGTTGAGGCCGCCAAGGTGCTCGAGGAAGATGGCACCGCAACGCGTGTGGTTTCCGTGCCGTCCATTGATTGGTTCATGGAACAGGACGACGACTACATCGACGCTGTTTTGCCTCGCGAGGTCAAGGCCCGTGTGTCTGTCGAGGCAGCAACCTCCATGCCGTGGTTCCGTTTCCTCGGCGAGTTCGGCCGCGCCGTATCGCTGGAGCACTTCGGTGCTTCTGCCCCGGGCTCGGAGCTCTTCGAACGCTTTGGTTTCACCACCGACAATGTTGTCCGCGTCGCCCGCGAGACTCTTGCATGCGTGCGCGATAACCGCAGCGTGCCAACGAGCCAGCGTGTCGGCGAAACTGAGTCCGAACCAACCCGCGGCGACGGAAAGTAGGAGTGCATGACTGCTATCGACGATCTGTACAACGTAGGCACGTCAACGTGGCTGGATGATCTGTCGCGTGAACGCATTGCTACCGGCAACCTTGCTGAAGTGAAGGCATCGAAATCGATTGTCGGCGTAACCACTAACCCGGCGATCTTCGCTGCGGCGATGAGCTCGGGCACACACTACGACGAGCAACTCGCCGAGTTGAAGGCTGCTGGATCTGCTGCTGATGCAGCGGTTTACGCAATGAGCGTCAAGGACGTTCAAGATGCGTGCGACCTGTTCCGCGATACGTTCGAGGCAACGGGTGGCAAGGACGGTCGCGTGTCCATTGAAGTAGATCCTCGCTACGCAGCCGACGAGGCAAAGACCATCGAACAGGCAAAGGAGCTCTGGAACCAGGTCGACCGGGAGAACTTGATGATCAAGATTCCCGCGACCGACGAGTCGCTTCCGGCCGTCACCGCCGCCCTCGCTGAAGGCATTTCGGTCAATGTGACGCTGATCTTCTCGGTAGAGCGCTACCAGCAGGTCATCGACGCGTACAAGGAAGGCATCCGTCAGGCTGCCGCGAACGGCCACGATGTCAGCGCTATCCATTCGGTGGCATCGTTCTTCGTATCCCGTATGGATAGCGAGGTGGACAAGCGCCTCGAGGTCATCGGCACCGACGAGGCTCTCGCGCTTCGCGGCAAGGCAGGCATTGCGAACGCCCGCTTGGCGTATGCACTGTTCCAAAAGGAGTTCGAGGCGGAGCTCATCGACGAACTGCCTAACGGCGCGAACAAGCAGCGTCCGCTCTGGGCGTCAACGGGTGTGAAGAACCCTGAGTACCCTGCGACGATGTACGTCACGGAGCTGGCCGGACCGGATACTGTAAACACGATGCCGGAGAAGACTCTTGACGCGGCGCTCGCGGATGGCGGTGTGCACGGCGACACGCTCACCGGCACCGAAGCTGTCTCCCGCGAGGTGTTTGCGGCGCTGCGTGAGGTTGGCATTGACGTTGAGGATGTCGTCGCCACGCTAGAGCGCGAAGGCGTAGAGAAGTTTGTGGACGCGTGGCAGGAGCTGCTCGATTCGATGACAGCTAAACTCGCCTAATGTGACTAACCCACTCCGTTCCCCTGAGGACAAGCGGCTGCCCAAGATCGCCGGACCTTCCGGCATGGTTATCTTCGGTGTGACCGGCGATCTGGCCCGCAAAAAGCTTCTTCCCGCGATCTATGATCTAGCGAATCGCGGTCTGCTCCCCGGCGGGTTCACGCTCGTCGGCTACGGGCGGAGGGACTGGACACAGGCTGATTTTCAGGCCTATGTCCGTGAAGCAATCGATGCGGGCGCGCGCACTAGCTTTCATGAGAATGTGTGGCAGCGCCTCGCTGAAGGTCTTCAGTTTGTCAAGGGCAACTTTGATGACGACGACGCCTTCGACGCCCTTGCGGCCACGTTGAAACGCAGTGACGCCGAACGCGGCACTGCTGGCAACTGGGCGTACTACCTGTCGGTACCTCCCGATTTTTTCGCGGATGTGATCCACCAACTTGATCGCAGCGGTATGGCCCACGCAGGTGAAGGCGAGTGGCGGCGCGTGATCATCGAGAAGCCATTTGGGCACAACGCGCAGTCAGCACACCAGCTCAACGAGGTGGTAGGCGCCGTGTTCGACGAGCGCTCCGTGTTCCGCATCGACCATTATCTGGGCAAAGAAACCGTCCAAAATATTTTGGCCCTGCGCTTTTCTAACCAGCTCTTCGAGCCCGTGTGGAACTCGCACTACATCGACCATGTGCAGATCACCATGGCCGAGGACATCGGCCTCGGTGGTCGGGCGAGCTACTACGACGGCATCGGCGCAGCGCGCGATGTTATCCAGAACCACCTGATTCAGCTGCTCGCGTTGGTTGCCATGGAGGAGCCGACATCGTTCTCGCCACGGCAGCTGCGCGCGGAGAAGCTTAAGGTGCTTCGTGCCACCACCGCTGTCGGCCCGTTCTCTGAGACGACGGCACGCGGCCAGTACACCGCGGGTTGGCAGGGCTCTGAACGCGTCGTAGGGCTGCGGGAGGAAGACGGATTCGATCCGAATTCGACAACTGAGACGTACGCAGCATGCACGCTAGAAATCGCGTCGCGACGTTGGGCTGGTGTGCCGTTTTATCTGCGCACCGGCAAGCGCCTAGGCCGACGGGTGACCGAAATCGCGCTTGTCTTCAAACAACCCCCGTACCAGCCGTTTACAGAAGGCCAGACGGATTTGCTGACCAACAACGCAGTGGTCATCCGCGTCCAGCCCGACGAAGGTGTTCTCATGCGCTTCGGTTCGAAGGTCCCCGGCCCGGGTATGGAGCTTCGGGACGTGAACATGGATTTCCACTACTCGGAGGCGTTCACGGAACAGTCCCCAGAGGCGTACGAGCGTCTCATCCTTGATGCGCTGCTTGACGAGTCCAGCCTGTTCCCCACTAACGCCGAGGTGGAGCGCAGTTGGCAGATTCTGGATCCGGTGTTGGACTACTGGGCGGAACATGGCGCCCCTGAAGACTATGAGGCAGGCACCTGGGGTCCTGCGTCCGCTGATGAGATGCTTGCCCGCGAGGGCCGGGCGTGGCGTCGTCCGTAACGGAACGGAAAGGGTTCGACGTATGATCATCGATCTTCCTAACACCACCACGAAACAAATTGAGACGTCACTCGCACGCGTGCGCGAGAGCCATTCGCTAGCTACCGGTCGCGTCCTGACGCTTTTGGTTGCGGTAGATGAAGACAGCGAGCTTCTCGACGACACCTTGTCCACCCTCCGGGACGCCTCTTTCGAGCACCCAGCACGTGTACTCGTGCTGGTCTCCGGCGACCCGGCTAAGGAATCGCGTCTCGACGCTCAAGTGATGGTTGCGTCCAACGCTGGCGCGTCCGAGGTCGTCGTCATGCATCTGTGCGGTGAATTGACGCAGCACCTCGGTGCCGTGGTGACACCCCTTCTGCTTCCCGACACCCCCGTCGTCTCATATTGGCCAGGCGCTGCTCCAAAACGGCCCGCCGAAGATCAGTTGGGACACATTGCGCAACGTCGCATTACCAACATTCGTGGTGCGAGCCGCGATGGATCGCTCGCGGAGTTGGCGGCAGGCTATACGCCCGGCGATTCCGACATGTTGTGGTCTCAAATCACTCCCTGGAGGGGAATTCTCGCTTCGGCGCTTGACCGGTTCCCTGAGCACACAATCACGGGTGCAGAGGTCGCCGGTGCTCCTGGAGACCCCAGCGTGGATCTTGCGGCCGGCTGGCTTGCTGACAGCCTCGATGTGGAGGTAACACGTTGCGACGAGCATATCTCCGGCTTCCCCATCGCCCACACCATCATCCACACAGACGGTGGCGATGTTGAAGTCGTTGCTGAGGGTGAGTACACGGTACGCATTTCGGTACCAGACATGGCTGACTCGCGCGTCGCAATGGGTGAGCGCACTGACGCCGAATGTCTTGCCGAAGAACTTCGCCACCTCGGTCCCGATGCCATCTACGGCAACGCTTTGAACGGCTTAGGAAAGGTACGACACGCATGATTTATCCGAATCTCGAGGCTCTTATCGACGACACCGCCGCCGACGTTGCGGCCGTCATCCGCGACGCTCAGCGCTCTGGCGACGGCCGCGCTCGAGTGGTACTGACCGGCGGAACCGCGGGCATCGCTCTCCTGCGACGTCTGCGCACCGAAGCGATCGACTGGGCAAACGTAGACGTGTTTTTCGGCGATGAACGCAACGTACCGGTAGACCACCCCGAGTCCAACGAGGGCCAGGCCCGGGAGGCGTTGCTTGACCATGTCGACATACCCGAAGCGAACATCCACGGCTACGGGTTGGACGGTGGGCCCATGGATGCCGCGGTAGCGCGTTATGAAGCAGCCTTAGCGGAGTTTGCGCCGGATGGCTTCGACCTCCACTTGCTCGGTATGGGCGGCGAGGGTCACATCAACTCGCTGTTCCCTCACACCAGCGCCGTGCGCGAACATGATGCCATGGTCGTCACGGTTACTGACTCCCCCAAGCCACCAGCCGAGCGGGCAACCCTGACCCTGCCTGCGGTCCAGTCAGCCGACCGTGTGTGGTTGCTCGTTTCCGGCGCAGAGAAAGCCGAGGCTGCCTCCCACGCAGGTGACGGTGTTACGGCAGCTCAGGATTGGCCGGTCGCCGGCGCAGTTGGGCGTAAAGAAACGGTCCTGCGCATCACCGAGGATGCAGCAGGACCGTTGAACTAATTCGCTGTTAGGACGCGAACGTCTGGATCAGGTTCAGACCGATGATGCAGGCGATCCAGATGATCGCCATCAGCACGGTCACGCGGTCCAGGTTGCGCTCCACGGTGGTGGAGCCGGACAGGTTCGCCTGAACGCCGCCACCGAAGAGGCTGGACAGACCGCCGCCCTTGCCTTTGTGCAGCAAGACGAACACGGTCATGAGGATCGCCGAAATCACCAGCACGATCTCGAGAGCAAGAGCCATCTGCGATACCTTTCCAAATCACATTGGTGCAAACTCTGTTGAGCCTACACCACTTTCTGGTGGGAACTTACATCGACGCGTTCGCGGCAGCGGCGGCAAGCTTCGCAAACTCCTGTCCATCCAAGGAGGCACCGCCGACGAGTCCACCGTCGACGTCGGGCTGGCCCACGATCTCTGCGACGGTGTCCGTTTTCACCGAACCGCCGTAGAGGATGCGGACCTGCTCGGCTGCGTCGTCGCCCGCAAGCTCACGGACAAGTTCACGGATGCCGTGGCAGACCTCTTGCGCGTCCGCGGCGGAGGCTACCTTGCCAGTACCGATTGCCCAGACGGGCTCGTAGGCGATGACGACCTTGGACGCATCCACACCAGCTAACGACTCACGCGTTTGCTTGACCACGAAGTCGAGGTGGTCGCCCGCCTCGCGGACCTCGAGTGGCTCGCCGACGCAGACGATTGGCGTGATGCCGTGTTCAAGGGCCTTCTTCGCCTTGGCAGCGACCTGCTCATTGGTTTCGCCGTGGTACTCGCGACGCTCCGAGTGGCCGACGACCACCCAGGTGCAGCCGAGCTTCTCCAGCATCGCGGCAGAAATGTCGCCGGTGTACGCGCCGTTGTCGTGCTCAGACACGTCCTGCGCGCCGTAGGTGATCTGGAGCTTGTCGCCTTCCACCAACGTCTGGATTGAACGAAGGTCTGTGAACGGGACAGTCAGGGCGATATCGACTACCTCGTAACCATCCTTCGGGAACGCGAAGACAAGCTTCTGCGCGCTCTGGATCGCCTCAAGGTGATCGTGGTTCATCTTCCAGTTGCCCGCGATGAGTGGTGTACGTGCCATGGATAGACCTCCTTACTGCAGAACAGAAACGCCAGGCAGGTCCTTACCCTCAATCAATTCGAGGGAAGCGCCACCGCCGGTCGAAATGTGGGAGAATCCCTCTTCGTCGAGGCCCAGAGTGCGCACGGATGCCGCCGAGTCGCCGCCGCCGACAACCGTGAAGGAACCGTTGTCCTTCGTCGCTGCGATCATTGCCTCAGCCACTGCCTTGGTGCCGTCGGCGAAGTTCGGGAACTCAAACACACCCATGGGGCCGTTCCAGAACACCGTCTTGGAGCCCTTAATTGCCTCGGCGTAGTTCTTTGCGGTCTCCGGTCCGATATCCAGGCCCATCCAGCCCTCCGGAATCTCATCCAGGCCGACGACCTTCTTCTCGGTGTCCTTGTCAAAGCCAGCACCCGCAGCGACATCAACCGGCAGAAGCAGCTTCTCGCCGAAACGTGCGATGAGCTCCTTGCAGGTATCGATCATGTCGTCCTGCAGCAGCGACTTCTGCACGTTGTGGCCCTGGGCCGCAAGGAAGGTGAAGCACATGCCACCACCGATGATGATCTTGTCTGCCTTCTCTGCAAGCGCCTCGATCACACCGAGCTTGTCGGACACCTTCGAGCCACCGAGCACCACAATGTAGGGGTTCTCTGGCTTGTCCTTGACCGCAGACAGGATCTCTACTTCCTTATCGACGAGGAAGCCCGCGTACGCCGGCAGCTTCTTCGCAACGTCGTACACAGACGCCTGGGCACGGTGCACAACGCCGAAACCGTCAGAGACGAACGCGCCGTTGTCAGCCGCCAACGCAGCGAGCTCAGCCGCGAACTCCGCGCGCTCCGCCTCGTCCTTTGAAGTCTCGCGCGGATCGAAACGAACGTTTTCCAGGAGCAGAATTTCGCCCTCGGTCAAGCCGTTGGCACGCTCGTGGGCGTCCTCGCCACTGACGTCGCCTGCCAGCGGGACAAACTGCCCGAGACGTTCAGACAGTGCCTCTGCAACCGGTGCGAGAGAAAACTTCGGGTTCACCTCGCCCTTCGGGCGGCCGAGGTGTGCCATAACGATGACCTTCGCGCCGCCGTCGAGAAGCGCCTTCAGCGTAGGCAGCGACGCGTCAATGCGACCGGCATCGGTGATGTTGCCGTTCTCGTCGAGCGGAACGTTGAAGTCGGAACGAACGAGGACGTGGCGGCCGTCGACGCCTTCGTCGAGAAGCTGCTGCAAGTTCTTAGTCAAGGGGTCTCTCCTTTTAGTTCGGTGAACGCATCCCATCGTATGAAAAACGGGTCCGCCGCGCTGGAAGCGCCACGGACCCGGGGGTGCCATAACTTAGAGCTTGTCCGCGACCAGCTTGGTCAGACGGATGTACTGGGCGGTGTAAGACCACTCGTTGTCGTACCACGAGATGATCTTGACTAGGTTGCCGTCGATGACGCGAGTCATGCCAGCGTCGAAGATAGCGCCGTGCGGGTCACCGATGATGTCGGAAGAGACGATCGGGTCCTCGGTGTACTTCAGCGCCTGGCCGAACTCGCTGTCCTCCACAGCCTTCTTTACTGCCGCATTGACCTCCTCGACAGTGACATCCTTGCCCAGGGTCACGGTGAGGTCGGTGGCGGAACCGGTGATGGTCGGCACACGCATTGCGAAGCCATCGAGCTTGCCCTCAAGGCTCGGGAGCACGAGCGCCACAGCCTTAGCTGCACCGGTGGTCGTCGGAACGATGTTCTGCGCTGCCGCGCGGGCGCGACGCAGGTCCTTGTGCGGAGCATCCTGGATCCGCTGGTCACCTGTGTAAGCGTGGATGGTGGTCATCAGGCCACGCTCGATACCGAACGCCTCGTCGAGGACCTTCGCAACCGGCGCGAGCGAGTTCGTGGTGCACGATGCCGCGGAGATGATGTTCTCCTCGCCCGTATAGTCGGCATGGTTCACGCCCCACACGTAGGTGCCGTCAACTTCCTTGCCCGGTGCGGAGATGATGACCTTCTTCGCGCCAGCATCAATGTGTGCCTGAGCCTCCGGCCCCTTGCGGAATACGCCGGTGCACTCCAGCACAATGTCAACATCCAGGTCACCCCAGGCGAGGTTTGCCGGGTCCTTCTCAGCGGAGACCTCAATACGGCGGCCATCGATAGAGATCGAGTGGTCGTCGTACTCGATGTCGTGCTTGAACTGGCCGTAGGCCGTGTCGTACTTCAGCAAGTGTGCGAGAGTCTCATTGTTCGTCAAGTCATTGATCTTGACGACTTCGAGCTCGCCCTTGTACTCGTCCTCGATGATGCGGAGCGCGGAACGTCCGATACGACCGAAACCGTTAATGCCAATGCGCGTAGTCACTGTATTTTCTCCTCGATGGTTGTAGAAAACCTCGTACGCAAGCCAGTGTATCTGCGCCTCTCACAGCCTGCAGGGCGCAAATTCGCCCCAAGGCCCCCTCCCCGCAACCAGGGGGAGCATTCCCCCGCCGTGCCGATTCTGAATGTGGTTTCCCACACCACGACACCTCAGCACCCCCACTCCCCTTGGGGAAAATACCGCCCGCTCAGGGCATCTCATGTACCCCAGAGGAAACTGTGATTCCGAACACGTTCTGGGCGTTAATCTGAATTCACAGGATTCGGAGCCGTTTCCACTCCGTGTGTGTCCGGGATCCCCATCTCGGCTGCTCGACGATCAGCGAGCGACAGCAGTCGTCGAATACGTCCTGCAACGGCGTCCTTGGTCATCTGCGGGTCAGCCAAACGACCAAGTTCCTCGAGTGAAGCATGGCGGTGTTCCACGCGGAGGTAGCCCGCTTCCGCAAGGTGCTCAGGAACATCGTCGCCAAGAATGTCCATCGCACGCTCCACCCGTGCTGCAGCAGCTGCTGCAGCCTGCGCCGAACGGCGCGTATTGGCGTCATCGAAGGTAGCCAAGCGGTTGTTTACCTTCGCTGTCACAGCCTTCGCCGCGCGCTTGCGGTCCCACTCCAGGCGGGTCAGTGGTGCCCCCATACGACTCAGCAGGATTCCGATGGTCTCGCCGTCGCGGATAGTCACTCGCTCCACACCTCGGGTTTCACGGGTCTTCGCGGTCACCGACAGACGACGGGCCAACCCAACGAGTGCGAGCGCAGCTTCCTGGCCCGGGCACGCCACTTCAAGGGTCGCGGTACGGCCAGGCTCCATCAGCTTTCCTCGCGCGAGAAACGCGCCACGCCAAGCTGCCTCAACGCCGGCCATTGATCCTGAAATCACCTGTCGCGGCATACCAACCACCGGGTGACCAGACGCTGTCACAAGCTTCAGCCGGCGGATGACATCAGCCACGTCACGTTCCACTCGAACGACATACGTGGTGTCTTTACTGCCTTGGACAGGGGGTACGGTCTCGATGGCAGGCTGGACTGCGCAGAGTTCTTGAATGGATTCCGCGAGCCTCACCGCCACCGGCTTCTCGCCGAATTCTGCGACGATGGCCAGACCGTTATCGGAAGGCTGGATCGAGCCGGCGAAACGAATAAGCGCGGTGGCTTCCGCCGCCCGAGCCTCGGTGGTACCACAAGATACGGCGAGTAGCTCTTCTTTCACCTTGCCCGTAAGCGCCAATGTTTCCGTCCTTTCATCGCCCCCTTCAACCCGGAGCAGTCTAGCTTGCAGCTGTTAGCTGCTCGTCGAGAGGTCCTTGAGCGCCGCGGCAAGCTTCAACGGATCATGAAGGTTGCGCTTCACACCATCGTCGCCTTCGACGCGTAAGGAGCGGTACTCGACGTCCGCGCCGAGCCGTTCCGCCGCACGGCGGACGTTTTCACGTTCACCGTGCGTAGTCACCATGTCACTGTCCGCCAGGAAGCAATCAACCCGCAGGTTGGGGGCGTGTTGCGCAAAGACATGGATATGACGCTCGGTGGTAAACCCATGGGTCTCCCCTGCTTCTGGGGAGAGGTTGAGTACCACAACCACCTTCGCTTCGGTCTCGTTCAGCGCATCACACACTTGAGGCACCAACAGGTGCGGGATCACAGAGGAAAACCACGAACCAGGCCCAATGGTGACCAGATCCGCGTCCATGATCGCCTGGATGGCGTCCCGGCTCGCTGGCGGTTCGGACGGAGTCAGCCGCACACGGCGCACAGTGCCCGGTGTCGTCGCAACGGCGACTTGGCCGTGTACAGAGCGCAGCACCCGTGGGTCGTCGTCAAGCCCTGCAACATCAGCTTCAATGTCGAGAGGTTGTGGGCTCACTGGAATGACTCGTCCCTGGGAGCCGGTCCATTTGCCAACCTGGTCCAGCGCCGCTTGTGTGTCACCAAGGCGCTCCGCAAGTCCGGCGATGATCAAGTTTCCCAAGGCGTGTCCAGCCATTGCGCCATGCCCACCGAAGCGGTGCTGGAGCGTGTCGCGCCACATTGCGCCGTCCCCGCTGTCGTCGGTAAGCGCTGCCAGCGCCATGCGGAGATCTCCCGGAGGAACAATCTCCATCTCGCGACGCAGGCGGCCCGACGAGCCGCCGTCATCGGCAACTGTCACCACAGCGTTAATACGAGCTGCGCCGGCAACGCGCGCGGCCGTGAGCGTCTGGTAGAGCCCATGCCCTCCTCCGAGGCATGTGTACGTCATCGCCGCGGGATCAGTCGCGCGCATTAGTGCTTCTCCAAATCACGGTGGATGACATTGACATCAACTTGGCCCTGCTGTCGCAGTCGCTTCCCGATCGCTTCTGCGACCGCAACCGAGCGGTGGTGCCCACCTGTGCAGCCAACGCCCACAGTGATGAAGTCCTTACCTTCGTGGCGGTAGCCCTTCAACGTGCTCGACAACAGATCAACGAAATGGTCCACGTATTCCTTCGCACCATCCTGCGACAGGACATAGTCTGCTACAGGTGCGTCGATACCGCGGAAGTCGCGCAGCTCCTCAACCCAGTATGGGTTGGGTAGGAATCGCACATCAATGATCAGATCAGCGTCACGTGGCGAACCATGCTTGAATCCGAAAGACTCAATAGTGACGTGTTGACGCTCCACCGGCAGCTCGCCGACCGATGCCTCAACAGCGCGGCGTAGGTCGTGCACAGACAAATTGGACGTGTCGATGATGACATCTGCGGCCGAACGGATGCCTTCCATTTCCTCGCGTTCGCGATCGATGCCGTCCTGCAAGGTACCATCGCCCTGCAGCGGGTGCGTGCGCCGCACGGAGTCGAATCGGCGGATCAGCACATCGTCACGCGCCTCAAGAAACAGCACGAACGGTGAGTAACCACGTCGACGGAGCCCCTCAAGGGTGTCGGCCAATGAACCGTTGAACCGGTCTGCGCGCACGTCCGACACGACCGCCAGCCGTTCCACTGGGGAATCGTCCGCTGCTGCAAGGTCCACAAGCTCCAGAATTAACTGGGGTGGCAGATTCTGAGAAACGAAGAAACCTTTGTCCTCGAATACTTTCGCTGCGGTGGACAATCCGCCACCGGACAAACCGGTGATGATCACCGGACGCCAACTGGCGGAACGCAAATCGTGTGGCAATGCTTGAGCAGAAGCTGTGGACATGGCGCTCATCCTAACGAAGCGCAGCGAGCCGCGTCGCGGTTCCGCAAAAGCTGCCGCAAAAGCTGCCGCAAAGCCAGCCTCACAACCAGCTACGTATGAAGGTGCTCGTAGATCGTCGCGGCGAGTTTCGGACCGACGCCTTTAACCTCCTGGATCTCCTCGATAGAAGCCTCTTTGATCTTCTTCACCGAGCCAAAGTGCTTCACCAAATCGGTTCTCCGCGCGGGGCCTAGTCCCGGGACTGCGTCGAGGGCGGACGCTCGCATGCGCTTCGAGCGTTGCTGGCGGTGGTAGGTGATAGCGAACCGGTGGGCCTCATCACGCACCTGCTGGAGCAGATACATGCCTTCGGAGTTTCGCGGCAGGATCACCGGCTCGTCGTCGTCCGGCACCCACACTTCCTCGAGGCGTTTGGCCAATCCGATGAGTTGTACATCGACGATGCCGAGGTCGTCGAACACAGCCTGTGCGGCATTAACCTGGGGTTTGCCGCCGTCGACGATGAACAACTGAGGAGGGTAAGCGAAGCGTTTCGCACCGGTCGATTCGTCGGCCTCGTCCTCGAAGGTCTGCGCCTCAGCGACCTCATCAGGGTTGGCGAGTTTGTCCTCGTTGTAGCGCTTGAAGCGCCGGCGTGTGACCTCGGCGATGGACCCGACGTCGTCGGATCGACCATCGCCGGCTGCCTCCTTGATGCGGTATCGACGGTAGTCGTTCTTTTTGGGCAAACCGTCCTCGAACACCACGAGGGAGGCTACAACGTCGGTGCCTTGGATGTGGGAAATATCGGTGCATTCAATACGCAGCGGCGCTTCGTCCATCCCGAGCGCGTCCTGGATATCTTGCAGGGCCTGCGATCGTGCGGTCAGGTCACCGACCCGCTTCAACTTGTGCTGGTGGAGCGCTTCGGCGGCGTTTTTGTGCACTGTTTCCATCAGTGCACGTTTATCACCACGCTGCGGCACGCGAAGGTCCACAGGCCCGCCACGTAGTTCTTCGAGCAGTTGGGTCACTTCCGGCAGTTCCGCGGGCAGCGTCTCGACGAGAATCTCACGCGGCACCGGCATCGGTGCCGCCGCTTGCGCACGTGACTCCTGATCTACGCCTCGGCGACGAACCTTCTGCGCTTCGATCTTGCGGTCCTCTTCACGCTCTTGCTTCACTCGCTCGACCGCATCCGAGTAGTACTGGACCAGGAAGTTCTGCATCAACGTTGGCAACGTTGGGTCGGTCTGGCCTTCCTCCAGACGTTCTGCTGCTCCGGGCTCATCGCCCGTTTTTTCCACGACCCAGCCCCGCTGTGCACGGATGCGCCCATCACGGACGTTGAAAATCTGCACCGCCGCTTCAAGCTCGTCGGTATCAAAGGCGATGATGTCCGCATCGGTGTCTTGGCTGAGGACGACCGTCTGGCGCTCCATTACCTTTTCGACGGCACCGAGGTCGTCGCGAAGCCGCGCCGCCTTTTCAAACTCGAGGTTTTCCGCGGCCTCCTCCATCTGTGCGGTGATGCCACGGACAAGCTTCTCGGAGCGACCTGCCATGAAGCCAAGGAAGCCCTGGACGATCTCGTCGTACTCGGCTTCGTCGACACGACCGACGCAGGGTGCCGCACACTTGTCGATGTAGCCAAGCAAGCAAGGGCGTCCAAGGGATTCGTGACGGTTAAACACACCGTTGGAACACGTCCGAATCGGGAACACGCGCGTGAGCAGATCGAGGGTCTCGCGCACCGCCCACGCATGCGAGTACGGGCCGAAATAGCGTACGCCCTTACGTTTGGGGCCACGGTAGAAGAACGCGCGCGGGTAGCGTTCGCGCACGCTGACGGCAAGCATTGGGTATGTCTTGTCGTCGCGGTACATGACGTTAAACCATGGGTCGAAGCGCTTGATCCATGTGTATTCGAGCTGGAGCGCCTCTACCTCGGATGCGACAACGGTCCATTCGACTGAAGCGCCGGTGTAGACCATCTGCCGGGTCCGCGGGTGCAGAGTCTCCGGTGGCTGAAAGTAGTTGCTCAGGCGCGCACGAAGATTTTTGGCTTTGCCAACGTAGATGACACGCCCGTCGCGGTCCCGGAACTTATACACGCCCGGATCGGTTGGGATCGTTCCGGGCGCTGGGCGGTAAGACTGGGGGTCAGCCAAGGGTTAATCCTTAGGCATGTATTTGGCTTCGAGCTTGCGGAATTGCTCGACAGCCTGAATCGCGCGCTCTTTATCGCCTGATTGGATCGCCCACAGGGTGACGTACTCGAATTCCGGAAGTTCGAGTCGCGCCATGCGGGAGCCCTTGGGAAAGCTCAAACCGTAAATGACGGTCCAGGGGTAGAAACGGGTGCCGATGATGTTGGCTACCTGGACACCGTCTTCGTTGGCGCGCACCCGAGGGCGAGTCAGTGCGATCCAGGACAGGACGGAAATAATCAGGCCAACGCCCACGAACGCGAACTTATCCACGCTGGTAATCGCGATGCCCGAGAATTGCGCGTCCACGGCCCACGCCATGAAGAAATGCACGGCCATGACAAGGATGATCCAGCCGATCGCCACGGTTCGCAGGTACCTCGACGAAATCTCAAGCTCCCACGGCTTCGTCGAGGTGTTGGCGTGCGGATCAAGCGCAGTCAGATAAGCAGCTTCCTGCTCGTTCGTTATGTGTGTGCCTGCTGGTTGATCAGTCACTTCCGCACTCCTTGTCAACTTGAAAACGCTCTTGCTTCTCGACGACTCCGTGCCGCGCTCGCTCCGGCTACTTTAACCCTTTAGCGGCAAAGCGCGAACTTTCTGCAGTTCAACTAAGGCCCCAGCGGCCGCACGCATCGCTTCGGCGCCTTTGTCTTCTTTCGCGTCTTCCCCACCGGCACGCTCGTAAGCCTGGTCTTCTTCTTCAACCGTGAGCACGCCGTTGCCTACCGGCGTTTCCTCATCCAATGCAATACGGGTGAGGCCAGCGGTGACAGAGTCGCAAACGTAATCAAAGTGGGCAGTTTCGCCACGGATGACGCAGCCGAGGGCCACTACCGCGTCGTAGCGCTTTGCGCATGCCTGCACCACAACTGGCAACTCCAACGCGCCTGCTACCGCATATTCATCGACTTTAACGCCCAGTTCTCGGGCCTCATCTCGTGCGCCAGCGCGCAGCATCTCGACGATCTTTTCATTCCAGCGGGTGTAAACGACAGCGACGGTAAGCCCCTCCGCTTGCAGGGAATAGTCCTCGGGTGCTCCAGTAGCTGCCACTGGTGGGTCTCCTTGATACCTAGTTGGTGTGGTGTTGTGGGTGTTGTGTGTTGTGTTCTTCAGCCCAACCGAGAATGCCGGGCAGGTCGTGTCCCATCCTGTCGCGCTTCGTCCGCAAATAGGCGATGTTGTCGTGGTTAGGAACCACTTCGATCCTACTGCGGTGAGCAACCTTGGGGATCAGACCGGCAAAGGCATCGACTTTTTGGGGATTGTTGGTCATCAGATCGACCGAACCGATACCCAGGTCTGCAAGGATGTCGCTTGCTGCGGAATAGTCGCGTGCGTCGACTGGCAGGCCTTGTTCAAGGTTTGCATCAACGGTGTCGAGCCCGTCGTCCTGTAAACGGTAGGCGCGCAGCTTGGCGAGTAACCCGATTCCGCGTCCCTCATGTCCACGCAAGTAGACGATAACGCCGCGGCCTTCCTGCTGAATGCGGCGCATTGATTCCTGAAGCTGCGGACCACAGTCGCAACGGCGGGAGCCAAACACATCGCCGGTGAGACATTCCGAATGCACGCGGACGAGAACGTCCTCGGCGTCGCGCAGTGCATCAAGTTCCCCAGCGATCAGCGCAACATGCTCGGTCTCAGTCAACGTATCCAGGTAGCCAACCGCAGTGAATTCACCGAACTCCGTTGGTAAACGAGTAGCAGTGCTGCGTTCGACAAATCGTTCATGCTGGCGACGGTACGCAGCGAGCTGCTCGATCGAAATCATCGGAAGCCCGTGCGTATTCGCGAACCTGCGGAGCTCGTCGAATCGAGCCATGTCTGCAGGGTCATCTTCAGAAACGATCTCGCACAGGGCACCGACAGGGGCCTTACCCGCAAGCGTCGCAAGGTCTACCGCTGCCTCCGTGTGTCCGTCCCGGACAAGTACTCCCCCGTCACGCGCCCGCAGGGGCACAACGTGTCCGGGCCTCGTAAACGACTCTGGGGTCGCGGAATCGTCGGCAAGCAATGCGATCGTCGTGGCGCGCGAACGTGCGGAAATACCGGTGGTGCCGGTTGCTGCATCAACGGTCACGGCGTAGGCAGTCCCGTGCAGGTCCTGGTTTTGCGCAACCATCGGGGGCAGATCGAGGGCCGTGGCCCGTTCGTCCGACATGGACACGCAAATGTAGCCAGAGGTGTACCTCACCATAAACGCCACCAACTCCGGCGTGGCGTCTTGTGCGGCGAAGATGAGATCGCCCTCGTTTTCGCGATCCTCACTGTCCACGACGACGACTGCTTTGCCCTCGCGGATGGCGGCAATCGCCTCCTCCACAGTGTTCAACTCGGTGTCCAATTCGGTGGTGTGATTACCGGCGCTACCGGCGGATGCTGTCATACCGTTCAACCCTAGCCCTGCACCATTTTCTCAACGTACTTGGCCACGATATCCACCTCGAGGTTCACTGGATCACCGACCGTAAGGTCACCAGCAGTGGTATCGCGCAGCGTGGTGGGGATCAGCGACACCTCGAAAAAATCGTCTCCAACCGCGGAAACCGTCAGCGACGTTCCGTTGACCGTAATGGATCCTTTCTCCACCACATACCGACCAAGATTCGCGGGCAGAGTGAAGCGCACTACCTCCCAGTGCTGCGAAGGCGTGCGAGAGACAACCTCGGCGACACCATCGACGTGGCCCTGCACGATATGTCCGCCCATGCGCTGACCAGCAGCCAACGCGCGCTCTAGGTTGACCTTGCTCCCCTCGCTATAGGTGCCGAGACGCGAGCGATCCAGCGTTTCGCGCATCACGTCAGCGGTGAATACGCCAGCAACGTTGTCAACCACCGTCAGACACACGCCGTCGACCGCGATGGAGTCTCCCGGTGATGCATCCTCGGTGACCTTCGACGCACGTACCGCGATCCGAACGGCATCCTCGAGCTGTTCAAGCGTGTCAACGACACCAATCTCCTCAACGAGTCCCGTAAACACAGTTCAGTCCTTCTCCATTTCTATAAGCACATCGTTGCCGATCCGGCGCACATCAGTGGTGCGGAAACGTTTAGCGTCACCAATCGTTCCCGCGATTTCGCAGTCGAGCACTCCCCGTCCGGCCCCCAGCAGTGCAGGGGCAATGTAGGCCTGCACCGCGTCGACCAGGTCGAGTTCCAGGAAACTCGCCGCCAATGTTGCCCCGCCTTCTACAAGCACATCTCTCGCGCCGCTATCCCACAGCGCTGTCAGCGCGGCCTGTGGAGTGTCGTATTGCTCAAACCCGAGCTCGGTCAGGTTGCCGCTGGGAACAGCCCGCTTACCGACGACCACACGTCGCGGCTGGTGCTCATACAGAGCGCCATCGCTGTGGCGGGCGGTCAACGATGGGTTGTCAGCAAGCGCGGTCCCCGTGCCAATGACAATCGCGTCACGTTTCGTGCGATCTGCGTGCACAGCGGCGCGGGCTTCGTCGCAAGTGATCCACTTGCTCGTCTTATCGGCCGCTGCCGTAAACCCGTCCAGCGTCGACGCAAACTTCAGCGTCACACTCGGGCGGTTGTTGCGCACCGAGCGAAGCCAGGGCTGCAGTGCCTCCACACGGGTGTGAAGTAGGGCCACATCCAATCCATGTGTTCGCAGCCAATCCGCGCCGCCGGATGCAGGCTCAAACGGATCAGCGGTCAGATACACCACCCTCGCAATTCCGGCATCCACCAACGCTTGGGTGCACGGACCTGTCCTGCCAGTGTGGTTGCACGGTTCCAAAGTGACAACGGCTGTCGCGCCCTTCGTCCGTGGTCCCGCTTCACGCAGGGCGTTGACCTCAGCATGGGGCCCGCCCGCGGGAGAGGTCCCGCCAGTCGCGATAACTTCCCCGGATGCGGTCACGATTGCGCAGCCCACCGGCGGGTTCGGCGAGGTCGTCCCGCGCACTGCGTCACCCGCCGCTATGGCCGCAGAAACCGCGTTGGCTAACGCGGGATTATCACGTGTCACGCCTGCGCAGCCTCAGTTGCCAACTCGCGGAGGCGCTCTACCGCCTGGGCTGGGTCATCAGCGCCGAATACGGCGGAACCAGCAACGAATGCGTCCACACCGGCCGCTGCCGCTTGTGCGATAGTGCTGTTGGCAATGCCACCGTCGATACCAATGATTGTGTCCAGGCCCGCTTCCGCAATGCGATCGCGAAGCGTCATCACCTTGCCCAGGACCTCGGGCATGAACTTCTGGCCGCCAAATCCTGGCTCGACACTCATGACCATGACCTGATCAAAATGCTCGAGGTCATCGAGGTACGGCTCGATTGCGGTCCCTGGCTTGATGGCGAAGCCGGACTGTACACCGAGTTCGCGGCACTGCTTCGCAGCAGCTACATGGTCGTCGGTCGCTTCGACATGGAACACGAGGCGGTCGCCGCCGGCCTTGACGTAGGTTTCAAACCACCGCTCCGGCTCCTCGATCATCAAATGCATATCCAGGAATTGGTCCGTCACGCCGTCAACCGCCTTGGTCACGTCGGGACCAAAGGACAAGTTGGGCACAAAGTGGCCGTCCATGATGTCAACGTGGATCAGGTCTGCGTTGGGGACCTTGCGGACGTCGTCGCCAAGCGCTGCATAATTAGCGGCAAGAATTGATGGTGCGATGTAAATCATGAGGTGTCCTTAAACTTCGGTGGTCGGCTCGGGTCCGAGTTTTCGCAGTACAGCGAAAAACATAGCGTCTGTTCCGTGTCGGTGCGGCCACATCTGGACGCTTGGCAAGTCGCCAACGTCATCCATGCCCGCTGCGTACTGGCTCGCATCGAGCTCCTCGACCTTGCCATCAGCGAGGATCGTGTCGACGATTCCCCTGGTTTCGCGCACATCGGGTGAGCACGTGGAGTAGACGACAATACCGCCGGGCTTAACTAGCTCGATTGCAGCCGAGAGCAATTCGCGCTGAAGCACGTTGAGTTCCGCGATGTCTTCCTCACGCTTGGTCCAACGCGCCTCTGGGCGGCGGCGAAGCGCTCCGAGACCGGAACAGGGTGCGTCGACGAGAGCACGGTCGTAGCCCGGCTCAAGGCCAGAACGACGACCATCGGCAGTATGGACGCGCACAGGAAGATCACGCACGGTTTTCCGAATGAGTTCAGCACGGTGCGGACTCACTTCGACGGCATCAACTACTGCGCCATCGATAGCAGCCAACGCCCCCATAAGCGCCGCCTTACCTCCCGGCCCAGCGCACAAGTCGAGCCATCGGCCTTGGTCGTCTTCGACCGGCACGTCCACTACCGCACGCGCAATCACCTGCGAGCCCTCGTCCTGGACTGCGGCGAGCCCCTCGCGTACCGGCTGCAACTGTCCTGGATCACCTTCAGGGAGGTAGACGGCGTACGGTGAGTAGCGCCCCTCTTCTCCGCCAGTGACCAGCGCTAACTCCTCCGCACTCATCTCGCCTGGTCGAGCAACAAGATGTACGACCGGGCGGGCTGAATCAGCCTCAAGTGCGGCCTCAAGCTCGTCGTCTCTCGAGCCCAGTGCAGCACGGATCGATTCCGCGATCCACACCGGGTGCGCATGGCGGAACGCCACCGCAGCAAGCGGGTCCTCCGGTTCAAGCTTGCGGAGCCACTCCTCCGCTGGAGTCCGCGTAATCGAGCGCAATACGCCGTTGACAAAGCCCTTGGCCTTGAATTGATCGGCCGCTTCAACCAAACGTACGGAGGTGTCGACGGCCGCATGGTCCTCCACTCGCGTGTACAGCAACTGGTAGGTGCCGAGCCGCAACGCGGTCAGCACTTCAACAGCCATTCGGTCCAGGCCGCGGGATGCGTTTTCTGCAATCACCGCGTCAAGGACGCCAAGGCTGCGCAGCGTGCCGTAAGTCAGCTCGGTTGCAAACGCAGCGTCACGACCGGTGATCTTTCGCTCACGCAAGACCGTCGGCAGGGTGAGGTTTGCAAACGCCGCGTCGCGCTCGACGCGTACCAACACCTCAAATGCCGCCTCGCGCGCCGGGTCACCGATGCGTGCGGTTTCGTTCACGGGTGCTGCTTCTTTGCGACGCCTCGGCGCTTGCCGCGTGTTTGCTCGTCCGTTTCGCTTCGGCTGGTGTTCACGGCGCCCTGCTGCGCGTGACCGGAATCCACCACTCATTCGAACGTCATCCCTTCCGCCCGCACGTCGTTTGCCAAGCCTCGAGCCCAATCAGCTGCGTTCATCATTTTCTTGCCGGGTGCCTGAATCGTGCTGAGCACGACGTCACGAGTACCGGTTCCCACTCGCACCTCGTTCTTGCCAAATGCAACCTGGCCCGGGGCGAGCTCGGTTGAATCGACAGACGTTACTGGCCCGAGCTTGAACCGCTCCTCGCCTCGCATAGTCCATGCACCAGGCGCTGGAGTATGCGCCCGAATTGCCCGATCGATGACCGTGGAATCGGCGGCCCAGTCAACGCGCGCATCTGCAGTGAGAATCTTTGGCGCATAGGTTCCCTCTTCAGGCTGTGCTTTCGGCGTCAGTGTGCCGGATTCAAGACCATCCATGGTGCGAACGAGCAGGTCTGCGCCGGAGTACGCCAAACGCTCGAGAAGAACACCGGCGGTGTCGTCGTCGGAAATTGTGTCTGTGAGCGTGTCCAAAATGTCGCCGGTGTCCAACCCTTCGTTGATCCGGAACGTCGTCGCACCGGTGGTGGCATCGCCCTCGCGGATCGCGGCCTGTACCGGCGCAGCACCGCGCCACTGCGGCAGCAGCGAGAAGTGCAAGTTCACCCAACCGTGCGTCGGAATATCGAGCATGCCAGCAGGAATCAGGTTGCCGTACGCAACGACCGGGATCGCGTCTGGGGCGATGTCGCGCAGTCGGGCCGCGGTGTCGTCGTCAAGTTTCTCGGGTGTGAGCACCTCAATGCCATGCTCGAGTGCAACTGCCTTCACCGGCGACGGATGCAACGTGCGCCCCCTGCCTTTGCGTGCATCGGGTCGCGTCAGCACGGCCACTACCTCATGTTCCGATGCCAGCAGCCGCTCCAGTGCCACTGCCGCCGGCTCAGGGGTGCCTGCAAATACAAGTCTCACGGTTAGTTCTCCTTATTCCACTCCGCCGCGGCAATCGCATCGAGTGCCGCTTTGCGGTCAGCTGGCGACATTCGAGCCGTAAACATCACGCCGTCGAGATGGTCTGCTTCGTGCTGAATGCAGCGTGCGAGCAATCCGCTGCCGCGTAGCGTCAGCGGGCGCCCATACATGTCGGCGCCATGGGCAACCACGGTGTTGTGTCGCTCAACAGTCCCGCGAACATCAGGCACCGAAAGACATCCCTCCACACCGATCTGGGTATCTTCGCCCAACGGCGTCCACACCGGGTTCACGGTGTGTCCCCGAAGGCCCTGACAATCGAACACAAACACTCGCTGTGCGACACCGACCTGGTTGGCCGCTAGGCCAACACCCCCAGCCGCATCCATCGTCTCAAGCATGTCGCCCACAAGCCTGTGCAGGCGTTCGTCGAACACATCCACCTCCTCCGCTGCCGTGTTGAGCACCGGATCCCCGAATAGACGAATGTCGCGTATGGCCATGAACGCCAAGTGTACTGACCTGGACAAGCGAAATTTCGCTTACCCGATATCCACCGGATTGACCTGGATACGCAGTGGCAGCTCCTGCTTCGACGTCGTCCACGCGACTGCCCCTGCCCGCAGCGCCTTGCCCAGCGCAGACCGCCCAGTTAACGGCGCGCGCACCAGCATGCGCTGCGCCGGACCGTACTCACGCTGATCCCACTCGCCGGGCAAACGCACACCCGGGGGCAAATCCACAGGCCCCAGGATCTCCGCGTAGTCCGGCAGGTCGGTGCGCTCAAAGAACGGCTCCAGCGCGTCTCGGGGCGCGTCAACCACGGCAACGTGGACCGCCGGCGGAAATCTCGCCTCGCGGCGCAAAGCCAGCTCTGCAGCTGCAAATCCCGGCGCGTCCCAGCGAATGAGATGCTGCACGACCGGCATGCTCGGCTCCGCTACCACTACGACTTCTCCGCCATCGGCATGCGGTTGGACAAGCGTGGCAGCAGCCATCCATTTCGACAGCGTGTCCTCCACTGCCCTTAAGTCAGGGCGTTGTACGAGCGCCCACGCGTCAAGCAGCACAGCAGCACCGTATCCGCCTGGTACTCGAGGTTCTGCGCCTGGCGTGGCGACGACAATCGCAGGCCCCGCGTCAATCGTGCGCGAAATACGATCGCCCCCGGACGTTTTGACCCTATATTTCGCAAACGCACGGCCAAGCTCTTCTGCGGTGCGTTCGGTGCCCAACACGACAGCCCGCACACGCCGGGAACCGCATGCCGGACACACATGTGCAGGATCCATTCGGCCACACCACCGGCATGTCGGTGCCGCTGCTTCACCGCCGGAGGGCAACCCCAGTGGACCGTTGCACCAACGGCAACGCGACGGTGTACGGCACTGCCCACAGGCGAGTGATTGGATATACCCGGTGCGCGGAACCTGGAACAACACAGGAGTGCCTCGCTCAAGGGCTTTCGTCGCAGCCGCAAATGCTGACGAAGGAAGACGGGCTTGTTTCGCCCTTGGATCCCGTTCGAGCTCAAAGTCAGAATCGCCCGCGGCGTGAATGTAAGGCGAACGTGTACGAAGCGTTTGGCGGGGTGCAACCAGTTCGTGCATCCAGCCAGATTCCACCAACAGTTGCGCCTCTGCTGTGCGTGAGAATCCGCCAATGACCAAACATGCGCGCTCAAGGCTCGAGCGCGTCGTGAGCACCTCCCTGGCGTGAACGTAGGGCGCGCGGGGATCCACGAGGTTGTCATCGCCGTCGAACATCACGACCATCAACCGCAATTTCTGCACCGGCGCGAATGCGGCGGAGCGAGTCCCCACCACGATGCGCCCTTGGCCGTGCAGAACGGACAGGTAGCGGGAATACCGTGCTTGGGGTCCCTGGGAGGCGGTCAGAGTCGTCACTTGTTTTGCCGCAACGAGCTCGCGTAGCGCTTCCTCGCAACGGTCAACAGCATCTTGGTCCGGAACCACAATGAGCGCGCCACCGCCGTCCTTTGCCACCTTGACAGCGAGTGCGGCAAGCGCGGCAGGCCAATCCTCGCCCGGCACCAACTGCCACGCGGCACGAGCCAGCTTTCCCTCTACTACGGCATCGACGAAGGACTCACCGTGTGTGTACGTCGTCCATGCGGAAAGGTCCGGCTCGGCTACCTCCCCGAGCTCCACCCATGGTGTGGAGGTATCCGTTTCTTCCGCTTTCGCATGTCGCGCGGGTATTGCAGAGCGATAAATGTCGGATCGGATGCCTGCGTACCGGTCCGCGAGTGCGTCGATAAGCATGCGCGTGTGCTCCGGGGCCACGACCTCGGGTGAGATGACGCGTTCGATGAAGCGCAGTGAGCCTTCATGGCTTGTCGACGACACCCGCTCCAGCACGATCGCATCCACGAGCCTGCCTGCAAACCGAACCCGCACGCGGACGCCTGGCTGTGCGGCTTCGGCATCCTGCTCGTCGACAAGATAATCGAAGGCCCGATCAAGGTGCGCGAGCCCCAACATAGGCAGCACGCGGGCCACAGGCAGGTTGGCAGCTCGCGTGTTGGACATGGTGCAGCATTCTAAACCACGCCACGACACGACACTCCGGACCTAAGGCTCAGCTGTGCGAAACAGTGCGGTAGTAATAGATGCATCACAAATCAATCGCGCCGATGAGGGACCCGCTTCCGCCATGAAACGTCTGCTTCCCGCAGTCTTATCCGTCTGTATATCCACTGCAGTTGCCGCAGGAGCCATGACTGCTCCCCAAGCACATGCGGTTGACGTCACAAATCTTTCGCTAGGAAGCAAGCAGACACAACTGCTTTTTGCAGGCTCCTCCCTTGGCCCGATACTTAGTCCAGGTAACGGCTCGCCGATCGACAACGTATCCGCCTACATCCACGGCTCGTCGCAAGGCGCACAGCAAGCCGTACAGGACAACTGGCGCAAGGCATACAACCAACTCCCCCAACAAGTTCGAGATAGCGTGCCACCTCACCTGCGCCCTGCACCGCAGGAAGAAGAGACTGTGCCGGTAACCGTGGTCCCGGCAGCGGAGCCAACGTTGTCTCCTAACGCGGCCAACTGCAGCAATTGCGTAGCAATTACGTACGACGACGGACCGGTTCCCGGTACGGACCGCCTGCTCGACATCTTCAAGCGCAAGAATGCGCATGCGACGTTCTTCGTCGTCGGTAACAACGTCAATGCAAACCCGAAGATCCTGCGCCGCATCCGCGCCGAGGGCCACACGATTGGCAACCACTCGTATTCACACCCGGACCTGGCGCGCCAATCCGACGCAACGATCGGGTCACAGCTCAGCGACACGAGTGCTGCCATTGAGAAGCAATCGGGAGTGAAGGTGCACTGGGTGCGCCCGCCCTATGGTTCCTACGACGGCCGTGTAATCAATGCTTCCAAGGCCCGTGGCCTATCGCTGGCAATTTGGGACGTTGACACGATGGATTGGAGCCACCGTGACACCGCACGCACCTGCTCCATAGCGGTCAATCAGGCGCAAGCTGGATCGATTGTGCTCATGCACGACATCCACGAGCCGACCATCAACGCAGCGGAATGCATCATCGATGGTCTGCGCGCCAAGGGGCTGCGTCCGGTAAGCCTCGACGAGATGATTAAGGACCCCGTCCCGGGGCGTGTGTACACCCACGCGAATTAGCCGTTAGACTTCGTCGCCATGACTGATCCAGGCGAGCATGGCGAGCATACAGACGAGCAATCGGAAGACACTGCAGACCGCGAAGGTTGGCTCAAGGCACTTCCCTATGCCGTTTTTGCACTGTATGTGATCGCACCTGCACTCGTCATTCCCGTCGCTGGCACGCCATGGCTCCTCGTTGGTTTCATCTTTGCTGTCGCTGCCATCGCAGGGCTTGTCGACGGCTACTGCTTCCGTCCCTCTTGGACATTGCCACTATCCGCCGCTGGCGGTTTCTGGGTGGCGAAGATGCTTTACTTCAATGACGGCACCTTCATCTATGCACTCGGCGTGGCTGTCGTGTCGGCACTTTGCGCATGGCTGATGTCTTTGGTGCGCAAGCAGCCGGCCCCGGTGTCGTCGACAAGCAGTGCGCAGGTGTAGCCGATGGAAACCTGGAGCCTCAACCACCCGAAGTATGGGCTTATCGAACTGCGTGTGGGATTCGACCGCGACTTCGCGGCAGAGGACCCTGAGTGGTCCGGAGATGAGACTGACAAGGAAGGCACCCTGGCCACAGACAAACACACGCTGCCCGAACGCGTCGAACTCTGGGCAAAGAATCCGAGTGAGCGCATGGAAGTGCGTGTCGACGGCACCGTGCAGCACCGCTACAACGACGTGAACAGCGGGCGACTCCCCCTTTTTGGAAACGGCGGGGCAAAACTCGAGACTCCAATGGGGATCGGCGTTGACCGCCAAAAGCCTCACCTTAAACTGCGTGCAAGTGGCTTCGACGAACTGCTCAGTGTCGAGTTTCGGGAGGGCGACACCATCGTCGAGTTCGACCCTCCAGAAGGCTCACGCGGTGCGAAACGGCGTCGGACAATGGAATCGAGTTCGCTCAAGCGCACACTCATCCCTATGGCCGAAGGCTTGGGCAAAGGTGGCTGGGCGCTGGCGGTGATTGTCCTCGGTCCGATCGTAAGCCGAATCATCGACCGGCTTCTGCGCTACCTTCCGGACTGGGAACTCCCCGACATCACCTTGCCGCACATGGATCTTCCGGTCCCGCACCTTCCCCAAATGGATCTTCCGCTCCCCCAGATCAACTGGCCTGAATTAGACCTCCCGGACTTGCCCGAGTGGGTTCTTGTTGCGCTCGAATACTCCAAGATCTGGCTGCCAATCCTCATTGGCGTGGTTGTCGGAATCGTGGCCTTGCGCAACCACAAGAAGTCTGAACAGCAAAAGGCCGCCTGGGACAAACCCCAAGCGGCTTCGAAGGAAACTTAAACGCCTGCGGCTGCGCGCAAGTCGTCCACCTTGTCGGTGTGCTCCCAAGGCACATCGATGTCTGTGCGACCAAAGTGGCCGTAGGCAGCGGTTTGGCTGTAGATCGGGCGCTTCAAATCCAAATCACGGATGATCGCATCCGGTCGCAGATCGAAGACCTTCTCCACTGCCTGCTGGATCGACTCGTTGGTCTGCCCCTCAGCGGCGGTACCGAACGTCTCCACGTACAGGCCAACCGGGGTTGCACGACCAATTGCGTACGCAACCTGAACCTCAACACGGTCTGCGAGGCCCGCAGCGACAATGTTCTTCGCCACCCAACGTGTCGCATACGCGCCGGAGCGGTCCACCTTTGAGGGATCCTTGCCAGAGAACGCGCCACCGCCATGGCGTGCCATACCGCCGTAGGTATCCACAATGATCTTGCGTCCGGTCAGGCCTGCGTCCGCCATCGGACCACCGGAGATAAACGAGCCAGACGGATTGATCAGGACCTTGGTGTCCTCGCGGTAGAACTTCTCCAGACCGGCGTCTTCCATGACCCAAGCGATAACGTGCTCTCGCAGCGCCTTCTCAAGTGCCTCACCAGTGAAGTGTGGGTCGTGCTGCGTGGAGATCACGATCGTGTCGATAAACGCCGGAGTATCACCGTCGTACGCAAACGTGACCTGAGTCTTGCCGTCTGGGCGAAGGCCATCGACGATGCCCTCGTGGCGCACCTGGGACAGTCGGCGTGAAAGGCGGTGCGCAGTCGCAATCGGCAACGGCATGTACTCAGGGGTCTCGTTGGAGGCGTACCCAAACATCAGTCCCTGGTCACCCGCACCAGACTGGTCAGTCTCTTCAGTGGAGGACTGTTCGCGCACCTCCTGGGAGGTGGTCACGCCATCCGCAATCTCCTGCGACTGATCACCGATTGCGATGTTGACGCCACAGCTGTTGCCGTCGAAACCAACCTCGGAAGAGGTGAACCCGATTTCCACCAATTTGTCGCGCACGATCTTCGCAATATTGGAGTACGCAGACGTGCGAACCTCTCCAACAACGTGAACCTGTCCAGTGGTAACGAGGGTTTCCACTGCAACGCGGGACTGTGGGTCCTGCGCGAGCATGTCGTCCAAAATCGCGTCCGAGATCGCATCGCAGATTTTGTCTGGGTGCCCTTCAGTGACGGACTCACTGGTGAACAGTCGGTAGTAAGTGTCGAGTGACAACGGATCTTTCCTTTACGTGGCCTTGAGGCTGATTCTCCAACACACTAGACCAAGCGGTCTAAGTACGCAAAGCTAAGCGCGAAGCTTTTCAATCGCATTCCAGATCCGAGCAGCTACCTCGTGTTTCGTTCCGTCCTCAATTTCCAGTTCTTCGCCAGACGCACTCAACAACCAACCGCGGTTAGTTGACTGGCCAAACACATTGCCACCAGCAACCGAGTTCAGCATGAGCAAATCCGCGCCCTTACGCTTGAGTTTCGCGCGACCATTCTCAAGTTCGTTGTCCGTCTCAGCTGCAAACCCGACGATCGTGGCATGAGTCTCGCCAGCATCTCGCTTTTCGACGAGACCTTTAAGGATGTCCGGGTTCTCGGTCAAGCGAACAACGGAGAGCGCGTCATCGCTCTTGCCCTTCTTCAGTTTCGTCGTAGCTTCAGATTCTGGACGGTAATCGGCCACAGCGGCCGCCATCACGATGATGTCTGCGCCTGCGGCACGCTCATCCATCGCGTCTTTCATCTCACGTGTGGATTGCACACGCACCACCTCCGCCCCTGAGGGCACAGATAGTTCCGCGGTTGCTCCAGCCACGATCGTGACCTGTGCTCCCCGCTGCGCTGCGATGTCCCCGAGTGCAAACCCCTGCTTGCCAGAGGATCGGTTACCAATGAAACGCACAGGATCAATATTTTCTTGCGTTCCTCCCGCGCCAATAAGTACGCGGGTTCCTGCGAGCGTCTGCTTCATTGGACCGGTTGCCAACACCGTACGGGCTAGCTGCGCAATCGCCTCAGGGTCCGGCAAACGACCCGGACCCGTGTCCTTACCCGTCAGGCGCCCATGCGCCGGCTCAAGAACCGTAATCCCACGCGAACGAAGCACCTCTACATTGTGTTGCGTCGCTAGGTTATGCCACATTTCGGTGTGCATTGCAGGCGCAAGCACGACGGGGCATGTGGCCACAAGAATGGTTGCAGCCAACAGGTCATCTGCTCGGCCTGCTGCGACACGGGCCATGAGATCAGCGGTTGCAGGTGCGACAACGATGAGATCGGCCTCTTGACCGAGACGGACGTGCTGGACTTCGTCGACACGTTTGAATACCCCAGTATCAACAGGGTTTCCGCTCAGCGCCTCAAATGTTGCCGCACCCACAAACGACAACGCGCTTTCCGTAGGGATAACGCGCACATTATCGCCATGCTCTTTAAAGTCGCGGACCAAGTGGCATGCCTTATACGCAGCAATTCCGCCGGAGACACCGATCACAACGTTCTTGGGGGCAGACGTGGCTTCGCTCATGTGGGCCAAGCATACAAAAACGCCGTTGCGGAAGCCCCAATGGCTCACACAACGGCGTCATTAGCAGAAGCGTTTACTGGCCTTCCTCGTGCTCGAGGAGACCTGCCTCGATCTCACGCAGCGCGATCGACAGCGGCTTCTCACCAGGCTCTGGCGTTACCAGCGGGCCGATGAACTCGAAAACACCATCTTCGGAGTTCTGGTAGAAGCTGTTGATCTGACGTGCACGCTTGGCTGCAAAAATCACCAGAGCGTACTTCGACGAGACCTTCGTCAGCAGTTCATCGATCGGGGGCGCGGTAATGCCGTCCGGGGTGTCGTAGACACGTTCCTGCTGAGTCTCCTCAACAGCGGTGTCCTGCGACAGGTCATTGGTTGATTCAGTCACTAAAACCCACTCGCTAATTGTTGTCGGATGTTGCGCCTAGAAGGATGCGCGCAATGTGTGCAACGGCATCGTCGACATCGTCATTCACAACAACGGTGTCGAACTCCCCTTGCGCATCGAGCTCCTCGCGCGCGGTGGTGAGCCTGCGCTCAATCACAGCTTCCGTCTCGGTCCCACGACCCGTGAGACGTTCAACGAGGACTTCCCACGACGGGGGTGCAAGGAACACTGTACGCGCTTCAGGCATGAGCTGCTTGATGTTGCGAGCACCTGCGAGGTCCACCTCTACGAGTACCGGGCGCCCGTCTGCAAGAGCTTCACGGACCGGACCCGCAGGCGTGCCCGAGCGCTGAAGGCCTCCGTGAATGTCAGCCCATTCCAGCATCTCACCAGCATCGATGCGCTGTTGAAAATCATTCGAGGAGACGAAGTAGTAATCCCTGCCGTCGACTTCGCCCGGGCGTGGAGCCCGAGTTGTCATCGAGACAGAAAAGTAGAGGTCCGGCACCTCGCCGCGCAGGCGGCTAACCACCGTTGACTTACCTACGGCAGACGGTCCGGCCAAAACGACCAGCTGCCCGCGGGGCGCCACCTCAGCCATGTTTAGTTCTCTTCGAAGCCGAAGCGCTCGAGCAGAGCACGACGCTGACGCTCACCCAGGCCACGCAGGCGACGGGTCTGAGCGATCTCCAGCTCCTCCATGATCTCGCGAGCCTTGACCTTGCCAACCTTCGGCATGGCCTCGAGCAAAGCGGAAACCTTGGTCTTGCCGATGATCTCGTCGGTGTCAGCCTTCTCCAGCACGTCCTTGAGCGTGGTCTCGCCGCGCTTCAGGGAGGCCTTCAGCTCAGCGCGCTTCTTGCGAGCCTCAGCCGCCTTCTCGAGGGCTGCCTTGCGCTGTTCATCGGTCAACTGTGGAAGTGCCACGGGTTCCTCCATGTAGGTAGTTCATTCAATATGTTCAGGCCGACTCGTGTCGGCGCGGGGCCTCCTCCACACTCTGCGTTCCAGGAGGCGCACCGCATCCGACACAGTCTAACACTGCATCTGGTTGGCACCGGGAAAATGGAGCGCATTCTTGCTGCATTTCTCCATGTCACCGTTGCGACGCACCTAAACTACCAGGGTTTTTCTCAGCCGATGAAATGGACCCGCTAGTTATGGCTGTTTTACCAGTTCAGCGACACGTTTCCGCAGTTCAGTAACGTCCGGCCCAGCAGACAAGACGGAACGGGAAACATTCGGGAACACCAGGTGTGCGTTTGCACCTGCAATCTGCGCCACGTCTTCCATCGTCGCTCCCTGCGCTCCGACTCCAGGCATAAGCACTGGAGCATTGAGCGCGTCGAGCACCGGCGGCTTCGCCACGGTTGCACCGACAACGACACCAACGTGGCCTACTGCAGCGCCCTGGTTGTACGTGGCGCATTCATCGACCATCCACTGCGACACCATGCGTCCATCGATTTCACTCGTCTGGAACGCTTCAGCTTCAGGGTTGGAGTTCGCAGACATCACGAACACGCCCTTACCGTGCGCTGCAGCAAGTGAGATGGCAGGCTCCAGCGACCCGACACCCAGATACGGTGTCAGCGTGAGCGCGTCCGCTTCCAACGGTGAGCCTGGCTGCAGCCACGCGGCGGCGTATCCAGCCATCGTGGAGCCGATATCGCCGCGCTTGGCGTCCGCGACGACGAGCGTCCCGCTCTCACGGAGTGCGGCGAGGGTCTCCTCGAGTACCGCGAAACCCGCAGAGCCGAACCGCTCGTAGAGGGCAACCTGTGGCTTGACCAACGCAACTGATCCTGCAAAGGCCTCGACACAAGTCGAGGAAAACCGTTGCAGACCATCAATGGTGTCCGGAAGACCCCACTTGTCTAGCAGCGCCGCGTGCGGGTCGATGCCTACACACAGTCGGCCATATTCGTTACCAGCGGCAACGAGACGCTCCCCGAAGGAGGCATTGGGCTGTACCACTACTGGCCACCCTCTGCGTTCTTGGAGACGCTGTGCTCGAGCTCCTGGAGGCTGGTCACATCAATAGAGTTGCTGCGCACTGCTTCGATGCCTTGGACTGTGGCGGTAACACCCTGCACATCGGTCATGATCGGTACATCCGCGATCACGGCTGCGGCACGGATGTCGTAGCCATCGTGGCGCGCGGTTGTCGAGCCCGCCGGAGTGTTCAGGATGAGGTCGATCTCACCGTCCAAGATCCGCTCCACGATGGAACGACCCTTCGCACCTTCGCGGACCTCGGAGCCCTTGAGTGCTACTTCGCACTCGATGCCGTTGCGGCGCAGCATTTGCGCTGTACCTGCCGTCGCGATCACCTTGAACCCCATGGTGGACAAACGCTGGATCGGGAAGATCAGGGTGCGCTTGTCGTGGTTAGCCAGGGAGACAAAGACCGTGCCCTCCGTTGGCAGTTCGCCGTAAGCAGCGGCCTGGGTCTTAGCAAATGCCACACCGAACGACGGGGCAAGCCCCATGACCTCACCGGTGGACTTCATTTCCGGGCCGAGGATGGTGTCCAGAATCGACCCGTCTGGGCGGCGGAAGCGGCTAAACGGTAGTACCGCTTCCTTCACAGCGATCGGGTGGTTCAGCGGCAAGGATCCGCCATCGTAGTCGGACGGGATGAGGCCCTCGTCGCGAAGTTCAGCGATCGTCGCGCCGAGCATGACGCGTGCTGCAGCCTTCGCAAGGTGGACGCCGGTCGCCTTGGAGACGAACGGCACCGTACGCGATGCGCGCGGGTTTGCCTCGATGACGTAGAGGATGTCGTCCTTCAATGCGAACTGGACGTTCATCAGACCCTTCACCCCGATACCGTGAGCGAGTGCCTCAGCGGAGCGACGGACCTTTTCAATGTCGTCGGGGCCGAGCGTCATCGGCGGAAGCGCACAGGCGGAGTCGCCAGAGTGAATGCCGGCTTCCTCGATGTGTTCCATCAGACCACCGAGGTAGACCTCGTTGCCGTCAGACAACACATCGACGTCAATTTCGATGGCGTTGTCAAGGAAGCGGTCCACAAGCACTGGGTGGTCCGGGCTGAGCTCGGTTGCGCGCTCGATGTAGTTGCGCAGGGAGTCTTCGTCATAAACGATCTCCATGCCACGGCCTCCGAGCACGTAAGACGGGCGCACGAGGACGGGGTAACCAACCTTGTTGGCCACTTCGCGAGCCTCTTCGAAGGAGGTTGCGGTGCCAAATGCGGGAGCTGGAAGCTTGGCTGCTTCGAGCACCTTGCCAAACTCGCCGCGGTCCTCCGCCAGATCGATTGCCTCGGGGCTCGTACCGACAACCGGCACGCCCGCATCCGCGAGACGCTGCGCGAGGCCCAGCGGGGTCTGACCGCCGAGCTGCACAATAACGCCAGCGACCTCACCGGTAGCGGCTTCCGCACGGTAGATCTCCATCACGTCTTCGAACGTCAACGGTTCGAAGTAGAGACGGTCCGCGGTGTCGTAGTCGGTAGAAACGGTCTCCGGGTTGCAGTTGACCATCACGGTCTCGTAGCCAACGCGGGACAGTTCCAGGGCGGCGTGGACACAGGAGTAGTCGAACTCGATGCCCTGACCAATGCGGTTCGGACCAGAGCCCAGGATGATGACCTTGCCCTTGCTGTTTTCCTTTGCACCGGTGAACTGGTCAACCTCAGACTCGGCAGCCGGGTCGAGTTCGTACGCCGAGTACAAGTACGGAACCTTCGCCTCGTACTGGCCCGAGCAGGTGTCCACGGTCTTGAAGGTCGGGTGGATACCCAGCGTCCATCGCAGTTGACGCACGCCGTCTTCGCCCGCGAGTTCTGGGCGCAGCGTAGCAATCTGGGCGTCGGACAAGCCTTGAGCCTTTGCCTCACGCAGGAGACCTGCGTCAAGCACAGGGGCGTCGATAAGCACCTGGCGGAACTCGACCAGCCCAGCGACTTCCTCGAGGAACCACGGATCGATACCGGAGGCTGCGTAGACCTCATCAACGCTCGCGCCGAGGCGAAGCGCAAGCTCGACATCGTAGAGACGCTTGTCGGTCGGCACCTTAAGGTCTTCGAGCACCGCTGCGACGTCATTTGCACGCTCTCCTGCGACGTACTCGTCGGAACGAGTCCAGAAGCCGTTTGGCTTGTCTTCCATCGAGCGCATGACCTTGTTCAGGCCCTGGATGTAGTTGCGGCCAATACCCATGGCCTCGCCAACCGCCTTCATGGAGGTGCCCAGAGTCTCGTCCGAGCCCGGGAACTTCTCAAAGGTAAAGCGTGGCATCTTGACGATGACGTAGTCGAGGGACGGCTCCTCAAGCGCAGTGGTTGCGCCACCGGTCATGTCGTTAGCAATCTCGTCGAGCGTGTAGCCAATGGCGAGTCGGGTTGCCACCTTTGCAATCGGGTAGCCGGTCGCCTTCGACGCAAGTGCAGACGAACGCGACACGCGCGGGTTCATCTCGATCGTGATCATGCGGCCGTCTTTGGGGTTGATGGCGAACTGGATATTGCAGCCACCGGTCCTGACACCGACTTCACGGATGATGGCCTTGCCTTGTTCGATCATATTGGTGACCTCGGGCTCGGTCATCGTCAACACCGGCGCCACCGTGACAGAGTCGCCCGTGTGGACACCCATGGCATCCACGTTCTCAATCGTCGCAACCGTAATGCAGTTGTCATCCGAGTCACGAATGAGCTCGAGCTCGATTTCTTTCCAACCGAGGATGGATTCTTCAATGAGCACGTTCGCTTCTGGCGATGCGGTCAAGCCGTCGCCGGCGATGCGGTGCAAGTCGTCCATGTCGTAGGCAAGGCCGGAACCGAGACCACCCATGGTGAACGACGGGCGCACGACGACTGGGAAGCCGAGCTCCGCGACGGTTTCTTCCACTTCTTCCATGGTGTAGCAGACACGGGAACGGGCGGACTCGCCGCCGATCTTTTCAACAATGTCCTTGAACTTTTGGCGGTCTTCGCCGCGCTCAATCGCGTCGATGTCTGCGCCGATGAGTTCAACGCCGTGCTTTTCCAGAATGCCAAGGCGGTCGAGTTTGATGGCTGTGTTCAGCGCAGTCTGCCCACCAAGCGTCGGCAGAATCGCATCAACCGGGTGGCCTTGCTCTGCCTCGCGGGCGAGGATGCGGTCGATGTACTCCGGCTGGATCGGCTCTACGTACGTGTGGTCGGCGAACTCAGGGTCGGTCATGATCGTTGCCGGGTTCGAGTTCACCAGGGTGACGCGCAGGCCTTCTTCTTTGAGCACGCGGCACGCCTGGGTGCCGGAATAGTCAAACTCGCACGCCTGTCCGATGACGATCGGCCCGGAGCCGATGACCAGGACGTGGTTGAGATCTTCTCGCTTCATAATGTTTCTCCTGGTCTTTCTTTTAAGCTTCTTGCTTTTCGACGATTACCTGCACGCGCACCGACTTACCCTCGTGCTGCGCCTGAGAGACGTGGCGGACCAGCCTGCGGGTGTCTACACCCCAGATGCCGGTAATGCCCTGCGCCTTCATTTCTTCTTCCAGGCTGTGCTTTGCTTCCTGGTTCGATGCGATGCGAGCGAGATCGCGGATCACCACGGCTTTTGCCGTGATTGCTGTACGTTCCTCCCCTGCTCCTTCACCTGTCCAGCCAACATTGCCGATGTGCGGTGTAGCGAACACCAGGATCTTGCCGTCGTTATCGGCAGAGCACATTTCGCGCTCGTAACCGAACATATCGATGATGCTCTTGAGATCGCCTTCAATGTCACCTTCCGGTGCTGCGCCGAAGACGAAGCCGGTGAATTTCTCGCCTGTGTCGAGGACGAGTTGTGCGCGGGTGCGCTGCTGCTGTGTTTTTGTCATGGGTTTAGGCCTTCTTTGCAGAGTAGGTTTGGGTGCCGCGCAGCCAGGTGCCAACTACGCGTGCGTTAAATTCGATGCCTTCGTAGGGAGTGTTCGACGCCTTCGACGCCATATCCTTGCCCTTTGCGGTCCAGGTGTCCTGTGGATCAATCAAGGTGAGGTTTGCTGGCTCGCCAACCGCGATCGGACGGCCCTGGTCCTCAAGCCGCAGAATTTCGGCAGGGCGCTCGCTCATGACCTTGGCCACGAAGCGCCAGTCAGCAAGACCCGATTCGACGAAGACTCGGTGCACGATCGCCATGGACGTTTCTAGGCCGAGCATGCCTGGCTTGGCGTGCTCGAACTCCACGCACTTGTCTTCAGATCCGTGAGGAGCGTGGTCGGTGGCGATGACGTCCACGGTGCCGTCGAGAAGCGCTTGCTTGAGCGCTTCAGCGTCGCGCTTTTCGCGCAGTGGAGGGTTGACGCGGAACAGGCCGTCGTAGGTGGACAGCATTTCGTCGGTAAGCAGCAGGTGGTGCGGGGTGACCTCTGCCGTAACGTTGATGCCCTGTGCTTTGGCGAACCGAAGCAGCTCGACCGTGCCTTCGGTCGACGCGTGGCAGAGGTGGTAACGACCACCGTAGTCACGAGTCATGATCGCGTCGCGTGCGACGATGGATTCCTCCGCGACACGCGGCCAACCTCGAAGCCCCAGGCGCGCTGCCTGCTCGCCTTCGTGGGCTACAGCGCCCTCGGTCATGCGGTGGTCTTCCGCATGCTGGGCAAGAATCACGTCGTGTGCCTTGGCGTATTCGATAGCGCGGCGCATGAGCTGCGGGTCGTTGACGCACTTGCCATCGTCGGAAAACATGCGCACACCGCTGCGGGCCATCAGACCGATCTCGGTGAGCGTCTTGCCCTCGAGTCCCTTGGTAATCGAGCCCACCGGGTAGACATCGCATTTACCGTACGTCTGGCCCTTCTCCCAGACCGCCTCGGCGAGGAACGGCTGGTCGATCACTGGGTTGGTATTCGCCATGGTGAATACAGCGGTGAAGCCTCCCTTGGCGGCAGCATCCGAGCCGGTAGCGATGGTTTCGGTGTCCTCGCGGCCCGGCTCACGCAGGTGCACGTGCATATCGACGAGACCAGGAAGCAATACGTTGCCACCACAGTCGATGGTTTCATCAGCATCGTCAAACGGGTTGTCCCCAATGGAGTCGATGACACCGTCTTCCACGTCAATGAGAATGCTGGTCACGTCCTCGCCATATGGACGAACGTTGTTGAGTGCAAGCTTGGTCACTTGATCGCTCCTTCTTCGCCGCCAGTGCCGGCGAGCAGTGTGAACAACACGGCCATGCGGGTGTACACGCCGTTAGAGACCTGGCCAAGGACGACAGCATTGTCGCGATCAGCCACGTCGTAGTTAATTTCCATGCCGCGCAGCATCGGACCCGGGTGCATGATCAACGCCGAATCCTTCATGCGGTCGGCTCGATCAACGCTCAAGCCGTACAAGGTGGCGTATTCGCGGTGCGACGGGAAGAACCCGCCGTTCATGCGCTCGGCCTGCACGCGCAGCATCATCACGACATCTGCGTGCTCAATCTCGGCATCGAAGTCATACGAGACACGTGCCGGCCAGAACTCCACACCGGTAGGCAGCAGCGTCGGCGGCGCAACCAACACAACCTCTGCGCCCAAGATGTGCAGCAGGTCCACGTTCGAGCGAGCAACACGGGAGTGCAAAATATCGCCGACGATCAGGACGCGCTTTCCAGCGACATCGCCAATGTGCTGGCGCATGGTCACCGCATCCAGCAAAGCCTGTGTCGGGTGCTGGTGCTGGCCGTCACCTGCGTTCACGATGCTTGTATTCGGCAACCACTTGGCCAGAAGCTGTGCCGCACCCGAAGCAGGGTGGCGCATGATGATCGCGTCTGCACCGATTGCCTCCAAGGTTGCAGCGGTGTCTTTGAGCGATTCACCCTTCTTCACCGAAGATGAAGACGCAGACAGATTGATCACATCGGCGCTCATCCACTTGCCCGCTGTCTCAAACGACGAGCGGGTACGCGTCGAGTTCTCGTAGAACAACGTCATCACAGTGCGGCCGCGCAGGGTCGGAAGCTTCTTGATCTCACGACCATCCAGAGCTTCCCGGAAGCGGTCCGCTTCATCCATCAGCTCGATGATCTCTTCGCGGCTGAGATCTGCAATATCGATGAGGTGCCTCATTTACGCCTCCCGTTCCAGGGTCACGCGATCTTCACCGTCGAGCTGGGCGATCGCGACAGTGACATCTTCGTCCTTCGATGTGGGGATGTTCTTGCCTACGTAATCCGCGCGGATTGGCAGTTCCCGGTGGCCACGATCGACCAGCACTGCGAGCTGGATCGCGGCTGGCCTACCGATGTCGCGCAGCGAATCAAGGGCGGCGCGAATGGTTCGGCCGGAGTACAAGACATCGTCGACAAGCACGACAATTGCCCCGTCGATGTCGACCGGAATGTGGGTTGGGCGCAGTGCCCGATGTGGCTTGTCGCGGAGATCGTCGCGGTACAAAGTGACGTCGAGACTGCCTACTGGCACGCTCACGCCTGAAAATTCTTCAACCGCTTCCGCAATACGCTGCGCTAACGGAACACCACCGGACGGGATCCCCAGCAGAATGACCTGCGGTCCGTCGCTGTCGTCCAGCGTTGTCTTCTCGATGATCTGGTGCGCGATGCGTGCAACAGTGCGACCGACGTCCTGAGCGTTCAGCAGCTCAACCGTCGACCGTTCGTTTCCACTCATCGAACCTCCTTCCCCGCCTCTCTGTGCGGCATTTAAAGGAAATATCGACGCGGTCCCGCCTATCGGGGCCGTGTGAAGTCTCGGAGACTGCGCTTCACATTAGCACCAGCACCGCGCCATCGCGAGGAGTTTCACCCAGATGGGTATTCTCGCAAGTGTGACTACAGAAGAGACTGAAGCCATCCAGCCCAACGAGCACCCAGAACGCAACGTTCCGGAACCGGTGACTACCGAAGCAATCGCCGCGATTTTTGAGGAAGAAAACCTTGAATACCGCGTCGAAGATCAAGCCGTGCGCTCTGGTTTTATCAACGCAGCAATCGTCATTGCCCTCGACGGCGATCACCTCATCTTCGAGGCCCTGTGGCGTGGCGAGTTTCCCCGCGATAGCGCATCGCAGGTGCTGTTTGCCTGCAACGAGCACAACCAGACGCATTTTGCACCGACCCTGCGTTTCTTCGAACGCGGTGAGGACAACCTGGCTGTGAGCGCCATTCGCTCGATGAACATCGCCGATGGAGCCTCATTCAACCAGCTCGGCTCTTTCATTGTGACGTCTATCGACGCCACGCTTCAGGCATTCGACTACCTCAAAACCACTTTCCCGACCGTCGTGAACTGGGAGGAACCGCAGCAGTGAGCACCGCAACTCAAGTAACCATCGACCGCGTCATCGAAACGATGGCGAAGCAGGGCATCGAAGTTTCCGACGACCCGTCTGGCCGCGCAGGCCACGCCCATTACAAGGGATTCAACCTGCTGTTTGTCCTGTTGGACTCAGTGTTGATCCTGCGTGCGGACTCGGTTACCGACACCCCGTCCGACACGCCCGATGCCACCTTGTACCTGGCCGCAAACCAGGTCAACAGCTCGTACCTCGACGCGCGTGCGCTCGTGGTCAACCGCACCGAGACGATCGTTGTGCGCACCGAATCGGAAATCGCGATCGGCGCAGGGCTAAGCGACGAGCAACTCGCGTCCTCGCTCAAGGCCGCTGTTGCTGGTGTGTTGGAAACCCAAGATGCCATGCAGGTGCTGGTGGGCGAGATCAAGCGCACCGCTGAGGAAGCAAGCGCAGCGCAGAACGATACCGAGGAGAGCTAAGCGGTTTTCTCACCGCTTAGGTCGCCCTTCTCCCCTATTTACGCCTGCTCATCAAAACGCCTCCAACGATGAGGCACGCGATTGCCAAGCCGAGAGCATTGCGGACTTCAGCTCCCGTCGAGGCCAGCGAACCTCCTCGTTGTTCATCAGAGACACGAGGGCTTTGCGCGGTACCTTCTCCGGTCCCCCGCGCCACCTTCTGTGTGCTGCCGACGGCTGCGCCTTGCGCAACCGCCGAGCTTGCACGCGACCGCTGCGTCGTGGGGGTCGTGAGGCTCGTAGGGGTTTTCTGTTTCGAGCCCGTTGATGATGCCGCAGTCCGTGACGCGGACGCAGTCACCGTCGCAGACACAGTTGGCCGAGCGGTTGCCTGTTGACTCTCTCGCACAGTGCTCGTTGGGCTGGTGCTCGTTGGGCTGGTAGGCGTTGGCAAGCCACTGGCCGATGTCGAGCCGCTGGCCGATGGCGACGCCTGAGGCACGTCGTTCCTGCTGGAAATCTGCGTGTCATCGCCAACGAGATACGTCACCGTTGACCATTCCGTCACAGGTTCGCCGCTAAGCGAAACGGTACGCATCTCAATGTCATAGACGCCGGGCTGCGTAAAGATCCAGTCTGCGTGCACGTGGAAATTGCCCGGTGTGACTCCCGTGATGGTGTGCGTTTGGGAATCATCGGCCAACGTCGCAGGCGGCACGCCGATAGTTGGCAGGTGCCCCGCCCACCAACGTCCACCTGTTGGCGCAGTTTTCGGGCGCACTTCAATGTTGACACCATCTGGGTAAGTCTCCGCTACTTTCATCGTGTCCCACCCGGGCCAGACGGCGTCGTGAAGCTGCCCGAGCGGAAGGTGATACACCGTGTCACCTTCCTGGAGGAATCCGACATTCGTTGCAGCCTGTGCAGTGCGCTGATCGATCGTAGTTTTCCGAGCGTCGAATACACGCAGTGCAACTGATTCGGGGATGTGATGGGTACTTCCTTCGTGGACGAAGAAGCCAGTCTTGCCGTCGATAACCTTTGGACCAAAATCAACATGGCCTGTGGTGATCTCGACCGGCGTAGTCTCAGCGGGAGGTTCTGAGGACGGCAGGGGCGTCGCCTGGGCAGACGTAGTCGGTGCTGCCGTTGGTGCCGTTGTCTGTGCTGCCGTTGGTGCCGTTGTCGGTGCCGGCGTTGGTGCCGTTGTCGCCACCGTCGTGTCGGGCACCGTCGGCGGAACGAACTCCCCGTCGGCTGCTACCTCGAACCGCAGAATTTCCTGCTTTGATGTGGATCCTCCTACCTCGGCGACGGACACTCCGATTTCATAGCTGCCTGGCTTATTAAAGGCCCAGGAAACATGCATGTGTTCTGGACCGTCGGTGGTGTACGCACGGGTTGCGTCGTTGCCTGCAAGACGCATGCTCGGATCTGTCTGATCACCGCGAAACGCGATCCAGTTACCGCCCCGTGGTGCAGATACAGGTGTCAGCGTGAAGGTGTAGTTCTTCCCTGTCTCACCGAAAGCATGCTCTGTGCTTAAGCCAGGCCAGACAACTCCACGGCGCTGTGTTTCTGGGAGAATATATGCGACCTCCCCTGCTTTTGCGAAGCCTTCGATATCGTCATCCAGCACTGTCCCGACCTGTTTCGGCACGGTGAAAGCAACGCTGGATGGCGAGCGCCACACCGCACCCTTGTCGTAAAGATTCGTCTCGTCTTTCACGCGCAGGTGAAGTGTGCCTGACTCGTAGAGCGGTGCAATATCGACGTGCCCGGAGTGCAGGTTGAGCACTTTCTCCTGCGCTGGAGTGGGCGTCGACGATGGTGAGGGTTCCGCCGAAGGCGCCGGTGAAGGCGCCGGTGAAGACGGCTGCGGCGACGGCGCTTCAGAGGTTGCAGTCGGTGCTGCAGGTGGCGTTGCAGGTGCTTCACCCAACGTCACTGTGGTCTCGGGAATCGGCGAGTAATCAGCCTCCTGCAGGTGGTTAAACAAAGCTGCGTCAGTGGCGTTCGATCGCGCTTCGGGCACAATCTTGAGGATCAATTGATGCCCAGGACGGCGGCAACCGTCAACGAGTTGTTTGCTGGTTCGGCCGCCAGGAGCTGAGGTGAATTCAATTTCGCAATCGGCGATGGCGTGTTCTGGCAATTCAGTCAACGGGTCACCGTCGATGCGGTAGAAACCACCGGAGACACGAAGCGTGGTGCGATCATCAGCTGGGCGCACCGTGATGTCGATGTTGCGGTCGTCCTCGCCGTAGACCTCTCCAGTAGACACCACGACATCTGGACTGGTGATGTTGAACGGCTCGGTTTCAAAAGGCGCGATGTCATCCATCTGCGGGGTTGGAAGCTCCTCAGCGCGCTCGCTTGTCGACGACGCCACCGCCCCAGTCCTAAACGTCAACGGCGCAGAAATCCAACGTGGCGACGGCGATCCAGATACAGGAATGTAGACCGCCTGGAAGTCGGAAAACTCTTCGCCGATCATCTCATCCCACGAGGCCTTGCCGCCGACTACTTCCCGTTCCGCAAGGTAGAAACCGTTGATAAGGAACACGACATGCCCAGCATCTTTCGGGTTACCGGTATCAAACGCCAAATTGGTCAGGATCCCCTCCTGTGCGCCCTTGGTCTCTCCTTGTGCAGGGCGCATCTGGAACGTTGGGGAACCTGTCCCCGACGTGTTTGCCTGACTATAGGCTCGGGGCAAATCGTTGATTGTGCGGTCAGCCGGGTTCGTACCGCCGACCTGCCACACGAGTGTCTGGGGTTCCGAATGGATAAAGGCACCGTCTTTGCCACGGGCTGTCGCCCGATACGTCACCTCATAGCGCCCCGGTCGAGTGAAGGTCGTCGAGTTGTGAGTGTGAGTACCGGCGTTGACCCACGTTGCACGGAAACCTGGATCGTGGGACGACCAGAGCCGGTTAAGCGGATAGACCTCGTCGCTGTAGTTAAACAACTCCATCTTTCCGGGACCGTGGAAATCGACGATCTCCATGTTGAAGGAAGCCGCACGGAAATCCTCTGTCGGCAAGTCAGCGGCCGCTCCGAAACCTGCCCAAATCGGCATGGTGCTCTTAGGGAAACCGTGCGCGGGCCCACCGAAGTACATCAGTTGCTCGTCGTAAGGGTCGAGGAAATCGAATCGGGGATCGTCAGGCACACGCCAGGCGTAGGCACCTAGGCCGCCGTCCACGCGTCCCCTACTCACCCAGTTCACGGTGTCCTCAATGGGCAGGTAGCCCGCACTATTGGACATGAGGCGAAACGTTCCATCCTCCCACACAGCGTGGGGTGAGTCGACGTGTGTTTGGGTTCGCACAACCGGCTGTGAGGCTTCACTCCACGACAACGGTGCACACAGCACCGTGAGCGCTACCGCGGATAACAGCGCTACAAAGCTCTTCCGAGGATGCACGTCTTTTAGATCGCCCATAGCGGAAGTAGTACAGCGGGGCATGGCCGCTCCTTAAGGTTACTGAAAATGATTGTCGTTAGTAACCTTACAGGTGTCTGGGCACAGTCGAGGAAGAACCGAAGAAAAAACAAAACCGTTGTCAGCAGGTTCATTCACTAATGAGGAAAACCTGCTGGCAACGGCCTATCTGGGCTTGAGCGAGTTGGATTACTCGGAGCCGTTATCCTCCGACGTTTCCGCCACGCCTACGCCACCGTCCTGGTCTGCGGACTGGTCGGTATCTTCGGCGTCTTCTTCGCTATCAGGCGACACGAAGAACGGCGACTTCGGATCAACGGACGATGCAATCCGATCCAACACAGCGTTGATGTAAGGCGCAGCCTTGGCGCCCGAGTACTCAGAAGCCATCTCGACAGCTTCCTTGATCGAGATTGGCGCATCGACTTCGTCGTTAAACAAAATCTCCCAGGCGGCCACACGCAGGATCTGACGGTCGACGGCTGGCAAGCGAAACAGCTCCCAGTCCTCGCTGAGTGAGCGCTCAATCGCGTCGTCCAAGTCGTCGAGTTTCTCCGCAGCACCTGCGACGATCTCGCGGGTGTAATCAGCGACCGGTGCGACCGCGTTCAACGGATTCCGTGAAAGCTCGGTACGATCTTCAACGATTGCCACCGGATCGATGTCCCGTGTCTCCGCCTCGAACAGCATGTCTACCGCACGACGGCGCGCCCGGTAACGGGCGCCATGACGTTTGTAGTCGAGCATTAGTTGTTCACGCGAGAGAGGTACTCGCCAGTACGCGTGTCAACCTTGACCACGTTGCCGGTTTCCAGGAACAGCGGAACCTGGATCTCAGCACCGGTCTCCAGCGTTGCCGGCTTGGTACCACCGGTGGAACGGTCGCCCTGCAGACCCGGCTCGGTGTGCTCGATCTTGAGGTCCACAGAGATCGGAAGCTCAGCGAAAAGTGCTTCACCCTCGTGGAAAGAAACCTGAACATGCATGTTCTCCAGCAGGAAGCGTGCTGCATCGCCGAACTTGTCGGCCGGCAGCTCGAACTGCTCGAAGGTCTTGTCGTCCATGACAACGTAGCTCGTGCCGTCGTTGTACAGGTAGGTCATATCGCGACGATCAACCGTCGCGGTCTCCACCTTCACACCTGCGTTCCACGTCTTCTCAACGGTCTTTCCGGAGACGACATCCTTAAGCTTGGTGCGCACGAATGCCGGTCCCTTACCGGGCTTGACATGCTGGAACTCAACGATCTGCTGCAGTTTGCCATCGACCTTCAGCACAAGACCGTTCTTAAAATCGGCGGTAGTTGCCATGGGTGGTACCTTCCTCGTAATTGTTTCGGAACGTGTACAAACACAGCAATGCTACAGCACCGTCAATTCCTTCGGGTACTTGGTGATAATCCGTGGCTTCCCTGATGTGATGATCAACGTGTCCTCGATACGCACACCGGTCTTGCCCGGAATGTAAATCCCCGGCTCAATGGTCAGGGTCATACCTTCCTTTAAGTCTCCCTTGCCGGTCTGTGCGGCAGACGGGGCTTCATGCACGTCCAGGCCGACACCGTGGCCAGTGGAGTGAACGAAGTACTCGCCGAAGCCTGCCTCTTCAATAACGTCGCGGCAGGCCTTGTCTACATCCACAAGTGCCGTTCCCGCCGTGGCTGCCTTCACGCCAGCAAGCTGGGATGCAAGCGTCACTTCGTAAATCTCGCGCTCCAACTGACCGATTTCCCCGATAGCAAACGTACGGGTCATATCGGAGTTGAACCCGAGGCGGTGCATACCGTAATCAATGGTCACCAAATCGCCTTCGGCGATAAGACGGTCGCCGGCCTGATGGTGTGGCTTCGAGGCGTTCGGGCCGGAGGCGACAATCGTGTCAAAACTTGGGCGTTCTGCACCAAGTCGACGCATGCGGTACTCAAGGTCAGCGGCAATGTCACGCTCAGAACGGCCTGCTCGCAATTCTCCTGCGGCGACGAGTTCCTCCAACGCCTGTGTGGCCAGCTCGGCAGCCTCAGTCAGACGGGTGAGTTCAAGGTTGTCCTTAAACAAGCGGATCCCTTCAATCACGCCAGAAACCGGCACAAGGGTTACGCCCTCCGGGCATGCATCCTCGAGGCGCTTGAGCTCCGCAACGGAAACGAAATCGGCCTCATAGCCCACACGGTGGCCTTCGGTAACCTGCGACAACAACTCGGTTGCTGTCGCGCGAGCAATCGTCGCCTTGATGTCCGGGACCTCTTCAGCAATCTGGGTGGTGTAACGACCGTCGGTTGCGATCTTCGCAGTACGGTCTTTCGACACCAGAAGCGCGCCGTTCGAGCCGGAGAAACCAGACAGGTAACGCACGTGGGTCAAATGGGTGACCAGCATGTCGTCGATACGCTGTGCCGCAAGTTGCGACGAGAGTTTCCTCCGACGAGTTTCAAAACGAGTATCGGCCAATGCCATCATTTCCTCCTTGCGAAGTAGTCCAACGCGAGCCGGTAGCCTTCCGTACCCAACCCCGCGATCACGCCTACGGCGATTGGCGAGAGGTACGAATGGTGCCTGAACGACTCGCGCGCGTGCACGTTCGAAATATGCACCTCAATAAAACCTTGGTGATCATTTAGTTCTACCAGTGCATCACGAAGCGCAACCGAGGTATGGGTAAAACCACCCGGGTTAATGATCACCGGCCAAGTGTTATCGGCTGCTTCATGCACCCAGTCAATGAGTTGGCCCTCGTAGTTGGACTGGCGGCACTCCACTTCAACCCCAAGATCGGCTGCGTGATCGTGCAATTGCTTTTCGACGTCCGCCAGCGTGACCGTCCCATACACCTCCGGTTGGCGTTTGCCGAGTCGATTGAGGTTCGGACCATTGAGTACCAAGATTTTCATGTTCTACTCCGAAATCTTTGCGTACGCCGCGCGCATCTCTTCCACAGTTGCGTCCTCCAGGCGAGTGCAGGACCCAAGGCCGTCCAGGACTACAAATCGGATCTTGCCGTCGCGGTTCTTCTTGTCCAGAAGCATCGCCTCATGCAACTCTTCAAACGCACCGACCTCGTAGCGCGTGGGAAGTCCCGCGCCACTGATGACGGTCTCGTGGAGGGCGACCAGGTCATCGTCGATAAGCCCACGCGCATGAGCAAGGTGTGCCACAAACATCATGCCCACCCCGACGGCATTGCCGTGGCGCCACATGTAATGCTCGCGACGTTCGATCGCATGTCCCAGAGTATGGCCATAGTTAAGAATCTCGCGCAGCCCAGCTTCCTTGAGGTCCTCCCCCACGACCTTGGCTTTTACGCTGACAGAGCGCTCGACAAGCTCCGCCCAGTGATGCTCTGGGCCCTCCTGATAGAGCTCCAAAATCCGCGGGTCCGCAATAAAGCCCGTCTTTACCAACTCAGCAGAACCTGAAACAACCTCTTGCTCAGGCAGCGTTGCAATACGAGCGAGATCAATAAACACCGCATTCGGCTCGTGGAACGCACCGACGAGATTTTTGCCTGCGGTCGTGTTGATGCCAGTCTTGCCGCCGACTGCCGCATCAACCATGGCGAGCAATGTCGTCGGCACATGCACAACCTTGATGCCGCGCATCCACGTGGCCGCGGCGAAACCGGCAAGATCTGTCACAGCGCCGCCGCCCAAACCGACAATGGCGTCCTGGCGCGAGAACCCGTGCTCCCCTAACACGTCCCACAAGTGGGAAAGCACCGGAAGATCCTTTCCAGCCTCCGCATCGGGAACACATGCCAAGACCGGCGCCAGGCCCGCTTGCTCAAGCATGTGCTCAAGGTCCTCAGCAACGGCACGCAACGGTTCCTGGTGGACCACCAGCACACGGCGTGCGCCGGAATCCGCAAGGTGACCTGCTACGGCGTCAAGGTTATTGCTGCCAATATGAATGTCGTACGGACTTGGGCCCGTGACGGATACCACTGCCATTGTTTGCTCCTTCGCTTGACAGAACTGAAGCCTGACGGAAACTACTCGCCGTCGATGAAACCCAAAATCTCTGCGACAACACGCTGCGGTGGCCGCGCGTCCGTGCGGACGCGGAACGTGGCCACTTCGCGGTACAGCGGTTCACGTTGATCCATGAGGTCGCGGTAACGCTGCTCGCGATCATCACTGTCAAGCACTGGTCGAGTGGAATCCTGTGCTGTGCGGCGAATACCCTCTTCCGCGCTGACATCGATCCAAACAACAGTGTGGCGCTGCAGCAGCTGTCGCACTTCCTCGGTCACGATCGCACCGCCCCCGAGGCTCACTACCCCACCGGTGGCCAGAGCACGTGCCACAAACCCGACTTCGAGCTCACGGAAGGCATCCTCACCCAACTCGGCGTACACCTCGCCACACGCTTTGCCTTCAGCCTGCTCGATGAGCAGATCCGAATCCATGATCGGCAGGTTCAGCGCGCTAGCTATTCGACGACCAATCGTTGACTTACCCGACCCCGGCATACCGACGAGCACCACGCGAGGAGCCGTATGAACCGTCGCCGGAGTTGTATTTGTTGACTCCTCGTTGCATGCCTCTACTGCCTGCAAATCAGTGAGCTCAGTCATCGGCATCCCTAACTTGATCAAACGCAAGACGTTGTGCGACGTACTCCTTGTACGACTCTACGTTGCGCTTCACCTCCTCAATCGTGTCTCCCCCGAATTTCTCAGAGACAGCCTGTGCCAGAACAAGCGCAACCATTGCCTCTGCAACGACACCACCAGCGGGCACGGCACAGACATCGGAGCGTTGGTGAATCCCCGTGGCAGCGTCGCCGGTGCTCATATCAACCGTCGTCAAGGCACGAGGGACAGTCGAGATGGGCTTCATCGCAGCGCGAACGCGCAACTGCTCCCCATTCGTCATGCCACCTTCGATACCGCCTGCACGGTTGGTCAGCCTCCGCACACCATCTTCGGTGCGCTCGATTTCGTCGTGTGCCTGCGATCCACGGCGACGCGCCTCTTCGAAACCGTCGCCGATTTCGACGCCTTTCACCGACTGGATACCCATCAGCGCGCCTGCCAACTGCGCATCCAAGCGTCGTTCGCCAGAAATGTGGGAACCAAGGCCGATCGGCAGCCCATCCACAATGACCTCAACGATCCCGCCGAGCGTGTCGCCCGATTTCTTCGCAGCCTCAATGCACGCGACCATGTCCGCCTCGGCGTCCTTGTTAAACGCACGAACAGGGGAAGCATCAATTGCCTCGATATCTCCGAAACTTGGCGATTCTCCTGCGTACGGCACCGACTCCCCAATCGACACCACATGGGAAAACACCTCAACCCCGAGAACCTCACGCAGGTAGCTACGGGCAACCGTACCGGCTGCTACGCGGGCAGCAGTCTCTCGTGCAGAGGAACGCTCAAGCACAGGACGTGCAGAACCGAAACCGTATTTGATCATGCCGGCGAAATCGGCGTGCCCCGGACGCGGACGGGTCAACGACGCACCGCGACCAGAGCTCAACTCTTTTGCCACCTCAGGGTCAGAGGCATCAACCGGCTCAGCAGACATGATCGTGGTCCACTTCGGCCACTCGGTGTTGCCAATCTGGATAGCCACCGGGCTACCGATAGATGAGCCGTGCACGACGCCCGTCAGCAAAGTGAGCTCATCTGCCTCAAACTTCATTCGCGCGCCACGGCCATAACCGAGACGGCGACGAGCGAGCTGATGAGCAATTTCTTCTTTCAATACCGGCACCCCAGAAGGCATGCCCTCAACGAGGGCTACGAGGGCCTGGCCGTGCGATTCACCGGCTGTAGTCCAACGAAGCATGGCGACATTCTCGCACAAGCAGCTGCGATAGATGTGCTTATACCCCGAAATACATTACGACGAGCCACGTTGTGGCAAGCATCGATGGACCATGTGCGACGGTTCGGCTGCGACTTAACCACGCCATTAAGACTGTGAGCAGGCCGGACACACCAATCGCAACGAGTACCGCCGGCAGTTTTCCGGAGATCACACACACCATCGCCAGCGGCAGCGCCAACTTAACGTCCCCACCACCGACCCCCTGAGGGGAAAACAGATACAGCCCCGGCCACAGCAGTGCCCACAGCAACGTCGCCTCGCCAAGAAATGGCGCGAGAAGGCAAGCAATCAGCGCCACAATGGCCGGCGGCACTGTCAGCGCATTCGGCAGACGCCGAAACGCAACATCAAACACCATCAGGGCCGCTGTCCAACAGGCAGCAACAGTGGCCCCCAAAACTCCCCCGAATTCCATATGGACAGCGTACCGAAGTTGAGTACTTCGAACCGCTCTGGCAAGCGAGCTGCTTCTTACGAGTTCGCGTGCCGCATCAGCGCGTCGCGCATCGCCTGTCGCGGTGCGTCCACACCGGTGAATTGCTCGAACTGAGCGTACGCCTGTCCGGCAAGCATCGACAGTCCACCAACGGTGCGGTAGCCGTTCGCTGCAGCCTCTACGGCGAGCCGCGTGGGCCACGGGTCGTAGATCACGTCAAACACCGGGGCGTGTGCAAGATCGGATGCCACGTAGTCAGCTGCCCCGGCGGGGACAGTCGAAATGACGAGGTCCGATGCGGACGTAATGTCCGCTAGAGGTGCCTCGAAATCCACGAAGTTAAGCACCATCCCCGCAGCAAGGTCTGTGTACTCCCCGCTGCGGTCAGTGCGGTTGACCACGGTTACCTCACGGACTCCGATATGCCGCAAGGCCCACATCACTGCGCGCGCTGTACCGCCCGCGCCAACGATAACGGCGTGAACCGGGGAATCAGGACCAAGTAACTCCCCAATGGCAGCAATCACGCCCTCGCAGTCAGTATTGTCGGCGCGCCAACGGTTGTCGTCGATACGCGTCAGCGTGTTTGCAGAGCCGATCTCACGTGCCCTATCAGTGACTTCATCCGCCACCTCGAGAGCGGCAAACTTGCACGGCATGGTTACAGAAAAGCCCCGGAAACTCGGATCAGCGTTGCAGACGAGATCAGCCAAATCATCCGCAACACACTGTTGGCGCGAGTAATGCCACCCAGTGAGGCCCGCCGCCTCGTAACCCGCATTGTGAAGAACCGGCGATAAGGAGTGCTCGATCGGTGAACCGAGGACCGCTGCCCGATTCGTCACAGTCCCCGACACAGGTTTGGCTGAGTTCATGCTGCGCGACGACTCCATAACTAACGCTGCGAGTCCAGGATGCCCGACTCGATCGCGCGCTGCGTGTCATTGAGGTGCTGCTCGAACGTGTCGTTGAAGATGGTTGTGCCGTCCTTGTCCACGGTGACGAAGAACAGCCAGTTGCCGTCAGCTGGGTGCTCTACTGCATCGATCGCCTCAATGGACGGAGATGCAATCGGTGTTTGCGGCAGGCCATCCATTGCGTACGTGTTCCACGGAGTAACCCGCTTGCGGTCTTCATCTGTGGTTGCAACCTCAACGCTCGGCAGCCCGTAATTCACCGTGGAGTCGAATTCCAGTCGCATCGGCTCATCGAGACGGTTCAAGATGACGCGAGCGACCTTGTCAAACTCTCCGGCCGGCGCCTCACGCTCAACCAAGGACGCAGCGACAAGCAACTCGTACGGGCTCAAGCCAATCGCTTGCGCGCGGTTGACAATGTCAGTTGCGTCATACTGCTTCGCAGAACGCGTCACCAGATCCGAAAGAATATCCTCGGCGCTCGCGTGCGGGTCGATGATGTACTCACCAGGGGCAATGAGGCCCTCCAAACGCTTCGCGTCGCCAGCACGGGCAGCAACCGTTTCACGAGCCCACTCCGGCACACCGAGCTTCTCAGGATCACTGTTCGCCGCAGCGTTGTTCAGCTTCTCCACGTTGACGCAATCCGGTGTTACCTCCTCGCCACAGGTAGCCGACTGGATCATCGAGAAAATACCGAACCGAGTCTGGCCGCCAACGACGTTGACATCCATCAACGTCGCACCTCCGTAAACCTGCAGAGGGGTGATGCGCTGCGCGGGATCAAGGAGTGCCTCAACCGCTGACTTCGCGCTCATTTTGCCCTGCAATCTGTAGAAGCCGGGCTGAATGTTTCCCGCATCAGGGTTATTCGCTGCCGCTGTTTGGAAAGCACCGTCGCTGGCAACAATGCCGCGCTCTTCAAGCTCGGGGCCGAGCGCTGACAGGCTCGATCCCTCCTTGATTTGAACGACCTGTTCCTCACCGTTGCCTGCACCCTCAAAGTCTGCCGAACCCGAAAGGTTGCGCAAGACGGCAATCCAAGCGACAAGGCCAATGATGAGCAAAATGGATGCGACTAGCACCGCGGTGCCTCGGGTACGCCGGCGTGCGGCTTCACGGGTAGACACGGTTAGTTCTCCTTGAGGTAGTTCAGTCGGCCGTCAAGCCACGATTGCAAAATCTCTACAGCAGCTGCTTGATCAATGACCGCACGGCCTGCTTTCTCATTCACACCAGACATCCGCAATGAATGCGTCGCAGCAACTGTGGTGAGACGCTCATCCGCCATCCGCACCGGCACATCGCTACGCCGGCGAATACGGAATGCGATTTCCTTCGCATGTTTCACGCTTTTTGATCCATTGCCTTGCAGATCACGAGGAAGCCCCACAATGACTTCGACTGCTTCATTCTCAGCGATGAGTTCCAATATCCGCTCGATATCTTGCCCATCGCGGTCCTTGAAGCCGGTCACTCTGTCAATCGTTTCGACCGGTGTTGCCAGGCGGGCATCCCGGTCGGAGCGGGCAACGCCAATGCGCACAGTGCCGACATCAATGCCAAGTCGGCGTCCCGCACCGGGGTCGTCGACCCCAGGGCGATCTGGCTCCACCTTCATCGCTGCTCCTTTCCGTGTCTGCTGGCCTGGTCTCAACCTAGCCGTTAGCTGTGCGTCTCGTCGGACGCGCATTCGGCGTGTCAGCGTCGATTTTGTCCGCGAACGCGAGGCTTAGTCCCGGCGAAGCCAGTCACGCACAGCGGACAAAGCAGCAGGAATGCCTTCGGGCTTCGCACCAGAGCCCTGCGCAAGGTCAGGCTTTCCGCCACCCTTGCCATCGACGTACTCGCCAAGCACCTTGACCACGTCTCCCGACTTGATGCCGTCTTCCACTGCAGCCTTTGTTGCTGCAACCGCCAGAGAAACCTTGTCGCCAACCTTCGAGGTCAGCACGATCAGCGCATCCTCGGACTGCAACTTGCCACGCAGGTCAGAAACAATCGTGCGCAAATCACCCGTGTTGATCCCGTCGGGCAGCTGCTTTGCGACGAGGCGACGCGCGCCGATGGTCTCTGCTTCCTCCGCAAGGCTTGCAGTGGAAGCCAACAGCTGCTGACGGTGCAGGTTCTCGATTTCCTTTTCAGCCGCACGCAGTCGCTCAGCAAGCTGGGCAATACGGTCCGGAAGATCTTCCGTCGGCGTCTTGAACTCCGCAGCCAGGCCAGAAGCCAGCGCTGCCTCCTTCGACAGGTACTTGAAGGAATCCATACCGGAGTACGCCTCGATACGGCGGGCTCCGGAACCGACCGAGGACTCGCCAAGCACGGCGACCGGGCCGATCTGGGAGGCGTGCTCCACGTGGGTACCGCCACAAAGCTCGACGGAGAACGGTCCGCCGATCTCGACGACGCGGACAACGTCGCCGTAGCTTTCGCCGAACAGCGCCATCGCACCCATGGCCTTCGCCTTGTCCAGCGTGGTCTCAATGGTGTTGACAGCAAAGTCTGCGTCGACAGCCTGGTTCGTGATCGTCGCAATCTCCTGCAGTTGTGCCTCGGTCAGCGCCTCGGTGTAGTTGAAGTCGAAGCGCAGGTAACCCGGCTTGTTCAAGGAACCAGCCTGGACTGCTGTGGGGCCGAGCACCTCACGCAGCGCCGCGTGAATGAGGTGCGTTGCGGAGTGCGCCTGGCGGGCACCGTGGCGCCACGCACCGTCAACCTCAGCCGTGACCGTCGAGCCGAGATCCAGTCCACCGTTTTGGACCGTCGCCTTGTGCAGCCACAGTTTCTTGCCCACGCGCTGCACGTCGTTGACGTTGAGGATCGTGTCCCCCATGATCAAGCGGCCACGGTCGGCCATCTGACCACCAGATTCGGCATACATCGGGGTGACGTCGAGGATGACCTCGACCTCGTCGCCCTGGGAAACCTCGCCAACTTTCTCACCGTCGCGCACGAGGCCAATGACCGTGCCGTCGTGGACCAACTGCTCGTAGCCGACGAATTCCGTCGGGTTGTTGTCAACCCATTCGCGGTACAGCGACTCGTCAACGTTGCGGTGCTTCTTCGCCTTGTTGTCGGCCTTCGCGCGCTCTCGCTGTTCCTGCATCGCAGCGTTAAAGGCATCCATATCGACGTCCAGGCCGGCCTCGCGCGCCATCTCGACCGTCAGGTCGATCGGGAAGCCGTAGGTGTCATGCAGCTCAAAGGCCTGATCACCCGGCAGGACAGCAGCACCCGAAGCCTTCACTGCGGTTGCGGCTTCGTCGAAGCGCGACGTGCCGGACTCCAGTGTCTTGGAGAACGCCTTTTCTTCCGCAACAGCAACACGCAAAATGCGCTCGCGGTTGTCCGCGATCTCGGGGAAGGACGGCGTCATGGTGTCCATGATCGTGTTCATGAACGTCTCCATAACCGGCTTCGTCGCACCCAACAGACGCGCGGAGCGGATGATGCGGCGAAGCAGACGGCGCAGGATGTAGCCGCGGCCCTCATTCGACGGGGTAACACCGTCGAGGATGATCATCATGCCGGTACGGGCATGGTCAGCGATCACGCGGAAACGGACGTCGTCTTCCTTGTTGCCGTCGTCGTACTTCGAACCGGTCAGTTCTACCGCTGCATCGATGACTGGACGCAGAAGGTCCGTCTCATAGACGTTGTCTACTTCCTGCAGGATGCAGGCCACACGCTCAATGCCAAGACCGGTATCGATGTTCTTCTGTGGCAGCTCGCCGACAATCTCGAAGTTGCCCTTCTTATCACCTTCGCCGCGAATGGACTCCATGAACACGAGGTTCCAGATCTCCATGTAACGGTTGTCGTCGGCGATTGGGCCGCCTTCCTTGCCGTACTCCGGGCCCCGGTCGTAGTAGATCTCAGAGCAAGGGCCACACGGACCGGGGATACCCATGGACCAGAAGTTATCCTCCATGCCCATGCGCTGAATACGCTCTTCCGGAACGCCAATCTTGTCGCGCCAGATTGCGGCCGCCTCGTCGTCGTCAAGGAAGACCGTAACCCAGAGACGCTCCGGATCAAGGCCATAGCCACCGTCAGCAACAGCACCCGTCAACAGGTTCCACGCGTGAGTAATGGCGCCTTCCTTGAAGTACTGACCAAACGAAAAGTTGCCAGCCATCTGGAAGAACGTGTTGTGGCGGGTGGTGATACCCACTTCCTCGATATCGAGGGTACGCACGCACTTCTGAATCGATGTCGCCGTGCCATTGGCAAAGTCTGGGGTCTGATCGCCCAAGAAGTACGGCTTGAACGGCACCATTCCTGCGTTGACGAACAGCAGCGTCGGATCGTCGAGAATCAGCGAGGCGCTCGGTACCGGGGTGTGCCCGGCCTCAACGAAATGGTTGGTAAACCGCTCTCGGATCTCATGGGTTTGCACGCTTCGGTGTCCTTTCAACTGCTCCGGAGTTTTTCCGCGCTTACTTTACCCGCGACTCCTCTACAGTTGGGCTACCGCCCGCGAACAAGTCGGCGTAACCGACCAATAAACTCGCTAATTCGGCGCTCCGCGCCGTGTTCCGTCGGCTCGTAATACACCGCTTCTTCCAGCCCATCCGGGATATATTGCTGCTCGACCACTCCCCGCGGGTCGTCATGCGGGTAGACATATCCAACCGCATTGCCCATCTGTTTTGCGCCCTCATAGTGGCCATCGCGCAAATGGGCCGGCACTGGAGGCACATGCCCCTCACGCACGTCCGCTAAAGCACGATCGATGGCCTTAATGACGGCAGGCGACTTCGGCGCCGTAGCCAGGTGAATTGTCGCCTGTGCTAGCGCAAGACGCCCTTCTGGCAGGCCGACAAACTGCACTGCATTCGCCGCAGCGGTAGCAGTCTGCAACGCAGTCGGATCTGCCATACCAATATCTTCCGAAGCGTGAATGACCAGACGTCGTGCGATAAACCTGGGGTCCTCCCCGGCCTCGATCATTCGCGCCAGATAATGCAGCGCTGCATCGACATCAGACCCGCGGATCGACTTGATAAAGGCGCTGACCACGTCGTAATGCTGATCGCCATCGCGGTCGTAGCGAACAATCGCACGATTGACGTTTTCACGCACAATCTCCAGCGTGATCGTGCCACCGCCAGAAACAGCTTCAGCGGCAGCTTCGAGGTACGTCAGCGCCCGACGCGCATCGCCTCCAGCGAGCAGAATGAGTTGTGCGCGGGCTTCGTCGTCAAGCAAAACCTGCCCCTGCAACCCCCGCTCATCTGCCAATGCGCGGTCGATGACTCCGCCAAGGTCTTCGTCGCTAAGCGACTCGAGCTTGAGCAGCAGCGAGCGCGACAACAACGGAGCAACAACGCTAAAACTCGGGTTCTCCGTCGTGGCGGCAACCAGCAACACTGTGCGATTCTCGACGGCCGCAAGCAGCGCATCCTGCTGCGTTTTAGAAAACCTGTGGACCTCGTCGATAAAGAGCACGGTTTTCTCACTGCGGATGAGGTCACGCCGCGCCTCGTCGATAACCGCGCGGACTTCTTTCACGCCGGAAGACAGCGCGGACAACGCCACAAAGTTCTGCCCCATCGTTTTTGCGATTAACGATGCAATCGTGGTCTTACCTGTCCCAGGCGGACCATACAAAATCACCGATGCTGCACCAGAGCCTTCGATGAGCCGACGCAGCGGCTTTCCCTCGCTGAGCAAATGCTTCTGCCCCGCTACCTCATCTAGGGACTGGGGGCGCATCCGTGCGGCCAGCGGTGCTGTCGAGCCAGCTTCAAAAAATGAGGTACCCCTATTCCCCGATGCTGCACCGGGAACGTCGTTGCTAGAAGCAGCCGCGAAAAGTTCTTCTTGGCCCATTGCCTTAACGCAACCGCCTTGCGACCTCGGACGCGAACTCAGCAACGACAACGTATGCGGGGTCTTTACCGCTACCCGCATAAGCTGCCAACGACTCGAACGTCTCGCGCAAATCACGTCGCACGAGAAGCTCATCTTCGGTCAATGGTTCTCCACCTCGCGGTCGAAGCACAACGCCAGCATTCTCTTCGGCGTCGTCGCCAATGGCTTCGGCTACCCCATCTACAAGATCAAAATCCTGAATATCACCTGCCGAAAGACCAGCAGCTTCAAGCTCTTCCTCAAATGTCGGATCATCCTGCAACAACGCGGCCATAGGCTTCGGTTCCAACATGGCGACGCTACTAAGCGCCCACCCCACCAGTGCACCCGTGATGCGCGCCTGCAACGTATCCGGATGCTGCACTCCTGGCCAAAGGTCAGAGACCTGTATCCGCCACGCATCGACGAACGCCTTGGTCGCTTCCTCGTTAAACGGCTGCGAAGCCAAATACACCGGGAACCGCGCAACTACGTAGGCAACATCGAATGAAACATCCCGAAAGCCCGCTGATTCATAATCAAGAAAGTGAAACGAGTTCCCAGACCGAATGACGTTATCTGGTGCCAGGTCAAACGGCGTAAAAGCACGCATACCGCCACGCAGCAGCCGGCGCTCGATGTTACGAGCGGTGAGAACCACCTCTTGAGGAATCTCAATTCCGGCCTCACGCATGATCCGCAAGCCAACTCTGATCCGATGGGACAGCAACCGGTCCCTCAAACGTTGCAGCGGTGCAGCGTTGGGCCGTGAACGCGTCATCCGATGCAGTAAGACGTTAAACGCTTCCTCTTCATCGGCAGTACCTGCATGCATTCGGCCAAGTGCTGTGCCCAGGCTGCGCAACAGTGCGATGTGGTCCTCTTCGCTTGCAGTCTCAAGCGCTTCTGCGAGAGTTTCCCCATCACCGGAGTCGGTGATGATAATGATGCGTTGCTGCGTGTCGTAGCCCAACAACGCAGGGCCAGGCCTGGTCTTTTCACTTAAGGAAGTGGCGAATTGGTACGCGACAACCTCTCGAAGGTACGCCGCCTCTTCGAAGACAGACTCCGTTGGCGGCGCCTGCTTAATGATGACTGAGCGCTGCTGGAAAAACGGGTTCGTTTTAACACGAGCCCTCAACACGATCGAGGGACCGGAGCCATTAAGGCGTTCAACCTCAAACAACGACTGCTCACCGCCGTAACGGCGAGTGAGAATGTCTGTAGCGCTTGCAACGACTTGCTCGTCACTTACTTGCTCGGGCTGCATCCGGTCCCCTTTGTCGTGCGCCACCGCAGGAGCAGGTTCCTGCGGTGGCTGCATTCAATCGGCTACTTCGTGTCCGTTTCGCCGTCTGCCTTGTCTTCAACCTTCTTCGGCTTGAAGTCCACTCCAGTTTCCTTGCGCTGCTCAGCCGGAATTGGAGCAGGCGCGTCGGTAAGCGGGTCGACACCGCCGCCGGACTTCGGGAAAGCGATCACATCGCGGATCGATTCAAACCCACCGAGCAACGACACGATGCGGTCCCAGCCAAAGGCAATACCACCGTGCGGAGGAGCACCGAACTTGAACGCTTCGAGCAGGAAGCCGAACTTCTCTTCGGCCTCCTCATCGGTGATGCCCATGACCTCGAACACGCGCTTTTGGACATCGTGCTCATGAATACGGATGGAGCCGCCACCGATCTCGTTACCGTTGCACACAATGTCGTATGCGTAGGCGAGAGCCTCGCCCGGGTTCTGCTCGAAGTTGTCCAGGAACTCCGGCTTCGGAGAGGTAAACGCGTGGTGGACTGCGGTCCACTTAGAGTGGCCCAACGCGACATCACCGGATGCGGTTGCGTCTGCAGCAGGCTCGAACAGCGGTGCATCCACAACCCACGTGAACGCCCAATCGCCTTCCTTGATCAGGTCAAGCTTGCGCGCAATCTCACCGCGGGCTGCGCCAAGCAGTGCACGAGACGCCTTGGTTTCGCCTGCTGCGAAGAAGATGCAGTCACCCGGCTTCGCACCGACGTGCGCAGCGATGCCAGCCTTTTCCTCGTCAGTGATGTTCTTCGCCACCGGACCGGTGAGCTCGCCGTCTTCCTGAATGAGAATGTAGGCCAGGCCCTTCGCACCGCGCTGCTTTGCCCACTCCTGCCATGCGTCAAGCTGACGACGAGGCTGGGATGCGCCACCTTCCATCACAACAGCACCCACGTACTCGGCCTTGAAAACGCGGAAGGTGGTGTCCTTGAAGAAGTCGGTGCACTCGACCAATGGAATGTCGAAGCGCAGGTCCGGCTTGTCGGAGCCGTACTTCTCCATCGCTTCCTTGTAGGTCATGCGCGGAATCGGCGTCTGAATGTCGTAGCCGATCAGCTTCCAAAGCTCGACGAGGATTTCCTCGGCCAGCTCGATGATGTCGTCCTGATCAACGAAGGATGCCTCGACATCGAGCTGGGTGAACTCAGGCTGGCGGTCTGCGCGGAAGTCTTCATCGCGGTAGCAGCGTGCCAACTGGTAGTAGCGTTCCATGCCCGCGACCATCAGCAGCTGCTTAAAGAGCTGCGGCGACTGCGGCAGCGCATACCAAGAACCTGGCTTCAAACGAGCAGGAACAAGGAAGTCACGTGCACCTTCCGGGGTCGAACGCGTCAGCGTAGGCGTTTCGATCTCGGTGAAGTCGTGGTTGTCCAAGACGCGACGGGCGGCTTGATTGGCCTTAGCGCGGAGGCGAATTGCCTTAGCCTGACGCTCGCGGCGCAGGTCCAGGTAGCGGTACTTCAGACGTGCTTCCTCGCCAACTTCATTGGAGGATGCATCCTCGATCTGGAATGGCAGGGCTGCAGCCTTGTTCAGCACCTTCAGGTCAGTGACGTTGACCTCGATTTCACCGGATGCAAGGTTCGGGTTCGCAGAGCCTTCCGGGCGTGGCTCAACCACACCGGTGACCTGGATGACGAACTCGCTGCGCAGGTCGTGTGCAGCCTCCGCTACTTCGGACTCACGGAATACAACCTGAGCGAGACCAGAGCGGTCCCGCAGATCGATAAAGATGACCCCGCCATGGTCACGGCGGCGGGCCACCCAACCTGTGAGCGTGACGGTCTGACCGTCGAGTTCTTTGTTCAAGTTCCCCGCAAGGTGAGTGCGCAGCACGGTTTCTTCCACGTCCTTCCACGTGATGGCGAATCTAACCTGACAAAGTCTACCTACCCCGGCTGAGTGGTGCCTCGGCGAGGTCCGCCCCACACCACCCCAGTCGCTCGAGACACGATGTTTTGGCCCAACCGCGACACTCGGTAGGGATCTTTGGCACAATTCAGCCATGACATTTCGTGGTGATTACGCGCAGGGTCAGGGCGGCAACGTCAGGACAAGCTCCGGCTCCGGTCGCGGAGGCGGCGGGGTCAGCCCCGGCGCAATGGCAATTCTTCCGATGCTGCTTCGCGGCGGTGGCGGAGGGACTGTCATCTTGATATTGCTCGCGGTGCTGTACTTCAGCGGTGCGTTAGATGGACTCCTTGGCGGCGGGAGCAATTCTCAATCCCAGTCTGAGTCGCAGGGTGACTACTCACTCGAGCATTGCAACGAACAAGGATCCTCGAACACCTACGACGATTGCCGCGCGGCGGCAACCTTCGGGTCTGCCCAACAGATTTGGAGCGAAGTACTCCCCGCGCAGGCGAATGTCGAATTTGAGCCGGCAGATATGGTGCTTTTCCGCAACGATGTCACCACTGGCTGCGGCTACGCTACCTCCGATACCGGCCCGTTCTACTGCCCTCGCGATACCACCGCTTACCTTGACGTGAGCTTCTTTGAGCAGCTGGGCCAACTCGGCGGCGCGAACGGTCCGCTTACTCAGGAGTACGTAACTGCCCACGAGTACGGCCACCACATCCAGCATCTGGAAGGAACGTTGGGGCTGAGCGACTATAAGAACCCAGGCCAGGATTCTGCGGCTGTCGCAATTGAGCTGCAGGCGGACTGCTACGCCGGAATCTGGGCAAAACATGCTGCCGAGCAGGGCGTTTTGGAACCGATCACCGACGAACAGCTCGAGCAGGCACTGCAGACCGCCCGTTCGATTGGCGACGACAACATTCAACGACGCTCAGGCGGCGACGTCGACCCGGATGCGTGGACGCATGGCTCCTCTGAGCAGCGTATGGAAGCGTTTAATTCCGGATACAACTCTGGACAGATGGCCGCCTGCGACACGCTCAACCGCGGTGTCTACAACTAAAAGGCACCGTTCGCTTATGACCAAGTCCGCACCAAACCGCGCTATCCCGTTCCTTGCCGCCTTCAATTCGATCGAGTCGCATTTGCGCAGCGAATTGGATGCCAAACGATCCGATTCGTTTACGTGGATGGTGGGCCTCGCCGCAAAGAAAGGGATTCTTGCTCGCGACCAGGCCGAGACCTTGCGTGAGTTTGCGGATCTGCGCAACGCGATTAGCCATGGGGAGTACGACAATCTCCGCCCGATTGCAGAGCCGCTCCCCGAGACGGTTCAAACAATCGAGCATTTGCGCGACGCGATACTCTCCCCACCGTTGGCCCTTGAGGTGGTCCCACACCAGAAGGTGGTGACGTTTACGCCGGAGACGGACATTCATGAGCCATTGAAGACAATCGCGACACAGGGACTAACGCAATTCCCGATCTACGACGAAGGCAAGTGCGTCGGGCTGCTCACCACGAATGCAATCGCGCGCTGGGTGGCGGCGGAACTGACAGATGATGACCGCATTCCCGCTACCACCGTTCGCGATGTGCTCACCCACAGTGGCAAACTCGACCACCCGGTGTTTCTTCCACGGACCGTAACCGCCGCACGTGCTGTTGATGCGTTGAGTACTCCATTGGAAACCGGCGCGGTGCCTCGCCTGGCCATCATTACCGAGCACGGCAAGGCAAACCAGCGGCCGATCTCGGTTTTGGGGGCAACCGACATCCCTGCACTATCTCAAGCGCAGTAGCGCATCCCGCTTATCGACGAGCCACAACCGGTTTCTGCGGTAGGATTCGCCGCATGTCAGCAAACTTTGTCAGTGTTGTCGACCTGTTCAGTATCGGCATCGGTCCATCCTCATCTCACACCGTTGGCCCGATGCGGGCCGCAATGACGTTTGTGGAGAAACTCGGGAAGGTACCGGCGAAGGTTGTCGTAGAGTTGCGTGGTTCCCTCGCCGCCACGGGAGTCGGCCACGGCACCGACCGTGCTGCGTTGCTCGGGCTGGTTGGGTACACCCCCACCACCACTTCTGCAGACATTGCTCCAAAACCTGGCGAGCCGATCCCTTCCACAGGCGTGATCGAAGGCCCGACAGGGCGCGTGGAGTACGAGCTTCGCTTCGACCCGGCACCGGTGGCCGAACACCCGAACTGTCTCATCTTCGATGCGTGGGACACAGACGGCACCATGATCGCCGAACGCGAGGACTATTACTCTGTCGGCGGCGGATTCATTCTGGATCGTTGGGAGATGGAAGCGCACCGACAAGAATCCGGTGTTGCATCCGCTCGTGAAATTGCGACGGTCCCCTACCCGTTTAACAATGGCGCAGAACTCATGGAGCAATGCCGAACACATGGGATGACAATCGCAGAGATCATGCGTGCGAACGAGGAGTCGATCCACGGGGCGCAGCGACTCAACTCCCATTTGGATGCGGTGTGGGACGTCATGCAGGAATGCGTTGCGCATGGCCTGAAGACAGAGGGAATCCTTCCCGGCGGCTTGAACGTAAGGCGTCGCGCGAACCGTCTTCACCGTCTACTGACTGCAGAGTACGAAGCATCCACTGCCCGTGGGCTTGACGCTATGGAATGGGTGAACCTGTACGCGCTTGCCGTGAACGAAGAAAACGCTGCTCACGGCCAGGTGGTTACCGCGCCAACGAACGGCGCAGCCGGCATTATCCCTGCAGTTATGCATTACTGCCGCGACTTCACCGACGACTTCACTGCTGAGCGCGCCCGCGAATTTCTGCTTACGGCTGGTGCGATCGGGTCGATCATCAAGACCAACGCCTCGATTTCAGGCGCAGAAGTCGGCTGTCAGGGCGAGGTCGGTTCGGCTTCTTCGATGGCCGCTGCTGGCATGTGCGCAATCCTGGGCGGCACCCCTGAGCAGGTTGAAAACGCAGCTGAGATCGCGCTCGAGCACAACCTTGGCCTGACCTGCGATCCTGTGGGCGGTCTGGTCCAGGTTCCGTGCATCGAGCGCAACGCAATTGGTGGCGTAAAGGCCATCAACGCGGCACGGTTGGCAAAGCTTGGAGATGGCACCAACATCGTCACCCTCGACGACGTGGTGGAGACCATGGCAGCCACCGGCCGCGACATGATGACTCAGTACAAGGAAACGTCCATGGGTGGCCTCGCAGTCCAGCTCGGCCTGCCCGTGAACATTACTGAGTGCTGATTGCCTGCGCGACCGCTTCAGCGGAAAGCGCAACGGCCTCCTGTGAGTGCTCGGCGAGGTTCTTGACTGCAACCTCGCCTGCCTCCAGCTCACGCTCGCCGAGCACCAGCGCGAAGCGTGCGCCCGCGCGGTCAGCACCCTTCATTGAGCCCTTGAGCCCGCGGTGGCCGTAAGCCATGTCGGCGCTGATACCGGCCGCGCGGAGTTCGCCGACAAGCTTGCTCATCTTCACTCGTGCTTCGTCACCAATCGCGATACCGAACACATCGACACGGTGGGCTGCTGCTTCAAGCTCGACGCGTTCAGCTTCGAGGGCGAGTACCGCGCGATCAACGCCGAGACCGTAGCCGATGCCGGAGAGGTCCGGGCCGCCAATCTGGGCCATCAGGCCGTCGTATCGTCCACCGCCACCGATGCCGGACTGTGCGCCGAGGCCATCGTGGACGAACTCGAAGGTGGTCTTGGTGTAGTAGTCCAAACCACGAACCATGCGTGGGTTAATGACGTACGGCACGCCGAAGTCATCCAGCGCTGCGGTGACGGCCTCGAAGTGGGCACGGCATTCGTCGCAAAGGTGATCCAGCATCAACGGCGCATCGGCGGTCATCTCTCGGACCGCCTCACGCTTGTCGTCGAGCACTCGAAGTGGGTTGATCTCAGCACGGTGGCGAGTTTCCTCGTCGAGTGGGAGATCAAACAGGAACTTCTGCAGCTTCTCGCGGTAGGCCGGGCGGCAATTCTTGTCGCCGAGGCTGGTGATCTCCAGACGGAAACCGCTCAGGCCGATCGCACGGTAGCTGCGGTCTGCCAAGGCGATCACCTCGGCGTCGAGCAGCGGATCGTCGACACCAATGGCTTCCACGCCCACCTGCTGCAGCTGACGGTAGCGTCCGGCCTGCGGGCGCTCATAGCGGAAGAACGGTCCGTAGTAGTTGAGCTTCACGGGCAGGTAACCGCGGTCCATGTTGTGCTCGATGAAGGAGCGCATGACGCCGGCGGTGCCCTCGGGACGCAGCGTTACCGAACGGCCACCGCGGTCCTCGAAGGTGTACATCTCCTTGCTCACTACGTCAGTAGATTCACCGACGCCGCGGGCAAACAAGGTGGTGTCTTCGAACACCGGCAGCTCAATGTGTTGGTAGCCAGCGATCCGTGCCTGGCGCGCGAACTCGTCGCGGACATGGATGAACGCACTCGAGGCGGGCGGCACATAATCGGGCACGCCTTTCGGTGCGGAAAGTTTTTGGAACTGCTCGGCTTGATTCTCACTCACGAGGCCTTAGTCTAACCAACCTCTCCCCTGTGCGGGCGCACTTGTCGCTGTGGTCTTTCCACCGCTGTTGCGATTAGCCCTGCTAGGCTTTTGCACCGTTCAATGCGCGCGTGCTTTTCGACGACATCACGCACGCGCTTTCCCCGATACTCGAAGAGGTGCATCGCCAGTGGCTAGCAACGAACAGCGTGGCAAAGAGGCCCTGTCCAATCTGGAACGGGAACTCGATTCCCGCGACCGCAAGGAAAAGTCCCGCCCGTGGTCTGTCGCAGCGCTTTCCGCCGTTGCCATCGCGCTGATTGGTGGCGGCATCTACGTCGCAGCCAACCAGGGCGACGAGGACAATCTAGCAACTGACGATACCTCCGCCGCTTCGGAGACTGACAACGCGGAACAGGAAGAATTCGACGCTTCCACCTTCGCGCCGATTGCTACGAAGCGCGAGAAGGCCTTGCCGGCTACCGTCTCGTGCACCTATGAAAACGAGGACGGCGCTGAGCTGCGCGCTGGCACCCCGCCGACCGAGAACGTGTCCACCGAAGGCACCGTCACCGTCGAGCTCGAGACCAACCAGGGTCCGATCGGCATGACGCTCGATCGCGCAGCTTCCCCGTGCACGGTCAACGCCATCGAGTACCTGACCTCCGAGGGATACTTCAACGACACGGTCTGCCACCGTCTGACCACTGCCGACGGGCTGAAGGTGCTGCAGTGTGGCGACCCGGATGGCACCGGTGCGGGTGGCCCTGGCTTCCAGTTCGCCAATGAGCTTCCCACTGACGAGGCACTCGACGGCATCGACACCGAAGGTCTCGACCTACCAGCCGATATGGATGAGGCAACCAAAAACCAAACCCTGCAGATGATGCTGCAAAACGAGCCTAAGCGCTATGACCGTGGCACGATCGCCATGGCTAACGCCGGCGCGGACACCAACGGCTCCCAGTTCTTCCTTAACTACGGCGACTCGGTCCTGCCGCCGCTGTACACCTACTTCGGCACGATTGACGACGAGGGCCTTGCCACCCTGGACAAGATCGCCGAAAAGGGCGTTGAAGGCGGCGGGACTGACGGCGCACCGGCCGAGGAAGTGCGTATCACCGCAGCAAGCGTGAAGTAGCACTCACATACATATCGCTATTGCACGCAACCCTCGCAGGCGATAGCATCCTGCAGAGATTCCGTTTCAAACCTTTTCAGTGAGGACCCTCATGAAGACTCGCACCAGCCTTGTTGCAGCCGCTACCGTCACCGCAGTCGCTTTCACCGGTGCAGGTGTGGCTCAGGCTGCGCCGACCGTCGTCGGCGATAACACCACCAACACCACTAACGACAATGGATCTTCGTCCAACGAAGAGGGCTCGTCCATGCGCGACATGAGCCCGTCCGAGATCCAGGATTGGCTCGCAGTTGTCACCGCGATCATCGGCATCCTGAGCCAGGTGGCTACGGTTGCCATGAAGTTCATGCGATAAAACGCGTCACTGCGAAAAGCGTCTCCGGTTTCTCGCCGGAGACGCTTTTCTGTTTCGTGGTCATTTCTCTCGCGCTGGGTCATGCAGGCCTATGAGTTCAAACGCAATCTATTCAATGTCTGCATACGAATCCGTCGTGACAAACGATGCACGCTGAGTGCTTAAGTCCAGCAGCAGCATCGAGGAGAATCCCCGCGTTGCACCGTTATGCCAGTACAGTTCGGTGCCCTTAATGTTCGCCCACGTAAATCGCGTACTGCGACGCTCAAGGATATGCATGGCGTACTTCGCCATGTCCGAGGTGGTCGAACGCAGGCCGCCGGCTGGAGCTGTGCCGTCCATCTGTTCAGAAGACAGAAATGGTAGCGGTGTGGTGAGTATTTGGTAGCGGCTGAGTGAGCATCCGGTAGCGGAGGCTCACCCGGGCTCGGCACCGTCGGCGAGCCGGTGAAGAATTCAGGGATGGTCGCGTTGTCAGGGGCGGGTTTGGTACCGGCGTCCTGAAGGCTCGGTACTGCCGCGTTCCAATTAGTTGGTACGTGGACAGCCGAACTGAGCCGACTGCACGGCCCCGGCTGTTAGGCATTAGTCGTTCGAGCAGCCCACTGAGGCGGCGCCGTTGCGCATGGTGATGACTTCTATACGGATTCGGTGGCCATTATGCTGCAGACGGCTCTCCGGCAGCGTTACTCGCAACTGCCTGCCTGCAACGGTTCAATGTGTCTTCGGCGCTTAGAACGCTCGGACCCCGGGCTGCCCAGAATGCCCACCACTGTTGTCGGCCTGGTGTCGAGACAGCGGTGCAGTCCGCGAGCAGGCTCCAGACGTCTACTTCTTATAACAGGTCACGCTGACACAACATCACCGAAGCAGGGTGCTTCCAGCATCAACTGTGAAAGAGATCTGCAGTACCGAGTACGTGGAGCAACGGTACCAACTACGTGGAATCGTGGTACCAACTACTCCGAATCGACAGGTATCAAGGATGAACTTGGGCCGCTCCTGAAGCGAGATGAAATGCAACCCGGCTTCGTTAGTGCCGATGAGTTGGGGCGGTCGGGGAGGCTTCCGCAGCATAGCTCCAATTTCAAATGCGGACTTCATCTGGAACGTCCCGCACCCTAATGAAGCGGATACAGGAACCATCATCACCCCATGCAATTTGAGCTGCTACCGGATGCTTCACTGAAGCGCTACCGGATAGTCACGACACTGCTACCAAATAGCCGGTCGCAACAGTCCATCTCCCAAGCTTGAACAGGTAGACCGAGTGCGGAGACCCCCTGGGTCTATCCGGTCCGACTGTTCCAGGCAAAGCGACGTAAGTCTCCGTCATCCCCAACGGGTCGAGCACCCACATTTTGATCAACGTCGGGTAGGTCGTGGTGGAAACCCTGGCCAGTAGAAACCCGAGCAAGTCGTGGCCAAGATTAGAGTATTCCTCCACGCCACGCTCTCGCAGTGTCGCTGACAGTGCCTGCTCGATGACATCCTCGGATGTGACTCCTACGTCAGGATTCAAGCCGAGAAGTGCTCGTGCAATGTTTCGCAGTCGTTGCTTGCCGGTTCGTGGCAAGCCCGAGGTGTGGTTCGCCAATTCAGCCAGCTTCACATCTGCTAATGCGTTACCTCGCACACGCTGCCCAAGCACATCTCCGACCGTTGTATCGGTGTCAACCAACCCCTTGGTAATGGCTTGCTCGAGCAGCTCGGCATTGAACGTCTTGGTTATCGAGGCAATCTCGAACTCGGTGTGCTCATCCGCCCCGAGCCCAGCAAAGTTGGCCTTTCCGTCTTCAACAAGGCAAGACGCAACATTGCGAAGAGGATAACTATCCGCACTCGCCCGTGTTGCCAATGAGGAGAGTAGCCGCGCAAGAGACGCATCCCCTGTCAGCTCTTGTGCAAGGGTGACCCGTTTGAACCGCATCGCAACCTTCCTATCAACGCAACGTTGAACAGGTCTCGAACGAGCTTAGGTTACGCAGTCACTCTGTAGACGTCGAACACACCTTCAATGTTGCGAATCTGGTTCATGATCGAGCCGAGTTGTTTGATGTCTGACACCTCAATGGTCAGTCGGATCGTCGCCACTCGGTCCTCCCCTGCTTGAGACGACATCGCGAGGATTGGGAGTTTCGCCTCGGAGAGCACCCCGGTGGTCTCGGTAAGCAGACCATTGCGGTCGAGTGCTTCCAGCTGAATCGTCGCGCGTGACGCACTCTTGGTGCCACCGGGGGCGGACCATGACACGTCGACGAGACGCTCTGGCTCGTCGTTAAGTTTGGTCGCGTTCGTGCAGTCAGTCCGGTGCACGGAAACTCCCCCACCACGGGTGACAAACCCGAAGATGGCATCGCCGGGGACGGGTTGGCAGCATTTCGCCAACTTCGCCATCACATCCGGGCTGCCCTCAACCAGGATCGCAGGGCCGTCGCCGGTTGTTTGCGGGCGAACAAGTGCAGAAACAGGGGTACGCGCTGTGAGGGCGTCTACGGCGTCATCGTCGCCGCCGAACATGTCCATGAGCAAGTGCGCGACGTGCGCTGCAGACACTGTTCCCGCGCCGATAGCCGTATACAGCGCATCAACGTCCTGGTAGTGCAAACGCGTTGCTACCTGGCGCATCGACTCGTTGGTAAACAGCCTGTGCAACGGCAGCCCGCCACGCTGCACCTCAGCAGCCAGGGCATCGCGACCCGCGTCGAGCTGCTCCTCGCGACGTTCCTTGGCAAACCACTGTCGAATCTTCGCCTTCGCGCGCGGGGAGACAACAAAGTCCTGCCAATCGCGCGTTGGCCCAGCGTTTTGATCCTTTGAAGTGAAAATCTCTACCCTGTCGCCGGACTTCAGCTCGGTTTCTAGGGTGACCAACTTGCCGTTAACCTTCGCACCAATGCAGCGGTGGCCAACTTCAGTGTGCACGGCGTAGGCGAAATCGACCGGAGTAGAGCCTGCCGGCAAATCCACTACATCGCCCTTCGGAGTGAACGCGAAAATCTGCTGGCTTGTCAGGTCGTAACGCAACGAGTCCAAAAACTCATTCGGGTCCGCGGCTTCCTTCTGCCAGTCAAGCAACTGACGCATCCACGCCATCTGGTCGACCTCGGCCTGATCGCCCTTGTGGGAGCCCTTCGTCTCTTTGTAACGCCAGTGGGCAGCCACACCGTATTCGGCGTTGTAGTGCATCTCGTGTGTACGCACCTGCACTTCAAGGGGGCGACCGGTCGTCGTCATCACCGTCGTATGCAGCGACTGGTAGACACCGAAACGCGGGTTGGAAATGTAGTCCTTGAACCTGCCCGGCATCGGCGAATACAGCGAGTGGACCACACCAACAGCGGCGTAGCAGTCATACACCGTATCCACCAGAACACGGATACCGACCAGATCGAAGATCTCCGCGAAGTCGTGACCGCGCACAGCCATCTTCTGATAGATCGACCAGTAGTGCTTCGGACGGCCCATGACCTCAGCCTGGATGCCATTCGTGCTCAGCTCGCGCTGCAGATCGGTAGTGATCTCGCGCAGGGCACGGTCGCGTGACGGAGCGTGATCCGCCACAAGACGCACAATTTCCTCGTACTTCTTCGGCTGCAAAATAGCGAACGCGAGATCTTCTAGCTCCCACTTCACCGTCGCCATACCCAAGCGGTGCGCCAACGGTGCGATGACGTCGAGCGTCTCCTGCGCCTTCTTCGCCTGCTTCTCCGGCGGCAAGAAACGCATTGTGCGCATGTTGTGCAATCGGTCCGCGACCTTAATCACCAGTACGCGAGGATCCTCGGACATAGCAACGATCATTTTGCGGATCGTTTCCGCTTCTGCGGCGGCGCCGAGCGCGACCTTGTCCAGTTTGGTCACGCCATTGACAAGTTTGGCCACTTCAGGGCCAAAATCACGGGTGAGCTCATCAAGTGAGTAGTCGGTGTCCTCTACCGTGTCATGGAGCAGAGCCGCCACCAGCGTGGTGGTATCCATACCAATCTCGGCACAAATCGTTGCGACGGCGAGCGGGTGGGTGATGTAGGGATCACCTGACTTGCGGAACACACCCTCGTGCAACCGCTCTGCCGTTTCGTATGCAAATCCAAGCTGCTCTACGTCAGCCTTCGGGTGATACTTGTGGTGAATCGACAACAGCGGATCGAGCACTGGGTTCGTTCGCGGACGCCCACCTCCCGTAAGAGAGCGGGCCAACCTGGCGGAGACACTGCGCACGGTCGGGCCCGACCGTTTGACTGGTTTATCTGTCATGTCAGGACTCCTCCACTGTCAGCAGGTACTAAGTCTGTGATACTACCCGGCTAGTTTTCTTCTTTCCCCAAAACCACAAGCGGAGCGCCGTCGAGTCGCTCGCGCCCTCCAAGTCCCGGGACTTCCAAGACGACGACGTAGCCGGCAACTCGCCCGCCGGCGCGCTCAATCAAGTCGCGCGCCGCGATCAACGTCCCGCCGGTAGCCAGGACGTCGTCGACAAGCACAATGCTCTTGCCAGAGATATCCACCCCATTAGCGGGGATCTCCAGCGCAGCGGAGCTGTACTCCGTGGTGTACTCCTGGGTAATCACCGGTGGCGGCAACTTGCCCTTCTTGCGAATCGCAAGGATGCCGGTGCCCATCTCGTACGCCACAGCGGAGCCGAGCAAAAACCCTCGGGCATCAAGACCGCCGACGAGATCGGCGCCGAGCTCCTTGCTCGCCTCGGCCATCTCTGCAATGACCACGTTGAGCGCGGCTGGGTCGGCAAGCACCGGAGTCAGGTCCTCGAACAGCACTCCCGGCTCCGGAAAATCCGGAACGCGGCGAATCTTGTCCTGCAGTGCCTCAAGAGCGGAAGCGTAAGGCTGACCGCCATGCGGGCTGATCGACGGGGTGGGCGACATGATTTCGGATCGTCTCCTGGTCAGGTTTATCGGGTTTTTAGGGTCGGGAATTAAGTTTGGTCAGTTGGACCATCTGTCCATGTTCCAGCCAATGCCGGAAAGTCCTGTATACGGCACCACGTTGCGCACTGCATTATCGACGACAAAGGTTCGGGGTTGTGCGGCCAGCGGAATCGATGGCAGCGTCTTCCACAGATGCCCCTCCTGGGCACGCAACGCCCCCAGATCCTGGGCGCGATTGTTGGCCGCTGGGTACTCGCTCATCGGGTCAACGACTCGCAAGATAGCGTCGGCTTCGCCGTCATGCACGGATTCGTTGCGCCACTCGTCGTACTCCACGTGAGGCAGGTCAGCGAGCGTCTTCCCCTCGCCTGTGACGTCGATGATCGTAATTCCTGCTGGCTCGCAGGTGCGGCGCATCGATTCCACCATCGCGGCCCAACGGTCGTCCGGATACACGTAACCGATACGCAACGTGGAACCCCGAAGTGCGGAAGCTTCCTGGATATTCACGTCCAAAAGCGGAGCAGCGATATCTGCCATACGCTGAGCCAACGGATCGGTGTGCTGAATGACATGCAACGGTGCAACTGGCACTTCAACCCCGGCCTTCTCACTTGAAGCGGCGGCAACAGCGCGAGGATCGATGCAACGTGCAAGTGCCTTCCGGTTCTCCGGATCCGCCCAAAAACCAACCTCCGGCAGGGTCAACATCTCGGTGAGCTCACCGATGGCCGTTTTCACATCCAATCGATTGCCTTCTGCGTCCTCGTCGTACCACTGTGGTTGCAACTGCCGCAGGTCGCCGATCTTCATCGCCTTGGATGCTGCTAGCTCCGCAGAATCTACGGAACCAGGCCACACCACCATTGCTGCTGTCTGCGGAGCGTCCCCGTAGTAATGCTCATTAGCGACGAGCCGAACCTGGCCCTTCTCTCCTACCTCCGCAACCTTGAACGGGCCAAACGAGACTTGGAGTTCAGGATCGAACTCTTTGAGGTCAAACCCGTGGCGCCACACCTGCGCGATTGGTTTGAGTCGCTCCAGATCATCCGAGAGTAGATCAGCGACGAGGTCCTCGACAGATCGATTGGTCTTTGCAGCAACAGCATGTGCGGGAAGGACCGTGCCTGGTTCAAAAAGGCCACGCCAGCGTGCACCACGGCCTTCCTTGAAGGTCACAGTGAACTCTTTCGATCCGGGTGTGCACGACAGCGAGTCCGTGTCGCCGAACAAAGGCATATTCGAACCGAACGTCGCCGGGTATTGCCCGGCAGTAAACGTCAAAAGATAGTCAGCGCAGGTGACGGGAGTGCCGTCCGAAAACACCGCCGCTTCCGACAAGGTGTAAATCACCTTGCGCTGATCCCCCGGAAGCACCTGAGTTTTTACAAGGTCAGTGTTGGGGATCAACTGTCCGCTTGGACCAGGAACATACACCCCGGGGTACAGGCGACCGGACAACGATTGCGCTAAGTCTGTCGATCCTTCGAGGGACCCAGCGTTTGTGGTGCGCAGATTGCTTGTTACCTGGTAACCGAAAAGTTTCGTGGACTCATCATCGTCGTTGTCTGAAGATGCGCACCCGGAAAGCACCAGCGCCGTTGCGGCCAACACAGCCGCAACCTTGCTGCCAATCACCATTTTCGGTCTCATGAGTCCACGCACCACTAGGTTTCAGCCGCTTTCTTACGCGTTCGGACGCCAGGTGCTTGTCGAAGATGCACCCGTGTCTTCCACAGGTCGAATCGGAGTAGCCACGTGGCGCTTCTTCTCTTCGACCGGTTCCTCTTCAACTCCTTCGACCTGGCCACGGCTACGGAATGCCTCAACCGCAGCATTGTGGTCCTTGTGCTCCTGACGGCGGTTTACCAGGCTGACCAACATCGGGGTGGCCAAGAACAACGAGGAGATCACGCCTTGAATGACGCCAATGAGCTGGATGAGCGCAAGGTCCTTCAAAGTACCCACACCCAGCATCCATACCGCGACAATCATCAGTGCGATGATCGGCAGCGCAGAAATAACCGAGGTGGAAATCGAACGCATTACGGTCTGGTTGACCGCGAGGTTGGCCTCTTCCGCGTAGGTGGATCGTCGAGAATCAAGCACTCCCGACGTGTTCTCCTTGACCTTGTCAAACACAATCACTGTGTCGTAAAGCGAGAACGTCAACACAGTCAGGAAACCGATGATCATCGCTGGGGTGATCTCAAGGGCGAACAATGCGTAGATACCCATGATAAGGATGGCATCAACCAACAGCGCCCCCATGGCAGCCAGCGCCATTGCGCGCTGCAAACGCACCGCGACGTACACCGACGCTGCCAAAAGGAACACGACCATAGCCAGGAGCATGCGGTTCGTAATCGTGGAACCCCACGACTCCGACACGGTGGAGTCACCGATAGCGTCAGCGCTCGGCTCACCGTTGTGATCCTGTGGGTGGTAGGTATCGAAAATAGCCTGACGCGCGGCATCGATCTGCTCCTGCGAGAGGTGGGCAGAGTTGATCTCCAGCGTGCGGGCGTCGCCAGCGCCAACGATCTGGGTGAGCTCAGGTGTCACACCGGTGGCCTCGACGAAGGTTTCCTCGACCTCGGTCGCGACCAAATCGCCGGCAGGCATCGTCAGCTTGGTGCCGCCCTCGAAGTCGATACCCATGTTGAAGCCACGAATGAACATCGCCAGGATCGCGACCACCATAAGTCCGAGGGTGATGCTGTACCAGGTCTTGCGGTGCCCAACGAAGTCGAGGCCGCCGGAGCCGTCATACAGCGATTCACGGTCGCGACGTGCAAAGCCGCGCTTCGTCGTGGGGGTTTCGGTCGTAGCTACAGTGCTCGACATGATTAGGCCTCCTCATTCGCGGCGGATGCTTCCACGGAAGCTTGTTGCTTGACGACGACGCCGTCGCCCTCCTCAAGATCACCTGCAGCGCGGCGTTCTTCTGCGGTGCGGAACGCGGCACCCATACCGTTGACAGACGGCTTCGACCAGAAATTGCTGCGAGATGCGAGCACCAGAAGCGGCGCAGTGACCAGGAAGGTGACCAACAGGTCGAAGATGGTTGTCAGACCCATGGTGAAGGCGAAGCCCTTGACATCGCCAACTGCCAGGAAGTAGATGATGACCGCACCAATCAGAGTCACCATGTTGCCTGTGATGACCGTCTCCTTGGCCCGTTCCCAACCGGACGCGGTCGCCGAACGGAATGTCTTGCCGTGGCGTACCTGGTCCTTGATGCGCTCATAAATCACGATGAACGAGTCTGCGGTCGTACCGATACCGATGACCAGACCAGCGATGCCCGACAGGTCGAGCGAGTATCCAATCCAGCGACCGAGCAACACGAGCATGCCGTAGACAAGCAAACCCGCTGCTGCCAGGGTGACCAACGAGATGAAGCCGAAGAGGCGGTAGTAGGCGAAAACGAAGATCGCCACCATGGCAAGACCCACCAGCCCCGCATACAGGCCAGCCTTCAAGGAGGCCTGACCGAGTGAAGGGGGAACCGTCATCGCAGTTCCGCCTGGCTCACCGTTTTCACCGGCGAACGACAGCGGCAGTGCTCCGTAGCGCAGGTTGTTTGCGAGCCCCTCAGCTTCCTCTTGAGTGAACTGACCCGTGATCGAGGTTGCGGAGCCGACTGGGGTTGCGCCCTGGATAACTGGCGCGGAGATCACCTGGGAGTCAAGTGTGATTGCAATCTGCTTCTGCAGCATCTCACTGGTGAGTTTCGCCCAGGTAGCGGAACCGTTGACATCACCAGCCTGGCTGAAGGCGAAGCTGATCTCCATCTGTCCCGACTGCGGGTTGTATCCGCCGGTAATCGCGCGGCTGGTATCAATCTGCTCGCCGGTCAGGCGGGGCCCTTCCGGATCTGTTACACCGCTCAGCAGGGGGACCTCGTCAAGCAACATCGCCTGACCGGTCGACGGGTCACAAGCGACTAGCGGAAGATCTTGCTTATCCGAGCCAGCGAGCGGGTCGGTTGCCTGGCCGAAGCAGCGTGCGGACATCAACGTCAACGCAGCGTACTGCTGAGTCGGGTCAGTCGACTGGCGGGTCTTCCGCAGCATTTCGGTTGTTTCCTGGCGGCGCTCAGCGGCCTCAACCGGGCCGTTCGGTTCCGGCAGTGGTTCAGCGGAAATCTGTGGGACGTTCTTCGGCTCTGCTGGCGCTTCTTCCTCGCTTGGCGCGACGTCCTTGCCAACCTCTGGGTTGTTTGCATCGCCTGACTCAGCAGCTTTGGCCTGCTCCTCGGCTTGTTTCTCAGCCTGCTCCTTGCGAGCCGCGAACTGTTTCAGCAGTGACTGGCCCTCTTCGGGCGTGAAGATGCCGTACTTTACCCACTCGTTTGCCATATCCGAGATGGCTTTATCTGCTTCAGCCGGGTTTGCAGCCGGAGGGTCAAGCACAGGTCGGAAGAACAGCTGGGAGGTCTGTCCGATGTTACGGATCTCCGAGGTATCGTCACCGGCTGCTTCGATCACGATGGTGTTGCCATCGACGACGACCGATGCACCCGAGACGCCCATGCCGTTGACACGGTTCTCCAGAATCCGACGAGCATCCTGGAGCTGTTCTGACGTAGGCTCTTCACCCTGCGGCACCAGTGTCACACGAGTACCGCCCTGCAAGTCAATACCTAGCTTCGGGGTAGCACTCTTCGTGCCGGTAAAAAATACAAGGGCGTAGACGCCGATGACGATGAGAGCGAATAGGGCAAGCGCCTTCGCGGGCCACTGCCGCTTCGACTTCGCCTCGCCGGATCGCCGAGTGCGTGTAGACACTGAGCAGACTCCTCTTTGTTCAGGCTCGGGTTTTCCGCCTTACACCGGCGCACACGCCGATCCAGCAGCATCTTTCAAGGTGCGGTGGACACAAACAATCGCGCGAGCCGGTGATGGCACAACGCAAATATGCTACGCCATCAGGCCAGAAAAACTTAGTTGGGTACCTCATTTGTGTCGACAGGTGCCACAGGCTCAATCTTGCGCATCACACCAGCCGTATCCATCGTCACGGCTACACCCGGGGCAAGCTCCACAAGCATGGTCTCGCCATTGTGCTCCACGACCGTGGCGTGGAAGCCTGCAACGTTGACAATCTGGTCGCCAGGCTGAATCGACTGACGCAGTTGTTCAATCTGAGCCTGACGCTTCTTCTGGCCACGCATCATGAGGATGGAAGGCAGCAAGAACAAGGCCAGAATGACAATGAGCAAAATTGGTTCCATGAGAAACCATCATTGCACAACACAATCGTGGGCTTAGTAGAGCGGCATCTGCCCAGGCGCTTCGGGAGGTGCCTGCAAACCCAAGTGCTCCCACGCGGCGGCGGTAGCAACCCTCCCCCGGCCTGTTCGCGACATCAGTCCCGCGCGCACCAGATAAGGCTCACAGACCTCTTCGATGGTGCCGGATTCCTCGCCAACCGCGATCGCAAGGGTCCCTACACCTACCGGTCCACCGCCATGCCCCCTGATCAAGGCGCCAAGCACAGCACGGTCGAGGCGATCTAGCCCTAGCTCGTCGACATCGAACACTTCGAGCGCACTTCGTGCGGCATCCAGGTTTACCCTGCCGTCGCCATGGACCTCAGCCCAGTCGCGCACTCGACGCAGGAGTCGGTTCGCAATTCGCGGGGTTCCACGTGAACGCGAGGCGATCTCAACCGCAGCGTCAGTATCAATCTGCACCCCAAGGATGTTCGCTGCACGGCTGACAACCTTGGTGAGGTCGTCGACATCGTAAAACTCCATTTGAGCTGTAAACCCAAAGCGGTCACGCAACGGGCCGGTGAGCATACCTGCCCTCGTGGTTGCCCCGACAAGGGTAAACGGAGGAATCTCTAGCGGAATCGATGTCGCGCCCGGGCCCTTGCCAACAATGACGTCGATACGGAAATCCTCCATGGCCATATAGAGCATTTCCTCAGCCGGCCGTGCGATGCGGTGAATCTCATCGATGAAGAGCACATCGCCCTCCATCAAGTTAGACAACATCGCCGCCAAGTCGCCTGCCCGTTCAAGAGCAGGCCCGGAGGTCATGCGCAACGACGTGCCTAATTCCTGTGCGACGATCATTGCCATTGTGGTCTTGCCCAGTCCAGGCGGACCAGACAGCAAGATATGATCCGGCGTCACACCACGATTTCGGGCGCCCGTAAGCACAAGACTGAGTTGTTCTCGTACCTTGGGTTGGCCGATGAATTCCTGAATGGACTTCGGACGCAACGAACGCTCAATATCGTGTTCGTCGGCCTGCACGTTGGCGTCGACAGGCGACGGTGCTTTCGCTGAAAAACCTTCAGGGAGCTGGAACTCGGTCTTTTCCACATCAGACATTGCGCTTTAGCCTACTTCTTGCCTAAATGCGTCAGCGCTTGACGCAACAACGCAGAAGCGTCGAGATCCGGCTGGTCTGTTGTCAGCTGATCTACGACCGACTGTGCCGTACGCTCTGGGAATCCGAGTCCGACCAGCGCTTCCACAACCTGTTCCGAGGCGTAAGTGGTGGCTGGCTTTGCTGCTGTACCAGCCGCCGCACCGTTTGGTAACTGCGCCGGCAACATCGCTTCAACTTTGTCCTTGAGCTCGAGGATCATGCGCTCGGCCATTTTCTTGCCCACGCCGGGGATCGTTTGAACCTTCTTCGCGTCACCGTTTGCAATATGCGTCGAAAGCTCGCCAGGCTCAAAAACAGACAACGCGGCAATAGCCAACTTCGGACCCAAGCCAGTCACGGTCTGCAACTTATGGAACATCTCGCGCGATTCATTGTCGCCAAAGCCATACAAGGTGACGCCGTCGTCTTTGACCACCATCGAGGTCATCACTCGACGCGTTTCACCACGCACAAGACCGCCAAGCGTTTGCGGTGTAGCAAGAAACCTATAGCCCACCCCAGAACACTCAATGACCGCATGGTCGAGACCAATAGTGAGCACCTCACCGTTGAGAGAATCAATCATTGCACTGCCGCCTTCGTATTGGGGTGTTGAAGTTGTTGGAGATGTTGCGTTCGAGCGATAAGTGGCGCGCGCCAGCAGTGACAGACTGCAATGGCCAGCGCATCAGCAGCATCTGCTGGTTTCGGCGCCTCACTCAAACCAAGAATGCGCGTGACCATAGTGGTCATTTGCTTCTTGTCCGCACGCCCGTTGCCAGATATTGCTTTCTTTACCTCTGAAGGGGTGTACATGTGCACCGGGATGTCACGCTCCGCAGCGGCTAAGACCATGACACCGACAGCGTGCGCTGTGTGCATCACCGTGGAGACGTTGCCACGTTCAAAGATACGTTCCATAGCAACAACATCGGGCTGGTAATCATCCATCCACTCGCCCACCGCCCGAGAGATTCTGAGCAGGCGCTCCGCAAGCTCCGCTGTTGAGGGAGTTCGCACGACGCCAACTGCTACGGGAATGATCTGGCGGCCGCGACCTGCCTGCACAACAGACAAGCCACAACGCGTCAGACCGGGATCAATTCCCATCACCCGTAGTCCTTCGAGGTTCACGCAACCACTCCTTCGCTCATGACACATATGTTCTACCACAACGTGCGAAAAAGGCGCGCCTCTCAAAGAGGGCGCGCCGGTTCACGACGAAGTGTTATGCGTCGAGCTGCGCTGCAACCTCGTCAGAGATCGTCATATTGGTGTAGACATTCTGAACGTCGTCGGAATCTTCCAACGCGTCGATCAGGCGCATCATCTTCTGTGCGCCCTCGAGATCCAGATCGACCTGAACGTCGGCGCGGAATTCCTGGCCAGCGTCTTCAATCTCGATGCTTTCACCGATCAGGGCCTCACGCACTGCAGGCAGGTCAGTCGGCTTGCAGGTAATTTCGAACTCCTCACCGAGGTCGTTGACTTCCTCAGCGCCAGCGTCGAGCACTGCCATCAGCACGTCATCTTCGGAGAGGTCACCCTTCTTGATCGTGACCACACCGGTGCGCTCAAACATGTAACTGACAGAGCCGGACTCGCCCAGGTTGCCACCGTTCTTGGTCATGGCGGTACGTACCTCGGTTGCGGCACGGTTGCGGTTGTCGGTCAAGCACTCAATCAACACAGCAACACCGTTGTTGCCGTAGCCCTCGTACATGACAGTTTCCCAGTCGGATCCGCCGGCTTCCTCGCCGGAGCCACGCTTGCGAGCGCGCTCGATATTGTCGTTGGGGACCGAGGCCTTCTTCGCCTTGCGGATCATGTCATCGAGGGTCGGGTTAGCAGCGGGGTCACCGCCGCCTGTGCGGGCGGCGACCTCGATATCCTTGATCATCTTCGCCCAGAGCTTGGAACGCTTTGCATCGTTCGCCGCTTTTTTGTGCTTGGTCGTTGCCCACTTTGAGTGGCCTGCCATCGAGCACCCCTTCATTCCTCTGTTGACGGTTAACAGAGCGCAAGTATACGCCAGCTGCACAAATACGCTGTTACTGGCCGTCGGTGGCAAACTGCGGCACTACCGCAGTACCGCCAAGACGGAAAAACCGCACCATAGGTCGCAACTGCAGCGCCAACGTATCCGCAACCGCATCGTTATAGAACCGCCGGGCGAGTTCTACTCGGGTATGTGCATCACGGAGTTCAGCCGGTACGTCGCCACCGCTTTGCGACGACTCCCTGACCACCTGCATCAGATCCCCCTCAGCGCCAAGACGCAGCCGAAGATCCTTCGAGCTGAACCGAAGCGCCTCCGTTTCGTGAGCCTGCTTCGCGAGCTCCGGAAACAGCGCCGCAACTACAGCGCAGCGGCGGTCAAGAGCAGCCTGCAGCGCATCACGGGACCTATCCAAACGAATATGCAATCGGTGAAGTCGCTGCGCAGTGTGAAACGCCCAGGCAGCCACAATGACAACGCAGATCAGCGCGACGACGAGAAGCACGACACCAAATGTCACCCTCAATCCTCACCTTCTCGTTGTAGGAAACAGCCTCATACACAGCGCAAATACGGTTCGCCACCACTGACCAGTCGAATCCCCTGGCCCGACGTGCGCCTCGGTTAATCAAGTCATTGCGGTAAGTGGCGTCGTCGATAAGCAGCTGCAACTGCTGCGCCAAAGCATCGGGATCCCCCGGCGGGAAGAATGCCGCAGCGTCAGAGCCAACGGCGGCAAAAGCAGGGATATCGCTGGCTACCACGGCACACCCCGCCGCCATTGCTTCGACCAGAATGATGCCAAACGACTCGCCGCCGAGGTTCGGGGCAACAAAAATGTCGGCGCGGCCGAGAATCTCGACCTTTTCATCCTCCGTAACCTTCCCAGCGAAACGCACCCCGTCCATTTCGCGTGCAGCACCTCCGCCCATCACCGTCACCTGAGGAAGGCGCGGAAGACGCTCCAGTGCAGCCAAAAACACATCGAGGCCTTTACGTGGCTCGTCGAGTCGCCCAAGGAACACAACCTCCACGTCTGAAGAGTCATTGCGCACACCACGAGCCCGCGCGAAGCGTCGCGTGTCAACTCCGTTCGGAATGATCACAGGGTCAGTGCCAATCTGTTCTGCCTGCCACTGCCATGCCAACTCGCTCACTGCGATTCCGGCACGAATCTTCTCCAAGTTCGCTCGCAACGCAGGCAGTGCTACTTTCAGCGCGTAGGAGCTCTCCGCAGAGGTGTGATAGGTAGCCACGATCGGACCCGCGGCTATTCGGTTCGCAACCATGGCGTAGCCCGGCGAATTTGGCTCGTGGATATGCAGCACGTCGAAATCGCCGAGTTCGATGAATCGCCTGGTCGTCCTCACTACTCGCGGGCCAAACGACAAGCGCGCCACAGAACCGTTGTAAGGAATCGGAACCGCTGGCCCGCCCCGAGTTACCCACTCGGGCAACGGTGTATCGGCAGATGCAGGGCCGAGGACTTCACTGTGATGTCCCATTTCCCGCAACCGCTCCGCCAAGTCAAGGACATGCGCTTGAACCCCACCAGGTTCATCAAAAGAATAGGAGCAGACTAGCCCAACCCGCATCGGCTAGGTCTCCCTTGAGATGTCTGAACGGTTGTCGAGCGCCCAGCGCCTCCCGCGAACCGGGACATCGACAGGCCACAACGGCTGCAGCATGTGCCAATCCTGCGGGTGGTGGGCAATCGCGACAGCGAACTCGTCTGCAATTGCCTGCACCGTTCGCTCAAGCGTGGTTACTTTCAGCGCAGGTGCAACGCTCATCCCCCAGCGAGGATCCGTCTGCGAACCTGCAAACCACGTATGCACTGTGTGAAGGCTCGCGCCTGTCTCCAATGCCAACTTTGCTGGCCCTACAGGAAAAGTCGTATCCTCGCCGAAAAATGTCACTGGCACGCCTCGACGCCCAAGGTCGCGCTCGCCCATCAAACACACGATGCCCCCGCCTTGGAGGACCTCTTTGAGCCTTGCATAGGGAGGAGTTTTCTCCCCGGTGAGGGCAAGTACTTCGAAACCCAGGCTTTCGCGATACTCCACGAACGCATCAAACAGCTTCTCAGGCCTGAGCCGCTCAGCAACCGTTGTAAACGTTCCATAGTGCTTTGCAAGCCACATTCCCGCCATATCCCAATTCCCGGAATGCGGCAGAGTCAGTACGACCCCGTTGCCAGCATCGATCGACTCCTGCAAATACTCCCTACCAACCAGACCTGCAGTGAGTCGCTCATCCAAGTTTGGATCATCCGCAATGCGAGGCAGTTGGAAAGCTTCGAGCCAATATCTTGCGTAGGAACGCATGCTGTCACGCACCAGCTCCTTGGTGACGTTTTCTGCACCGACGACGCGTGTGAGATTGCGGCGCAGCATGTCCATTCCGGCGCCGTCGTTTGATACCCAATCCGCACCAGCAGCAGCTAACGGACGCGTGAGGCACTCCGGAAGCGCCCCGACGATCTTCCACCCGGCGATGTAACCCGCCGAAGACACACGCTTTCCAATGCCGCTCATCTACGCCCCTGCTGGTGGCGCCATCTTCGCGTTCGCCTGATCGTCTCGCGCGGCGAAGACCAGCCGCTGCACCACGGTAAACAACGACCCTGCTAACAGAATCCAAATTGACACCACGACAGCGTTGGGCACCCCAAACCCCTCGAGCGCTAGCCCGCCCAAAGCAAGGATCAAACGCTCTGGCCGTTCAATGAGGCCGCCGACGACGCTGATGCCGCCGGCTTCAGCGCGCGCCTTGATGTAGCTGATCGCCTGCGAGAGGACCAACACAGCTAGGCAGGCTGCAACATGGGCCGCAGACAAGTCCGCAACGTAGACCATCCACATAGCGATCGACCCAAACAGGGCGCCGTCCGTGAGACGGTCACAACTGGCGTCTAGTGTTGCGCCGAAAGCCGTCCCACCACCACGTAATCGCGCCATGGTGCCGTCCACCATGTCACACGCTGCAAAAATCGTGCTCAACACCGCTGCCCACACGAGATGATCCGTCGGGATGAGAACCATCATCGCCAGCATCGTGGCAATCGTGCCGGCAAGGGTGATCATGTTCGGCGTGACGCCGGCTTTCAACAAGCCCTTCGCCACCGGTTCCACGACAACAGCTGCCGGTTTACGCCCATGCACACTAAGCATCGTGGCTTCTCCCCTCGCCCTGTTCGACCTCGCGCCACCCCTGCGCCAGCAGCTCGCGAGTCTCTCGCAGGAGCTGCGGCAGAACCTTGGTTCCGGAAAGCACAGTCATAAAATTCGAGTCGCCGGACCAACGCGGAACCACATGCAGATGCAGGTGATCTCCAACCGACCCTCCGGACGCTTTGCCCAGGTTCAAACCGACGTTAATCGCCTCTGGGTTCGACACATGCTTCAGCGTCTTTACCGCATGCTTGGCAAACGCCATCAGTTCGGTTGTTTCTTCGTCGTCAAGCGCCTCAAGCTCCGCGACCTTGCGATACGGCACAACCATGAGATGTCCGGCGTTGTACGGATACAGGTTCAACACCGCGTATACACGCGTGCCACGGGCAATAATCAATCCGTCTTCGTCGCTGAGTTTCGGTATCTCTAGAAACGGGTCATTGCTTTTCGACGATCTCGGCGCCGACGCAATGTAACTCGACCGGTAGGGCGCCCACAGACGTACAAGACGGTCAGGAGCCCCTACACCGGTATCGATGTAGGGGTCCTCGCCATGATTACTGCCGCTGGGCTGCAACGTTTGCCTCACTCGGCTGATCGTTACGTTTCGCCGCGATCCAGTCCGCGATGATCTCCACTGCCTCATCGACATTCACGCCGTTGATCTGCGTGCCATCAAGGAAGCGGAAGCTCACAGCGTTGGCATCAACGTCACGCTCACCCGCAAGCAGCATGAACGGGATCTTGTTCGTGGTGTGCGTACGGATCTTCTTCTGCATGCGGTCGTCCGAGTGGTCAACCTCTGCACGAATACCGCGCTCGCGCAGCTTTGCGACGACCCCATCAAGGTGGTCGGCAAACGCATCAGCAACCGGAATACCCACAACCTGGTGTGGCGCCAGCCATGCCGGGAACGCACCCGCGTAGTGCTCGAGCAGCACGCCGAAGAAACGCTCGATCGAGCCGAAGAGTGCACGGTGGATCATCACCGGACGCTTCTTCGAACCGTCAGAGGCGGTGTAGGTCAGGTCAAAGCGCTCAGGAAGGTTGAAGTCCAACTGGACGGTCGACATCTGCCAGGTGCGACCGATGGCGTCGCGTGCCTGCACCGAAATCTTCGGGCCATAGAAAGCGGCGCCGGCAGGGTCCGGAACCAGCTCAAGGCCAGACTTCTTCGCCACCGACTCGAGAATGCTCGTGGAACGCTCCCAGATGTCGTCGTCGCCAATGTATTTCTTCGGGTCCTTCGTGGACAGTTCGAGGTAGAAGTCATCCAGACCGTAGTCCTGCAGCAGCGAGATGATGAACTCCAGAACGCTGGTGAGCTCTTCTTCCAGCTGCTCCTCAGTGCAGTAGATGTGAGCATCATCCTGGGTAAAGCCACGAGCACGAGTCAGACCGTGCACCACACCAGACTTTTCGTAGCGGTACACCGTGCCGAACTCGAACAAACGCAGCGGAAGTTCGCGGTAGGAACGACCACGAGAGTCGAAGATCAGGTTGTGCATCGGGCAGTTCATCGGCTTGGCGTAGTAGTCCACCGGCTGCTTAGTCACGTTGCCGTCAGTGTCAACCTCACCGTCGAGCTTCATCGGCGGGAACATGCCGTCCGCGTACCAATCCAGGTGACCAGACTTCGTGAAAAGGTCACCCTTGGTCACGTGCGGGGTGTTGACGAAGGAGTAGCCGGCTGCCACGTGACGCTCACGCGAGTGCTGCTCCATGGTCATACGCACGATGCCACCGTCCGGGTGGAATACCGGAAGACCAGAACCGACCTCGTCTGGGAAGGAGAACAAATCCAGCTCATTGCCAAGACGGCGGTGATCGCGCTTCTCAGCCTCCTCGAGCATGGTCATGTACTCGTCGAGCTTTTCCTTCGACTCCCACGCAGTGCCGTAGACACGCTGCAGACCAGCATTGTCCTGGTCGCCTCGCCAGTAGGCAGCGGACGAACGGGTCAGTGCGAATGCCGGGATGTACTTCGTCGTTGGCACGTGCGGGCCACGGCACAGGTCATGCCACTCCACCTCGCCCGTGCGGGGATTGACGTTGTCGTAGTGGGTCAGCTCGCCTGCACCGATTTCAGTAGCTTCGTCAGAATCTGGGTCGACGTTGCCCTTGTCGTTGATCAGTTCGAGCTTGTACGGCTCATCCTTGAGATCCTCGGCTGCTTCCTCCACGGATGCGTAGACACCGCGGACAAACTTCTGGCCTTGCTTGATGATCTTCTTCATACGCCGTTCAAGCGTCTTCAGATCTTCAGGCGTAAACGGCTCGGCGACATCAAAGTCGTAGTAAAAGCCGTCTTCAATCGCAGGGCCAATGCCCAGCTTGGTTCCCGGGAACTCCGCCTGAACAGCCTGTGCAAGTACGTGCGCACAGGAGTGGCGGATAACCGAGCGACCAAGCTCAGTGTTTGCCGGGACAGGAGTGAACGTGGCGGTTTGCTCCGGCACGTGGGAAAGATCTTTGAGTTCGCCCTCTGCATCCAAGACGCAAACGACGGCGTCGTCGCCCTTGTTTGGCAAGTTCAACTCCCGCATCGCTGCACCCACGGCGGTGCCTGCGGGGACCTCGAACGTTGCAAACTCGACTACTGCTTCGTTTGACATAGGTGTCGTGCGCTCCTTTGCGCGTCATTGGGCTGCGTCATACCTGGACGCAACCCCATCGTGCTGTTCACTGTCCCGACGGCGCAGACGCACGCCGGTCGATAGGGATTCTACCCCCGAGTGCCGGAAAGTACGGCTTCGCCCCAGTACGTATCACCGGAGTTACCACTACCCGGCTCCACAGTGCCCGGTGGCACCCAGTACACCGCGGAACCAATGTGAGTCGTCCATTCGTTAAGGCGATCCATCTCCAGCAGACGGCGAAGCACCGGCGTGAACTGGATATCCGGGTCCTTCTGGAAAGTCAGAAAGACCAAGCCTGCATTTGAGAGACCTTTCGAGTTCGGGTCCGGCGGAAGGTTGTAGTTGTACGGTCTGCGTAAGAAACGCTGCTCCGGATGGTCCTTCGGCGGCATTGCTCGCGCCATGTGCGAGTTCCTGTCAATGACGGGCAGACCGTATTCATCAATTGCATCGAGATCTGGTTTGTCGAATTCGCTGTCGCCAGTGAGCGGGGCACCGTCGCTCAACCTGCGGCCGACAGACTCCTCGCGTGAAGCCCGGTCGAGCCGCTCCCAATCGTCGAGATCCATCGCGATCCGGCGCACTACCAGTGAGGAAGAGCCATCCTCGTGAAACACCTGCTCCGCGAATTCATCGTCCGAATGTGGGTTGACGGTTCCATCGACTTGACCGAAGAGGTTGCGCGGGGTTTGGCCTTTCGGAATATTGCCGTAGGCGTTCATGAACCCTTGCTGCACCCACGCAGTTTTTACGTAGTCCATCCCTGCGCGGGTCATGTGGCGCATTACCCATGCACACACCATCGGGTCATCCGAGCAGATCTGGAGAACGATATCGGTTTGTCCCCACTCTGGAACGAGTTTCTCCCGTGGCATCGGCTCAATGTCGTGCAGCCACGCCGGCTTACTTTTGGGGGCGGCGACGTCAAAGATTCGCTCGCCCAAGCCGCATGTGATTGTGAGGTTTGCTGGCCTGTCTACCATTTCTGGCTCAAGGCTTGACAAAGGGTTGCGGCCGGAGACGAGCTCTCGCGCATCTTCCGTCCACAACCGCATTAGACGGCGGATTCCATCGGCCTCCACGCCGTCTTTGAGGTTGAACCCAACGAGGTTGAGATTCGCTTGTGTAGTCGTTTGGATGCCTGCCTGATGAGCGCCATCGAATGCGATAGTTGATTCGGTAAGTGCCCGTGATGCAGTTTCGCGATCATCCTCACCGCTACACGCAACGAGCGCCATGCTTGATGACGCAACCCCCGCCACCCCAGCCGCACCGGCCAGAAACACCCGGCGGGAAACTCCGCCACGCTGTGGCTTAACCATTGAATTCGCTCCTCCTAGTGCTTGTGCTCAGCGGTTTCGCTGTGCTCGGCGTGTTCGCCATGCGCTGCATCGTCGCCGTGCTTGTGCTGGCTGTGGTCCATGACCTGGCCATCCTCGCCGTAGTCCTCATCGCCCGGCAGCATGGTACGGACGGCTACTTCCGGAATATCAATGGTGGTGCCACCCTCAGTCAGCAGCGTGACATCAACGGTGTCTCCAGCAGGAATCTCGTCCGGGTAGCCCATCACCATGAAGTGGTCACCGCCCGGCTTCAGCTCGTAAGTGCCACCGGCCGGAATGACGATGCCCCCCTCCTTCTCCTGCATGACGCCATCCACAACCTCGTGGATTTCGTACATGGCTTCACCCAGCGAGGTAGTGAAGCCAATCACGTGGATGTCTTCATCCGTGCCATTTTTCAAGGTGCCAAAGATCGCCGTCATATCACTGCCATTTTCTGCGTCCTTGGCAGCCTTTGCACGCACAGTGCCATCGACGAGTTCAACGTCCGAGGTGGCGGCAGCATCCGTGGCAGTCTCACTTGCCGACGTTGCAGCGGACGAGGTAGCTGTGTCGGTTGCCGCCTCATTAGAGTCGCTAGAGCAGGCGGTCAGCGCCGGGGTCAAAGCGAAAGCAGCGACAACTGCCGTGGCCATCAAACGATTCTTCATCATGTTTCCTTACTGCGCGCCTTTGCGCACGTCATCAGTTATGGTCTTGCTCTTCTTCGAACGATTCGTCACGGCCAACACCGCGATGACCGCAAGCACGATGGTGCCAAGGGCAAGCAGCCAGAGAGCAGAAACGCTTGAGTTTTCATTCGTTTCTGCAGCGTTAGTAGCGGTCGAATCCTGTTGCGATTGCGAGCCAGCGCCATCTGGCTGATAGCTAAACGAGGTCATGCCCTTAGTTGCGTGTCCGTCGGACGAGACGATTTGGAAGCCAACTTTGTAGTCTCCGGCCTCCGGCTGCAGATCTGGCGGAAGGTCGAGTGTGACGTTTCGGCCCTCAATTACCGGTTCGCCGGTGAACAGCACATCCGTGCTTCCATTCTCCGTACGTGAGATGGCGACGGTATTGAAACCTTCCTTGGGCTCGCCAGAAAACTCCAGCTCGATCCGCTCAGGAAAGTCCTGCACCACAGACTTGTTTTCGGGGTTGGATCCGATAACAACGTCATGCGCGACCGCGGGAGCCGAGGTAACCAGAGCAGTTGCCAACGCCGCGGCAGCAATACCGCCCACTCGTGCAACTTGCCTGCAATGTGCAGGTTTGGGCATTTCGTCTCCTTGTTCAAACTATTGAGTGCGTAATTTTCGCACTCGAAATGAGTAGTCGCCTAAAACGGCCGAATAGTTCCCACACTGGCACAAAACCCCCAATATTGGCAGCTAGGAATCGCAGACCCCAGCCTGACTGCCTGAAGAAAAAGAAAAACCGTCAGTTTCCTGACGGTTTGCGTTGTGGTCCTAGCTGGGATCGAACCAGCGACCTTTCCGGTGTGAACGGAACGCTCTTCCACTGAGCCATAGGACCGAACGAGTTGCTAGATTACACGGATGGAGCGCCACGGACGAATCCGCAGGCCACAACCACTTTCCCCCCAAGAGAGCCTTCCCCTGCCTAGTTTGACACCTTGAATCGCGTGCGGCTCCCGAGAATTACATCGCTGAAACCTCATTAACCAACCCGCACCAAGTGCCGTGAACTGCCGATTTGGATACAAGCGGTGAATGAGGATAAGGTTTGTTCTCGCAATCAGCGCGGTAAGCGCGGAGAGCATGCGGATGTAGCGCAGTTGGTAGCGCATCACCT